>JBJXFD010000061.1:0-14118 GCA_046153985.1 Saprospiraceae bacterium
TTGTTCGAATCAACACTCATTCATCCGACTAAACACACAAAGCTATGATCTCTGTTGCTATTGTGGATGATCAACGTGACATCCGCGAAGGCTTGCAGAAACTCCTCGACATGACCGATGAGTTTCGCTGCCTCGCCACTTTTGAGGATGGCCCAACGGCGCTGTCCTTCCTGCCGGGACTTCGTCCCGAAGTCGTTTTAATGGATATTGACCTGCCAGGGATGTCGGGCATCGAATGCGCCCGGGCACTCCGACAGAACCTGCCTGATGTTCACATCATCATGCTTACTGCTTACAGCGACGACGAACACATTTTTCAGGCATTGAAAGCCGGCGCTTTCGGCTACCTGACCAAAGGGGTTTTTCCTTCAAAGATTCTCGGCGCCATCCGGGAAGTGCGCACCGGCGGCTCGCCGATGAGTTCGCACGTAGCGCGCAGGGTGGTTTCCTATTTCAGCGAAGCGTACAATCCGATGATGTCGCTTTCTGCGCGGGAACGGGAAGTCCTGGATTTACTCTGCGACGGCCAGAGTTACCGGGATATTGCCAAAGTAATGTTTGTGAGTCCGAATACCGTGCGTTTCCACCTGAAAAATATTTACAAAAAATTGCAGGTGAATTCGAGGTATGAGGCTGTGGCGAAGGCGACGAGGATGAATGTGGCGTGAGCGGGAACTGAGTAGAGACAGGGTTGTTTTGTTCCGAAGCCAAAAAAGCCTAAGCTGCTTCTTGTGCTTGTTCAAGTGCAGGTTGCTCCTTTGTATTTTCAGTATCCTGGGGATAGATTGGCTTTAACTGCAGGTCAGGCACCTTACCTATGGCAAGCATGATTTCCACCAACTTGGAAACCCGGTGATCAAATTCGCCATTAAGTATCTGACTTACATAGCCTTTGCTAACGCCGAGTTGTTCTGCAAATTGGGTACGCGTGAGGTTATTCACTTTGAGATACTCTTCAACAGCATTGAACAAGTCATTCTGGATTTTCATAGTCCAGTAGGTTTTGGTCTTGGTAAGTTCATCGTGTCCAAGCATGGTAGTCTTTTCATTTATTGAAAAAATACGCCAGTTTTGCATATTGTTTAGTTATTACTAAACTTTAACAAAAAAATCTAAGGCTTCACCGGCCACAAACCTGCTGCTTTCCCCACACACTGCACCGCTTTTTGCACAGCCTCCTGCTGCTCCGCCGTCAGAGTAAACGTGCGTTTTTGCTTTTTATAAACCACGCGAATTTTATCTATCTTGTTGTAAGAGAGCTGATAAAACAAATCGAGGGGCACCACGCAGGTATGCTGGTAGATGCGCATGTTGGTGCCTTTGTCGAACGTGCCCTGGTCGGGAACGTTGTACAGCGGAATGACTTCTGTTTCTGTATCTAATAATTTGATGAAGACGTTGTAATCGTTAGAAATGGGCTGATAATCGTACTCCGGGATGGCCAGCGTCATGAAAAAACTATTGATGCTGTCGTTTTCCGTGTACATAAACAGCAGCTTGCCCTCGTCAATGATTTTGGGGCCATCCGCTGTTTCAAAACGGCTGGGGATAAAGAGGCCAAAGCTCACGGCTTCCGCGCCAATGGTGCGCAAACTGTCGAAATCATCAAATTCATCAAAAGCAATTTTGCAGGGCGCTTCTTTTTTTGCAGGCGCGGGCGTTTTTTTTGATTGGGCGGTCGCAACGGAATTTGCCCCCATGCAGCAAACCATCAGTAAAGAGAAAACGATTGCGTTATTCATCGAAGTAGTTTTTTTGAACGCTGAAAAACAAAGGTAGGGCTTTCCGCCAAAAACAGGAAGCGCACAATCTCCGTGGTCGCCAACTTCAGTTGGCAGACCAAACATTGTAGGGCTTTCTTCTAAAACAAAAAGCGCACAACCCGGGTTGGGTTGCGCGCTTCTTTTCGTTTGGACTTGCCGTGGGGTAGTGACCGGGTGACTTGAAGTCGCCTGGTCACTTTCCGACTTTCAGATGCTCCTTAGTACTTGATGGATAACTTGTAGTTATCATCGTTGTCGTTCGTAGTGACATTCACCTCATCAACCCTGATCAGGTAAATTTTGCTGTTCGCCGAGATGACAAACATATCGCCGACTACCAATGGAAGCGTCATATCGCGTACAATAACCGAGTTTCCCTGGCAATCTATGGCTGAGTTCGTGTCCAGTATAGACGAGCCGGTTTCAAATGCTGCTGCAATGATTTCTTTGTTGGTGGCATTTGCAAAAGAGAAATTCTCTACCATTTCAGCCCGTACTCTGCGCATTTCAGCGCCATTGATCGTGCCGATTTGCTTCCGCCAGTTTGTTGCATCGGGCAGTCCGCAGTCAATACCTACGTCACGGATTTCCGCAGAAGCAGCATCAGAAGCGGTGCTTTGTCCGTTATCGAGGTTCAAACCACCTTGTCCAACAGGACCAGCCTGGTTGAGCAATACTCCGGTAAGGCTCATTTCAAGCGGCGTCGTTGCCGGCGCTTTGCTCGTAATGGTAATCGATACGGCGTCTTTCAGGCCATTTTCGTCTGCTACTTCCACTTCATAGGTGCGAACAGCGCCTACTGTATTAACCGTGGAAATTTCAAATTCATAGGTTACGCCGTCTTTATCAGCGCCGGTAATCAGGAACGGGTTGTTCGACGTCAGAGCGCCACCGTTGATTGTGAAAAAGTTGGTGCCCAACTTCACATCATCTTCATAAATCGTTACGGATTGTAATTTGTTGTCGCCGGTGAGTAAAGAAACTTTGATCTTGAAAGTTTGGCCTACTTCAACATCGGCATTGGCATCAAGGAAACCTGATTCCGTTACAAACCGGGCATCCGGGCCAGTCGGATCAATCGGGTCGTTCCCATCCGGATTACAGCCGGTGGACAGAATAACGGTAAAAGCAAGGGCAAGACCCGCGAGGGATAACAAAAACTTTTGCATACAGAAAGAATTTAATTTTAAAATGGATTGTTTGCGTGTTTTAAATCGCTTATGTGAGACGGGGAAGGTAAAAAAAGTAACCTTTTGTCAGCATAAGATTTGGCAAACTTAGGCATAACTTCTAAAATGGCTTTTTTTACGACAATGCTTAACCTAATCATAACAAAAAGCCCGTCATCAACAAAAAGCGTAAATCACCTATTAAACGATAAAGGTAGGGGTGATTCGTTTTTGAATCGTTACATATTTATTAAAAAATCTTACATAGATCACATATTTTGGTCGGAAAATGGGTACAAAGTAAAAAGAGTCTCACGGAGGGCTTAACTCCGCAAGACTCTTTTTGTTCTAAACTTCTAAGTTAGTGCCCGTCCATTTAGTCGGGTGTCTGTTCTTTAGAGTTCGAGAGCAAGGCATATTTTGCCCCAAAAACGGGAGTTTACTAACGTAAATGACCGGTTTTGGGGCAAAATATGCCTTGCTCTCGGACTCTAAAGACAGACACTAATTAGTCGATCAGAATTTTTTCAACTGCAAGCTCCTGCTCCGCACTAATGCGCACAAAGTACATGCCTGTCGCTAAATGAGCCACATTCAGGTCCAGCAATTGAGGCCCCTCGCCTACCCGCTGCGTTTGCGTCAGCATCACACGGCCATCTGCGCTCACGATTTCAAGCAGGATATTCTGTGCAGAAACTGCATTGAACGAAACATTAATGCGATCTTTTGCCGGGTTCGGGAACACCGAAACGCGGGCGGCGCCATTTTCCAGATCCGTACTCGGCGTAGCGCCCGGCTCCACAACCGTACCCCGGAAGGGTGCTTCTGCGCAAGACAGGTCGCCCTGAGCGGAGGTCACGCAGGCCTGAGATTGGTAGGCAAACATGTCCATGAATTCAATTTCGTCCACAAACCAGCCTTCGCCAATTGGAGTAGGAACCGGGTTGGTCAGTTCTGCTTCCGACCCATATCGGAACCGCACATAGATGCTTTGTCCCTGGTATGCGCTGAGGTCAATGTATGTGTCAACATAGCCATTGCTGCTGCCCCAATATGCCGGGAGGTTGGCTGTTGCAAAAGTCGTGTAAGCCATTTCCCCACGGTAATTGTTTTTAAAGATATGTTGATCCACATTGATCCAATCTACCGCGTTGGTGGAAACCTGAACCAGACCGGCATCGGTGTTCGGCTCAGTACTGTAATTGTGGTAGAACCGAAGAACCGGCTGCGTGCCGCTCACCGTGATTGGCTGGAAGATTATCAGTGACTGATCGTTTTCAACAACCGTGCTTGGTGCGTGCCAGGCCGCCTGGCCTTCATAAGCACCTTCGTTGTTGATCACCCAAATGTCATCCCCGGCTTCGTTGAGAACCAGCCAGTTGCCGTCGCCATTTTCCATGCCATCGTAGAACTGGCGAATGGAGCGCAGGTCGTTGGCTGTTGAAAAGCGATAGCTGAAGGATTTGGATTCGCCGGAAGCCACCGTGCCGACATTGAATACGACTTCTGTGCCGGATACACTAACCACCGATGTGCCCATTGCTGAACCTGCAACGTAGGTTGCTCCGTCTGGAATCTTGTCGGTGACCACAACATCTGTTGCTGCTTCATCTTTGTGGTTGGTAACCGTGATGGTGTAGGAAATTTCCTGGCCGGCGTTGATTTTTTCAGTAGCGAGTTTGGTGATTTTCAACTCTTTGATACATTCGGGCTTGCCGTCAAAAGCGGACCGGCCGTCGTTGCGGTTAAATGCAGAGCCCTGGTCAGCGCTCCAACCTAACCCCCGCTTAGCAAATACGTCCCAAATGAGGCATTCATGGATGCCCTCGTTGTTGAGCGCATCGGCGACGATAATCGCGTTCCGGCCATCAAGCAAACCAGGGTCGCAGGACTGTAGTTTCATACCGTCCATGACCAACTGAATGGCAATATTGTTACCGCCGGTGCCATTGTAAATATCTTCGTCAAACCCGTAAACTTCCACAAATTTCCAGTACATATCCCAAAGTGCGCTGGCCCAGACCTCCCCCAATTGGTGCGGGGAAGTTGTGCCGATGACATCGTCATAGTTTTGGCTGTTGATTTGCGGGTCGGTCGAGTAAGGCAACCTCCGAATCCCCCCGCCATCAGGGTCGTTCCGCGTAACAAAGTTTCCGATGCCCCGCTTGAACGTACCTTCATCGCCAGGTTTGGCTTGCATAATCAGCGAGAAGAAATCGCTCCAGCCTTCTCCCATTTGTTCATCGCTGGAGAGGCATCCTGCCTGAGCCGGGCCTCCGGTGAGGCGATTGGAAATACCATGTCCGTATTCGTGGGCCATCACCCCGTTGTCAAAATCGCCGTCCACTTCGGTTGAAGTTCCGGTCGTATCGGGCGTCTGTAATTTTACCGTAACGCCATCATTGAGGAAATTGATGATGGTTTGGCAATCCGAATTTTTGATCATCACCGTAGGAATGGTCGGATCCGGAACCGTTGCAACGCCGGCCATGCCGATTGCACTTTCTTCAAAATTGCAGATGATCAGGGCAATAGCGCCGGCAGCTTCCGCCCGGGCCGCTTTTTCTTCAAAAAAGCATTGTCCCCGAATAACCAAGGCAACTTTACCGGCAACGTCCGCGGCATTCACATAAGCCCCGCAACCCAAATGCGGCTGGTTCGAACCGTCAAAAGCCTGAACAACCTCTCCGATGATCGGCGTTGAACTAACCTCCGGGCCAAAAGCAGCGGTACCGGTTTCGTAGGCTCCTGCAATCTGTTCAGGCGCCAACACCGTTAGGAGTTTCCCGCCTGCGCTGTTCCATAAATACATTTGCATACGACCGCTTCCGCCGTCTGCCGGCGTGGCGAAATTGGCGTTGTTTGTACCGCCGCCATCCTGCCCTTCCGCTTTCACGTCGTCATTAGCGGTGCCGCCATTGCCGTAGTTATTGCGCTGGAAGTTTCCGGCAGCTTCATCAAAGCCATATTGATAGGTAACGTCGTGCATGATGTTGTTCATGTAGAACAACTGCGTTATTGCGGCTTCCCGGTAAGTTTCCGGCGCCATGCCCGGATCGAAAGGGAAGTCAAAAACAAGTGGGTCGCCGCCATCGGGCTCATCGTTTACTGAAGTGTTTTCGTTGCCGGAATCCTGGTAAGCATGGACGTTGTTGCCCCGTGTAATGCGGAATTCAGGCCCGGGTGCATTATTTATGTCATGCCATCCATGTGGCGAAGCCACCAGGTCTTGCGGATTCATGACCAACTCGCGGTCTCCGTGAATTGGGCTTTCTACAGGAATCGGAAAAACGTGGTACGTAGCGTCAGTCAGCAGCGTACGCGCTTCAGCGAGCGCTTCCTGCACCGGCTTAAAGCCCGATACCGCAGCTTCTTCTGTCTGACAATGGTCATCGTGTACGTGGCATTCGTCGGTTTTATCGCCAAAACTACAGTACACCGTCAGGTTCTGGCGGTGGAGTATTTCCCCGGTCACTGCGTCTACCCGCATGCTCCAGTAGTCCGGCGTGTCAATCTGGTCGAGCGTCAAGCTCCAGGCCAGGCGCACCGTGCCGGTCATCGGGTGGCTGTAATACATGAGATCTACTTTGATGTCCGACTTGGCGATGTTCCCTTTGTCGAAAACAAAGGAACGGTCTCCATTTTGGGAAACCAGTCTCAATGGCTCCCCGATGCTCAACCCGGCGTTGCGCGCAGCAGCTTCCACTGCATGGTATGCGCTGATGGCCGGCGCCGTTGTATTCACGGATGCAGCCAGATCCCGGGTAAAGCGGGAGGTTGAAAAGACCACTTTGCCGTCGCTCGCAAGGTGAACGCCCATGATGGCATTGTATACCGGAATGCTTGCGTGGCGCTGGATGAAATAGATGTGGGTGGCGCCGTTGTGGCGGGTTTGGTAATTGTCGCTAACGACCATGTCCGCAATATCTGCGGAGGTTAGTTTCCACTGTTCCCGATGTTGCTCAACGTAGCGGAGCGCGATATCCAATTTGGACTGCAATTGTCCGAACCCTGTGAAAGGCAGGCACAAAAGCATCCATAACAAAGTTTTGGTAAACTTATTTTTCATACTGCATAAGGCATTAAATGAACAAAAATTAATCAGAAGTATAAAGGTATAAAAAGCCCCAATCCATTTGGATGGAGAATAAAAAGATATATGCTGCACGACATTTATTCTGTCGGAGTTCGGGGGTTAAACCCGTTCCATCACCGCGCCGCAATCCTTGCAGGTTCTCAGGTCTTCCGAATCCATGAAATTTTTCATCACTCCCGGGAGCTGATTCACAATGTCTTTCATCTCAAAAGTGGCTTCGTGCAGTTTGTTGTTGCATTTTTCACAAAACCACATGAGCTTATCTTCTTCTCCGGGGTGGCGGTAGCGCTCAATGACCAATCCCACCGTGTTTGCAGGCCTTTGTGGCGAGTGCGGAATGCGTGGCGGCAGCAGGAACAGATCCCCTTCCCGGATGGAAATATTTTCGGGGGTGCCATCTTCGTTGATGATCTTTAGCGTAATATCGCCCTCCAACTGGTAAAACAACTCCTCGCCATCTTCAAAATGGTAGTCCTTACGGCCGTTGGGGCCACCTACCACCATCACGATGTAGTCGTCGTTTTGAAAATAAATCTGTTTGTTGCCAATCGGCGGTTTGAG
The DNA here is from genome assembly GCA_046153985.1 of Saprospiraceae bacterium. Taxonomy (GTDB): domain Bacteria; phylum Bacteroidota; class Bacteroidia; order Chitinophagales; family Saprospiraceae; genus JABWAJ01. Next base: position 7,590 of record JBJXFD010000061.1, read on the forward strand.
CAAATGGCGGTTTTCCTCAATCCAGCCTTTAAGATTAAATGGTTTTGCGATCCCCATGATCATTTTTTTTGGTTAAACAGGGTGAAATTATGCTATTTTTAGCCATAATAAATCAAATACAGCAATGAATCTCGATCTCTCCGGAAAAAATGCGCTGGTTTGCGGCAGCAGTAAAGGCTTAGGCAAAGCAACCGCCATTGAGTTGGCAAAGCTTGGCGCCAATATTACTTTAGTGGCGCGTTCGGCAAATCTCATGGCAGAACTGATTGGTCAATTGGATCGCAGCCTGGATCAGACCCATGATTTTCTGGCTGCAGATTTCACCAATCGCGCCGACCTGAAACGTAAAATTACCGGATTGACGACGGTCAAAACCATCCATATCCTGATCAACAATACCGGTGGTCCGCCAGCAGGAGCCATTGCAGAGAGTCCGGAAGACGCTTTTTTGGAAGCTTTCCAAAATCACCTCATTTGTAACCAATTATTAACCCAACAAGTCGTTCCGGGCATGAAAGCAGCCGGATATGGCCGCATCATCAACATCGTTTCTACTTCCGTTAAACAACCCTTGGAAGGGCTTGGGGTTTCCAATACGGTGCGTGCAGCAGTGGCAGGCTGGGCAAAAACCTGGTCGAACGAGTTGGCGCCCTTCGGCATCACCATGAACAATGTACTACCCGGCGCTACCAATACGGACCGCCTGCGCGACATTATCAGCAATAAAGCAACCAAACTTGGTGTGTCAGAAGCGAAAATCATACAGGACATGCAAGCCGAAATTCCGATGGGCCGTTTTGCAGAAGCCAGCGAAATTGCGGCGGTTGTTGCTTTCCTGGCAACGCCTGCAGCCGGCTACCTTACCGGGGTTAGCATTCCGGTAGACGGCGGCCGCATAAAAGGGTTGTGATCGTGTCTGATTTTTATAGTCCGATAGCTGCGTTATTTTTTGCCCCAAAATCGGTCAGTTACGCCAGTAACCTCCCGTTTTTGGGGCAAAAAATGCCTTGCTCTCGAACTCTAAAAATCAGACGCACGACTAAATGAACAGACACTGTAAAAAGTGCTTGACACGGATTATAAAATTTCATAAATTGCGATGCTGTATTGAATAATCGTGCAAAGTATCGTTAAACAGCGGACATGAAAGGTACTTTTAGGTGTCCTTAAATGAAATACTTGCGACTTTTGCAGGATATAAACAATTACAGCCATGACAAAAAAACTTACGCTGCTTGCATGCGCAGCATTTTTGATGTTTTCCTGCGAGGAAATCGCGCCACGCCTCAATCCCGGTTCCGGGGGCAATCCCAATCCTACAGATCAGCAACGCCACGTTTTGGTAGAGGAATTTACCGGGGTTCGCTGCGTCAACTGCCCGGCTGGCAGCGACGCCATCCAAACCCTGAAAGGCATTTACGGCGAGCGGTTGATCGCCGTTTCCATCCACACCGGCTTTTTTGCACCACCTTACCCGGAAAGCACCCAGGATTTCAGGATACCGGAAGGCGCCAGCTTGCTGAGCTATTTGGGCGAACCTTTGGGCTACCCAACCGCTGTGGTCAACCGCAAGTTGTTCTCAGGCGAAACCGACCTGCAATTGGGTCAGTCGCAATGGCCTGGTTTTGTAGCGGAAGAAGTAGCCATCGCGCCTGAGGTGCAGGTTGGAATAACGAAAACCTACAACCCGAATACGCGGGCCCTGGAAGCAAAAATCAATTTGGATGTCCTTGAAAATATTGATGAAAATGATGTCCGCCTTAGTGTAATGATCACCGAAGATGGAATCACCGATACCCAACTCACCCCTGCCGGAAAAACAAACAATTACGTACACCGCCATGTATTGCGGGGCATGATGTCGCCTTACGACGGAGAACCGGTAGCCGGCCCACTTGAGGCTGGAGATGAATTGACCCGTACCTTTAATTTCACCCTGCCACAGGGCTGGGATGATAACCATTGCTACATTGTGGCCTTCCTTCACCACAGCGGAGCAGGAAAAGCGGTCATACAGGCTCAGGAAGTTAAAGTCGTCAATTAGCATCTTGTTTTTATAGTTCGATGAACTGGAGAACCATCCCCTTTTTCCGATTGGCACTGCCTTTTGTGGCAGGGATCTGGCTTGCAGCGGGTCAGGAGGCTGTGCTTTTCATGGGGTTGTTTTGGGCGTTTCCGGTCTTGTTCGGGCTGCTCTGGTTTTTTTGGCAACGCCGAACCGGTTTCCAAACCCGTTGGGTGTATGGTGCGACGCTCAGCGTGTTTCTTTTTTTGTTTGGATATCAACTCACCGCGCTGCACCACGAACTCAATCGGCCCCGGCATTTTAAAAATGCCCTTAGCGGGGAAAATTACGTATCCGGTGTCATCCAGCGCCTTCGTCCGGGTGAAAACAGCATGCGGTTGATCCTCAAAGTTGAGCACTTCGGCAGCAGCCCCGATACCTTGCTTTCCCGAACCGGCTTTTTGCTGGCTTATGTAGACCTCGATGACCGCAGCAAGTCGTTAAATTATGGCGATAAGGTTATCCTCAAAGGCCGGATTCGCCCGATCGAGCCTCCCAAGAACCCAAAAACGTTCGATTTTGCGTGGTACATGCACCTGAACAATACCCATTTCAGCATCCGCGCCGATTCGGCCTCCTGGGAAAACGGAACGATCAGCCTTCGCGAAGCATCCTTGCCCTTACCGATCAGCTCCGGCAGCGCTGCATTGCGATCCTGCGGAAACACCTGCCCACGGAAAACGAATTCGCCGTTGGCGCGGCGCTTATCCTGGGTTATAAAGATGAAATTTCGCAGGAGGTGACCAACGCATATGTGAATACGGGCGCCATGCACGTGCTGGCAGTATCGGGCATGCACGTCGGCATTGTGTACCTGTGCATCAACGCCTTACTCGGTTTCCTGAAATTCAAATCCCACCACTGGAAATTTGTAAAAATGCTGCTGTTGCTGGTCGGGGTTTGGGGCTTTGCGGTTCTGACCGGGGCCGCGCCATCTGCGCTTCGGGCAGCGGCCATGTTCAGTTTCGTTATTGTGGGTCAGTCGCTCGACCGGCAGCCCAATATTTACAACACGTTTGCTGCTTCGGCTTTCCTGTTGATGTGTGTAAACCCTTACCTGCTGTTCGACATTGGATTCCAGCTTTCTTACCTTGCCGTCATCGGCATCGTCTATTTTCAACCCCTGATCTACCGGCTTTGGTACATCGAAAATAAAATCGGTGACTATTTCTGGAAACTGTCCGCCGTATCTCTTGCGGCCCAAATCACCACGTTGCCCATCAGTTTGCTCTATTTCCACCAGTTTCCGCTCTATTTCTGGCTTTCCGGGCTGGCGGTGGTGCCGATTTCCGGGTTTGTCCTGATGGGGGGCATGGCCCTGTTTATACTCGACGGAATTCCGATCGTCGGCTGGCTACTGGGCAGTGCCGTGTATTGGCTGGTTTGGCTCACCAATGCTTCCATTTTCCTGATTCAACAAATTCCCGGCGGCGTGATCACCGGCATTTGGCTGAGCGCAACAGCGGCAATCCTGCTCTACGGCGCGATTGCCGCACTGACCGGCGCTTTTGAATTGAGGCGTTTCCGCTGGGTATTGGTTGCGCTTGCCTGCTTTGTTGGGGTAGCCGGGCTCCACGCTTTGCGCGAATGGGAAAATCAAAACCGCAGGCAGGTGCTGGTTTACCACCTGCCGGGGCATACTGCGGTTGATTTTATAGCCGGTAAAAAAATCATTGCGCTGGCCGACGGCGATCTGGAACCTTCCCGGGTGCAGTTCGCTGCGGGCAATTATCGTTTGTTCACCGGAGGTGCGGAACTTGTTGCTTTAAACATAGATACTGCGGCAGTTCAAGACGATACCCATTGGTTTTTCCACCGGGGGCTTGCTCAATTTCATGGATTCAAAATGGCAGTTGTGCGTCAGGAAATGGCAGTAAAAAAAACGGAAACCCGCATTCCGATTGATTGCCTTTTGCTGTCGGATAATGTTCGGGCAAACCTGGAAGATTTGTTCCGAATTTTCGATTGCAAGTTGGTTTTGTTCGATGCTTCCAGTAGCCCATGGCGCATTGAACGGTGGAAGGAAGAAGCCATTCGACTGGGCGTTCCTTTCTATGACGTGAGGGAACAGGGGGCTTTTGTGCGGGATTTGTGATGACTGTTTGCAATTTTCTGAATTCTTGCCCATTTGTCAGAAACAGGATTCGCAGAATTTCAGAATTTCCAGAATTGCACGCTCGCGCGTAGGCTCCGCCTCGCGTGTACTATTCCTCCGGGCTTCGCCCGATTTTGGGGTCTGCCGGCTAAAGCCGGCGACCACGAGCGCTCACTGCTTCACCACCTTCCCCTGCCAAACCACTACCCCGGCATCCTCCACACTACAAAAATACACCCCAGCCGCCAAATGCCCAATCTTCAGTTCCTGCTGCACCTTCCCATCCACCATCCGCAACGGCGCGCGCAGCACTTCCCGCCCCAGCGCATCCCGGAGGATAACCTGGGGATTCTCTAACTTCACCAAAGCTTCGAGTTTGAGCAAAGCGACGCCGTTTGTGACAGGATTGGGCAAAATATTAGCTAAAATGCCCCCTTTTGTTTCCGCCATATTATTAATCAATACTTGTATTTCCCGGCACAACGTATCCGCCCCACGCGGATTGCTCACTGTGAGGCAGACATTATACACGCCCACTGCCGCGTAAGCATGCACCGGATGCGGCACGGTATCCATCGCCCCATCTCCAAAATTCCAATGCCAGGAGCGGATGTCGTGGTAGCTGGCATCTTGAAAAGCCAAGTCCAGCGCCTGGGCATCATGGCTCCAGGCTGCTGTGGGGGGCTGGCGCAGGGTGTCGCAGGGGCTGCCTTCGAGGGCACCGAGGCGGTAGTTGGGGAAGTTGGGCATGGAAAAGGCATTGTACGTAGGCAACTGCACGCAGTGCTGGCAGACATCGCAGCTATCGCCGGGCAGGTCGGGGTTGTTGATGACGTGCATGACGTCTACGCCATTAGGGGCATTGATGTAAATCTTCCCATCTGGCGCCAATTGAGCAAGATAGAAAGCAGTAGCAAATGGAGACATAAAACCGTCATAAACGGCTACGGTGTCTTTTGTAGAAGCAATATCATCAGCCCACAGGTCGTATTGATAAATTGAACGGAAAGAGGATAGGTACAAATACCGGGAATTAGGAGAAATGGCAGCACCCGCTGCCACTGCGCTATCATTGTACATTAGGTATCGCGGGTTTTCCAATAACCCTGTGCAGCGATCAAAATCATAGATGTAAACAAACTGCCCCAAGGCATAACTTACGGTCGTAAACTGAACAAACTTTGTACCATCGGGTGAAAAAACCACTTGCCCTGCTCCGGAACGGATGCTGTCACCAATAATTTGTGGCTCTTCAAGGTGGACCCCGTTAGGATTGATTAATATTCTGTAAAATAGATTAGTATTGCGTTCTTGAATGATAGACCACCAATCCCTGCCATTGGCATGTTTCACAGCGCAGAGTTTGCCTGTATTTAGGGTATCTGCTATAATTAGTTGGTTTTTAGCGACCACCGAGCCAAGCTCATTTTGAGTATCTTGGTTAATCAACGAAAAGTAGAATCTTCGGACATGGCTGGGAGGGTTTACAACTCCTGTCCAATCTCGAGCTGCGTGAAGCAGAATGTAGATACTGTCATTATCTGGATAAGGTAGAAATAAAGCTCCTTGTTCAAGAGTTAATCCATTGTCTGAAAAATCATTTGTGTATTGTCCTGGGTTAAGCTCTCCACCATTTTCCATTTGGTCATGGATGGCATTGGCGATAAAAATCCCATTGGTATAAAAAAGCAGATTTCCTGCCGTATCGCAAATGCTGGCATTGGTGCGTTGTAGGTTCATAGTGCGGAACTCATAGTACACGTCTGGTGGATTAGTATTAAAATCAATAACACTCCCTCCATATTCCATATTACCTGGAATACTTGAATAGCCTGTTAACCAGATGTAGTCGTGCTTTTGAGCTGTTGTGCTTATGCAGATAAAGACGAGCAGATAAAGTACAATGCAATGCTTTAGCATAGCTGAAAATTATTGGGCGGTATCAGATAAATAAGGGTAGTCCTCAAAAATCAGGGATGCAAGGAAAGTGCCGTCAGTTGACGTATGACAAATATAGATGGTCTTGCCCGAAAAAAGAAGGGAGTTTTGTTAAGGTTTGGCGGCCACCAGGAGCCATGTCCTCAATTGATCAAAAGCTGTTGGTGGGTTTAAATAAAAGAAAATAAGTTGACAAAATCCCCTTTTCTTGTAGGTACAGCGATAAAGCAGCCTGCTTTGTCGAAGCGATGACGCCAAGCGTTGTCCAAACTGTAGCTTTGTGGTTGATACGCGTTAAGCGTTAAAACCACTAATGAGAATGGATATTTTGTTATTCAGCAACGCATGGCACGAACAGGCATTAGCCCGGCAATTAGCCTGGGGGGTGGCCGCTGTTTCAACCGTTCTGCTGTTTATTTTTGCTGCGCTGA
>JBJXFD010000065.1:0-20866 GCA_046153985.1 Saprospiraceae bacterium
CAGCGTAGCTGCCGGCGATTGGGCGCGCAGTCGCGATTTTTGTTATTACCTGCATTCCTTCCGGGAATTGGCCGGACAAACAATGGGCATTTACGGGTTTGGGCGCATCGGCCAAAAAGTGGCGCTCCTTGCACAGGCGTTCGGGATGAACGTGCTGGCCTGCCACAAACACCCGGAACGCGATGCAATGCCTGGAATACAGTTTGTGGACATCGAAACGTTATTTGCGCAAAGTGATGTCATTTCCCTGCATGCGCCGCTGAGCCCTGAAAATGAAGGGATTGTGAATAAAACCCTGCTGCATCGGATGAAACCAGATGCGCTGTTGATCAATACGGGGCGCGGCGGACTGATCCACGAAGCCGATTTGCGCGAAGCCCTGCTCCAAAGATCCATCGGTGGCGCTGCACTCGATGTCCTGGCAAAAGAGCCGCCAACAGAAAACCACCCCCTGTTCGGGCTTGACAATTGCCTGATTACGCCCCATATCGCCTGGGCCAGTCGGGAAGCCCGGGAACGGCTGATGGAAATTACGGTAGACAACGTGCGTGCTTTTTTAGGGGGAACGCCGCAAAATGTGGTGAATGCCTGAATTAGAATGAGATACTAAAATCCAAACCATGCGCACCAGCCAATCACCATTCCTTATTGCTGCATTCTTATTTTTATCCGTTACCGCAGGATATTCCCAACAGATCGTCCGGGAAATCAAGCAGGGAATGACCTTAAACCAATCTGCAAATATCCAACCGGGCGTTTACCAACTTCCAGGCGCCGACAACCTTGATCAGCCCATTCTGATCATCGAAGGAGAGGGAACGGTTGTTGATTTTCAGGGGGCAACCTTTGTGGGAAATGCCAACCGCGAACGACCGGATCAGTTTAAAGGACTGGCGATTCTTGTAAAAAACGGGAAAAACATCACCATAAAAAACCTGAACATTCGGGGATACAAAGTGGCGTTGATGGGGGATGGCGTAACCGGTTTGCACATCGAAGACTGTGATTTTAGCTACAATTTTCGTCAGCGGCTCTTCAGCATGCGCGAACGCGAAGACTTGTCGGACTGGCTCAGTTACCACCTGAATGAAAAGGATGAGTGGCTGCGGTATGGGGCGGCGATTTACCTCAAAAAGTGCAAAGATGCCATCGTGCGCAGGGTCACCATCACCGGCGGGCAAAACGGCATCATGATGACGCAGTGCAACAACGGCATTTTTTACAACAACAGCATCCACTTTAATTCGGGCATTGGCATCGGGTTGTACCGAAGCAACCGCAACCGGATTTTGAACAACCGCTTGGATTGGAACGTGCGCGGCTACAGCCACGGGTTCTACAGCCGGGGTCAGGATTCTGCGGCCATACTTTGCTATGAACAAAGCAACGACAATACATTTGCCTTCAACTCGGCTACGCATTCCGGCGACGGGTTTTTTCTGTGGGCCGGACAAACGACGATGGATACCGGGGAAGGCGGATGCAACAGCAACCTGCTGCACAGCAATGATTTTTCGCACGCGCCTACCAATGGCATCGAAGTCACGTTCAGCTCCAATACCATCATCCGAAACCGCATTGAGGATTGCACCTATGGCATCTGGGGCGGGTACAGCTGGCAAAGCCTGATTGCTGCAAATTACCTGGCGCGGAACAAATTCGGGATTGCCATAGAACACGGGCAGGAGAATTTTCTGATGGCCAATGAATTTGTAAACAACGAAACAGGCGTTCAACTTTGGGAACGCCTCGAACAGCCTGGCGACTGGGGCTATGCACTCAACCGCGACATAAAAAGCCGCAACTACACCCTTAATATGAATATTTTCGATGGGAATGAAACGCCCCTGCGCATTGCTGGGACAGACCACGTCACCATTAATGACAACAACACTTTTCTCAATTTCAAAGCGCTGTTGGTCGCTGAAAAACCCAACGACCAGTTCTTTTTGGTAAAAAACGACGTTTATCAACTCGACGGCTGGAAAGACGCAGAGGCTTTACGGACGATGAACCGCCAGAATAAACCCGAAGTGTATGCCCGTGATGAAGCGCGCATTCGGAGCCGCATTCAAAGGTACAAGGAGATGGAAAAAGGTCCGCAAGCTATGCCCGACGCCATGAATGCTTCCCTGCCTAAAGAACAGGCCCGCGGCCGTGCCTACATTTTAGTGAACGAATGGGGCCCTTATGATTTCCGCTCACCGGTCATCTGGCTGCGCGATGTGGAAAAAGACCAGTATACATTCAGTCTTTATGCGCCATCCGGAAGCTGGCGCGTCGTTGGATCGGAAGGCTTTGAAGAGTTTGACAAATCAGGCGGCGCTTTTCCTGATACGCTTCGGGTGCGCAAAATAGCGGGCGCCGAAGTCCTGAGCCTCAACCTGGAGTATACCGGATCGGAAGTCACCACGCAGCTCGGGGAAGTCATTCCCGCAGGCACAAAAATCCCGTTTCGATTCAGCAGGTACGAAAAAACGCTCGATTGGCATATCCGGTATTATGGATACGAAGCAGCTTCTGATCCATTCATAAATGAAGCTGCTTTCCGCAAACTGAAGGAACAAAAGCCCTTGTACGAAGAACGGGCAACAACGCTGGCAGGGCGTTGGTGGGGGAGTCCCGCAACAGGGGTTCCGGAAGACGAGTTTGCCACTTTTGCCACGACGCAGTTTACCGCTACCCCCGGCCGCTACCGCATTACCATCACCAGCGACGATGGAATGCGCCTTTATTTGGACGGCAAAATGCTCATAGACAACTGGAGCATTCACGAACCCACACCCGACCTGATTGAAGTGGAATTGTCGGGCGAGCACAAAATCGAGATCGAACATTTCGAGGCTGGCGGCTTAGGGACGCTGGATTTCAGAATCGAGCGTATTTGATGGGTGTTTAAGATTACGCAGAGTTTCGCGGAGTTAGCACGGAGTTTCACGGAGTTTTTATGTCTAACTCCGTGAAACTCCGTGCTAACTCTGTGGAACTCCGTGTAAATTTATCCAATGGCTTCGTCTAAATGCGGCATCTGCCCAAAACGCTTCAGCGTAGCAATATGCGACCGAACCGCTTGCCAGAAAGTATCATTCACTAAGTAGGGAACGCTGAATTCTTCGGCAGTCTGTTTTACGATTTTTGCAATATTGGGGTAGTGGACGTGCGAGATACCCGGAAACAAGTGGTGTTCAATCTGGTAATTCAAACCGCCGATGTACCAGGAAAGCCATTTGTTATTGGGCGCAAAATTGGCAGTCGTTTGCATCTGGTGGATGGCCCAGTCGTTTTCAATCACGCCGCTCGCATTGGGCAAAGGGTGGTCGGTGCCTTCCACCGTATGGGCCAATTGAAAGATCAGGGTAATCAACACGCCAGCCACCACGTGCATCAGCACAAAGCCGGCCAGCACTTCCCAAAACGGGATGCCCAGGATAAAAACGGGCAACACGATCAGCACAAAGAAATAAATCACTTTGATCAGGGTGATTCGGGTGAAAATGGCGATGTTTTTTGACGTAGACTGGGTATTAACCCCACTCCGGATGTGTTTGATGAACTGGACGAAATCCTTAAATGTCACCCAGTACAACGTCGGGATGCCATAAAACACAAAAGCATACAACCATTGCAGGCGGTGTACGCGATACACTGGTGTGTGCGGTGAAAACCGCAGCATTGAAGCCTTGTCGTCAATGTCTTCGTCCATATGGGCCACATTGGTAAACGTGTGGTGGAGCACGTTGTGTTGTAGTTTCCAGTTGAACGCCGAAGCGCCCAGCAAGTTTGCCATGTGTCCTGTGATGAAATTGACGAACCGGTTGGAGGAGTAAGCGCCGTGGTTGCCGTCGTGCATCACGCTCATGCCGATCCCACCAACGCCGATGGCCATGATGAGCCACAAGATCAGGCTCACCCAAAGCGGCGGCTGAAGGGTAAGTAACAGGACAAAAGGAAGGACATAGACGAGGAGCAGAATAATGGTTTTCAGCACCATTTTTCGATTCGCAAATTTGGAAATATTATTTTCCCGGAAATAAGCATCCACCCGTTTGGTAACGGTAGGGTAGAACACACTTTTTTCCTTATTGATAAATTTTACAGTGCCTTTACGTTGCATGTCAATTGTTTATATTCTTAGCAATTTCTGTTTCTGCTCAGCAAACTCCTCTTCGGTCAGCACGCCAAGGTCGCGCAATTTTCCTAATTGGGAGATCTGCTCCAACAAATCCAATTGTTCCAATCCGGTTTCTGTATCTTTAGGCATAGCCATAGGTTCCGGTTTTGCAGCAGCAACCGGAGCAGGCTGTTCTTCGGGCCTGCGAAAGCCATTTTTCTCAAAAACACCAAAATCTTTGCGCGAACGCAGGAAGGCAAGCGCGTCGTGATCGTGTATTTTACCTTTGTCATTGAACCCGAATGCCACCGCATGCTCTAAGTGGTAATAGGCTTTGGTTTCATCCTCCATCAAAGAATAGCAGCAAGCTAAGTTGAAATGCAGCGCCGCGTCTTCAAAGCGCAAGTCCAGCGCCTGTTCAAATGCTTCAATGGCATTTTCATAATCGTGAGAGCGGAACGCTTCGATGCCCGCTTTTTTGTAATCCATCAGAATTTCCTCTCCGCGCTTTGGAGGAGCCTGGCGGGTTTGTCTTAACGGCGCCTGCTTCTTCACCGGCGTGTCATTCCAATTGCCGCTGTTCTGGCGCTTCAGGAATTTTGCGTTGTAGCGCTCATCGAATTCTTCAGGGGGCATTACAAACAGCAGCACTGCGTCAATGAATCCTAGTAAAGCGGGGAACATTATTGCCGGGAATTCTCCTTCTATTGTGATCATCATGCCCACCATGAACATAATAAAATAAAGAACCCCCAGAAATCGCTTACCAAGGTAAAAGCGATGCACCCCAAAGATGCCAAGAAAAAAGGCCAATGCTGCAGCTACGTATTTGCTCTTCATATATAATAAGGTGTCTTGTTGTTGGTTTAGCCTGCAAATATAGCGTTTCGGGAAACTTTGGCCAAATTGCATAGACCAATATGGCTTTAAAGGGGGTGCTACGCACTTGTGGGAAGACATACGGCAATCATACCAGAGGTGCGGCCAGCTCTTTTTGCATCAATTCGGCGTTGTTCCGGTGGAAAGATTCCTGCCCTTTCCGGAAACGGTAACGTTGCCATAGGCTTTCTTCGGGGAAGGGAAGGTTATCGCCCAGGCATTGCCTCAAGGTTTGAATATAGGCCAGCGAATCTTCTATGCGTTGGACCATTTCCTGTTGTGAAGCCGTAACCTGCCCGTGTCCGGGAATGAGCAGTTCCGGCTGATGTTGTTCTAAAATAGCAGCAGCAGTTTGCAGGGTCTGTTCATACGCTTCACTGCTGTGGTAAATGAACGGGAATTCCACTTCTGAAAGATAATCTCCGGCCACCCAAACGCACCGGTTTTCCCACGATACGATGGTGAAAATGCCGTCGCTGTTGTGTCCGGGCGCTAAGTAGAAAGTAAGGTGCGTGCCTCCAATCGTCAGTACCTGCCCGGATTGACGCGCCACGACATCAATCGCCGGGTAAATGACTGGGTAATCGCGTTCGATGTAATATTCTTCATCCCATTTTTTTACCTGGACAACGGCCGCATCCTGATCAGTCTGGGTAGCAAAAGCTTCTGAAGCAATGGTTTTTGCGTCCATGAAAGCGCCATACCCAATGATGTGGTCGTAATCAGAATGGGTAAACAACAGGTACACTGGCCGTTCTCCCCGGATTCCATCTACGTAGCGCCGGATGAACGCGACCTCTTCCGGGAGCCAGTTGGGGTCAACCACCAGCACCAGATCCGGTGTTTCGAGCACGGTGGCGGTCGTTTTGAACAAGGCACTTTCAAAAACGCGAACGCCCTGGGTTGTGTATTGGATTTTCATCTCGTAAATCGGACTATAAAAACAGACACTAAATGTTAATGGTAAAAGTATAAGCGCCATTGCCAGACTCAACTTCCGGTTTTTCAGCGGGTTGTGGTTCTGTATAAACATATTGATAGCTCATTTGTTGTTCAGGAACAGCCGGTGTTGCTTTTGGCAACCGGAAATGCACCTGAAGGCGATTGTGAAACAGGACCCGGACGCCCCGGTGTTTGGCAACCGTAAACTTCAACAAGCGAACGACCCGCATAGCTTCTTCATCGAGGCCATAACCGAGTCCGCCGATCACCCGGGCATCAACCACGTCTCCTTTATGGTCAATATCGTATTCAACATGAACCGTGCCTTCGATTTTTTGGGTCAAAGCGGCTTCCGGGTATTGCAAATTTTGGCCGACAAATGCCCGCAAAGCTTTGTCGCCGCCTTCGTACACCGGTTTGTGAATGAAATGTTTGTCTCTTTTTTTGTGGTCCATAACAAAGCAGGAATTAAAAAAACTAAAATTTAGAGCGAACCGATCATTGACTTTTTCGCGCTATTTTCTTAATATTGGGGAGTAATGTGTTGAACGAATAAATCTTTTCAAAGATACACAGTTGAGGATGAAGGAAGCATTGTTTTTGCAGTATTTGGAATTTGAAAAACGATATTCTCCGCATACACTAACGGCCTATCGAAGTGACCTCCATCACTTTTTGACTTATTTGTTACAAAACTATGAACTCAGCTCCGCCGCTGACATCCGTTCTACGCACATTCGTTCGTGGATGGTGCTATTGGTTACGGAAGGGCTGACATCCCGATCTATCCAGCGCAAGTTATCCACTTTAAAAACGTATTTTCGTTTTTTGCTGAAGCGCAATTACATCAGTGCCAACCCGATGCTGAAGGTAACGACGCCCAAAGCAGGCAAACGACTCCCTGTTTCTTTGGGAGCCGCCGAGATCAGCAAGTTGCTGGATCAAATGAACCTTCAGGAAGAAAGTTTTGAATCCATGCGGGACGCCATCATCATCGAGTTGCTGTATGCAACCGGAATGCGCCGGTCAGAATTATTGGGATTGACCTGGGATGGGGTGGATTTTGGTCAGTGCCGGTTGAAAATTTTGGGCAAAGGCGGTAAAGAACGCCTCGCGCCTTTCGGCGAAAGAATCCGCTCGCGCCTTGTGGCGTACAAAGCAGTGAGCAAGCAGCAATTCCCGGAAGGGAGCCGCTTTGTGGTACTGGACGACAAAGGCAATTCGCCCGATCCGAAGTGGCTTTACAATAAAGTGAAGTTTTACCTTTCCGGGGTTACGGTCATGGAGCAACGCAGTCCGCACGTACTGCGGCATTCATTCGCCACCCATTTATCGGACAACGGAGCGGATCTGAATGCGATTAAAGAATTATTGGGCCATGCAAGCCTTGCTGCCACCCAGATCTATATGCACAACTCAATCGAAAAACTAAAAAGCGTCTACGAAAAAGCGCACCCCAAAGCCAAAACGGATGACCCCCGAAGCGCCCAATGAATGCATACACAGATGGAATTTAGTTTAGACCAGTGTCTGGACTTTAGAGTTCGAGAGCAAGGCATACGAAGGCTCAAAAGTGTGAGTTTACTCGCGTAAATGACCAATTTTGAGCCTTCGCATAACGCAGCTATCGGGCTATAAAGACAGACACGATTGAACGCGGAAACATTATTTCTTAACAGTAAAAAAGAGTCTTATGAGAGTATTCACGGAAGCAGTTCAGTTTAAAGCTGACCGCAAACTGATAGAGTTCATTGAGAAGAAGTTGGGTAAAATGGATCAGTACTTTGACCGGATCATTGAAGCGCATGTCGTGCTCAAACTTGAAAATTCCGGCCAGGTAAAAGATAAAATAGCAGAGGTGCGCCTGAGTGTACCCGGAGATACCATCATTGCCAAAGAAAGCAGCAAAACTTTTGAGGCATCCATAGACCAGGCCATTGATGCGCTCAAGCGCCAATTGATCAAATATAAAGAAAAATCTAAGGTGGGCGGCGAGTAGCGTTTTCCATTTTTGTAAGACGTTCTGAGAGGCTGTCTCAAAAAGCATTGCTTTTGGGACAGCCTTATTTTATTTTACGACACGTTCCTTAGCCGGTTTTTTGATTCAGTAAACTGAAGTCATCCGGCATTTTTAGCGCTCCTACCGCACCTTCCCGCGCAAAAAACAACCATTTGTCCGAAATTGTCCGAAACCTTAACACACTTGGTCTTCTTTTTTCGGGCAAGACCACCTATATTTGTTCACAACGTTAAATGACGGCGCTTCCCTTGCATCCCTCTTTTGGGGAAATACCCTGCCTGCGCCGCCATCATTCAATAAAGTCGTAAAATTTTTGCGGCACAACACAGAGCAAACACACCATCCGCGCAATCCACCCCTTAGTGGCTTGCCGGTTCATCCTGTTTTACTACCCCGCCAGGCAATCCCTCCGGAATGCCTGAAGTGTTTGCTTTTTTATATAAACCAAATATGCTGCTTATGAAAAATTTTCTTTCCGCTTTCAAATTTGTGCTGCCGGCCTTGCTTGTGGCTGGGGTGTTTTACCTGTTTGCTACAGATGGCGGCTACGACCCGTTGTTTCGGGCTGATTCAGAGAGCGTTACTTCGCTTACGCAAAAAAAAGAGGCAACCTTGCCCCCCCCGTGCGCATAATGTCAAACTTGGCCTCTGAAGTTTCCTGTGCCCCCTGGGAAGATCTGTCTATGAGCACTGGAACCAGTAGTTCCACCTACGACGAATGCGCTCCGGATACAGTGGTTTTGTCCACCAATGCAGTCACGGCTAATGGCGCTACATCTGACAACCAGGAAATTGTATACCAGGAATTGTGTGGTGATGGGCAGCTTATTGCCAAAGTATCAGCACTGACTGGCGGTTACGCCGGCTTGTTTGTGCGCGAAAGCAACGCGGCGGGTGCGCGTAAGGGCGCCATCATGACGCAGAAAGGCAGCACCGTATTCCGGCATCTTCGGATCACCACGAATGGCATACAATTTCAGGCATCTCATATGGCGTCCGGGCATCAATGGCTGAAAATTAACCGAAGTGGTACGCAGGTCATCGGCTCCTGGTCTACCAATGGAACGAGCTGGAATGTCGCCTTTAACACGACCTTGTCCATGACCGATTGTGTGTTCATTGGCATGAGCGCTTACAGAAATACCGGCGGCAGTTCAATTACGGCAACGTTCACCAACATCAGCGTGGCGCAGTCGGATGCCATTCCGGCCACTGAAGTCGCGTTTGCCGACAGTACTTTAGCGGCTCAGGGCGGCGATACGGTCCAAATCTGCGTGAACCTGCAAAACCCGTGCTATTGCAGCCCGGTCACGGTGGATGTGGCGCTGACCACAGATTCGCTGCCACACTTGGTCGGCTTTGAGCCGCAAACCCTGACTTTTGAGGAAGGCGATACCGTTCAGTGTTTTACGGTGGTGCTGGAAGAGTCGGATACAAGCGGAACTTACACCTTTGAGCTGACGAATTTGGAGGGTGGGAATGACAGTGAGATTGGGGCGATTGGGGAATTGGTGCTGGAGGTGGAGGCGAATGAGGAAGAGGAAGCGGAACCTTTTACCCTTTGCGGCAATTTTGTCAAAACCCCTCCGGAAATAGGAGAAAACGACATCGTCTACTCTGACCGCTTTGCGAACCTGTATCTTGAGGAAGAAATTCTTAAATCCGCTACTTTGACAGATAATTGCGGATGTGGAGAGTTTTCCAATACAGACATTCCAGGAGTGGAAGAAAGCTATTTTGAACTGACTTTTGACGATTGTGTCAACAACTACGATACTGCATTTCATGAATCCCAGGGCGATTTAGGATTGATGCGCCGCAAGGTGGCCTGCCGGGTTTTCACTTACCTGTCTCAACTGATTACCCCCAAATCTCCCGCGTGTTCCGGAGAAGAACCCGCCAAAGTCAATGTCAGGTTTGTAGCTTACAACAGCCAACCTGTCCAGAACTATGTTGGAACATCTACCCTGGCAGGGGCGTCACCCTATTATGAAAATGTTCTTGAAGGCGGAATTTTAGACTGCCTGCCCTGGAGGGTGATCAACAACGGCCACTATACGGTGTTGGGAGGTCATTCAGATGATGAACTGTTTCATGGCGAAGTAGCCGTAGATTTCGCCAAACAATTTTATTTAGGAGATGATCCTCCCGGCACCGGAGATACGAGTGCATACGATCTATATTCCGTGCTGCTGCATGAAGCGCTGCACTTTTTGGGTTTCGCATCCTTAATTCAGCCCATTACGGGCATACCATCCGTGCAGGCAGGCGCAATTTCTTATAGCCGATACGACAGTTTCCTAAAATTAGCCGGTGGGGCGAATGTTGTGGCACGCGACAACACCGATCCTTACCGCTGGAATCTAAATATTGACGCAGCGGATTTGCACAAAAGTTGCATAGATAGCGGAGCGGTAGATATGATCTTCCCGCCCTTATCCGGCGATAGTTTGCCCATTTATACCGGTAACGCAAGTTTTGGGGGTGCAGCGCTGTTAGGCACTGCATTCAGCCATTTAAATGACAGTTGCCAGGGAGGCGTTACAAACTACCTGATGAAACCATCTTTTAACCCCGGGGTTCGTATGGAACCGGGGGATGCAGAACGCAGGGTGCTGTGTGCTTTGGGATACCAGGTTGAGGGCATAGAAGATTGTGCCTGCGTGGCTTCGGGCGACCACGACTTCACCGAAGGTTGTGGTGGTGAACCTTTGGAGTTAGAGATTTGTGATGATGTCACGGAATTGATCATTCATCTTGATTCGCTGACAGGCAATGATCAACCCGGTGTGCAGATCGGCCATCTGACCAGCTTGACACCCGATGCAGGTACACTGGAATTCATTGATAGCGTGACCATCCGCTTCACTCCCTGCGCGCCGGGCACGCACCGGTTCAAGTACATCCCGGTAGCCGATAGTTGTCAGGAAGGGAGTACTGTGTTGATCAATATCAAAGTAACGAAATGCCTTGACGATTGCTCCTTTTTTACGACGGAAGATCCGGTCAATGGCGGTTATAACAATAACCCCTGCAACCTGATTTGTAACCCGGAAGTTTTTATCAATAGCCCGGAAGATATCGTGGGCTCAATTGAGACCAACGCCGGCGGATTTTGCTACGATTTACCGGGCTGGTTTGCTGCAACCGGCACGCCTGACTATGTTGGCGAACCTTCGTTCACTCCCAATTCGGGTTCCATACAAATGCAATCGGAAGAGAGTAGCGAAGCCGCTTTTACTCCGGTATCCATAGGTGCGGGAGCTTACTTTTTCTCCTTTTATGCCGCCGCTGCTCCGAATGCCAATCAAACAGGCAATATGACACTAAAAGCCTTGCTGGTGGATGAAGGAATTGTCACACAATTTGCCCGGGAAAGTGGGGTTCCGAATAATATTGAGGGAATAGATTTTAATGAAGGGGATTCTCTTTCCGCAGGAAGCATTACTTTTCCTTTTACAGATTCCACCTTTACCCACCGGAGTATTTCCTGCATAGAAATTTATTCCGGAGGTGCTTACCATGCCCTTTGCTTTTATCCTGCGACACCCACAGGTTTCAGAATAAGATCGTTTATTGATCAGGTTGAATTAATTCCGGACAATTTCAGCGCCGGGGCAGATACCACCGTATCCTGCGGGCAACCCGTCACGCTAGAGGGGGACGATTATTGTATGGTTTCCGATCTTACCATCCTCTATACCTGGACTGACGAAGAGGACAATACCCTATTGGTTTATCGGGTGCGAAAAAACCTGGACGGCAGCACAGACATTTTTTCGGGAGCTTCAGGCACGGATACGTTGAGCGCACTCCCGGCTGTGGAGGTAATCCCTTTACTCACCACTACTTATACCTTACATCGGGAAATTGCTCCCGGGTCGGCTTCCGGACTTGAACTTTGCCTACCTGAAGATGAATTGGTTGTTACTGTAACATCGATTGAACCGGAAGACCCTGCTTTTACCTACGACAACAGCGAATGCAACTTAGAGGTAAGCTTCAACGCAGTCAGCGAACACGAAGTGCATTTTTGGTATTTCGATACAGATACCGTGGTGCAAAGTACCCAGGCCAATCCAACCTTTACGTTTTCTGCGCCGGGCGTTTACACCGTTCGCCACATTGCCGGCGACAGTTGTGTTGCAGCGGAAACGGAGCAGGATGTCCTTGTGCTGCTGCCACCGGATGCCGGTTTTGACTACGACCTGACCCAGTGTACCGGGCCGTTTATCGTGGAAGTTACAGCGGAAAACACCCTTCCCGGGAATACCTACGCCTGGCTCTTCGACGGCAACGGCTCGCAAAGCACGGCCACGGCAACTCATACCTTCTACACGCCCGGCGAGCACCATATCAAACTCACGGTGGCCAACGCCTGCGGGGAGGATGCAGAAGAAATTATCATCAACATTGTGGATTGTACCGGAACAGAGGCTTGCGCGTGTGACAGCACAAATACCATCGGCGAGGAGGGCGTGACGACAAAAGTATCAGAAGCCATTGAGGATGACTTGCTGTTGGCTTTATCCCCGGCCAGCACCACCCCACAGCAGGTTTGCATTGCGGGTAAACTCCAGCTCGACCAGCATTACAATTTCTTCAATTCCACCTTGCGGATGTTACCGGGGGCGAGTATAGAAGTAACCACCGGCTTTGCACTTGGTATTGTCAATAGTTTCCTGCATGGTTGCGACCAGATGTGGCGCGGCATTGAGGTGGAAACGGGCGGCAGTATAAAAACCGTTGCCAATACGACCATTGCCGACGCGCAGTACGGGGTGTATTTCCAAAGCGGTGGAGGAGGCACGATTGACGAAAACCGGTTCCTGCGGAATTTCGTAGGCATTTACCAGGCTCAAACCCCCGTGATGGTCAGTACGCATTGTTACGATAATTTCTTCCTCGGCGGCACGCTTAAAGATGAATTCACCGGCCAAACTGCGGCGCCGGAGAACCTGCCGGAAATCGAAATGAATAAGCCGCTTGCCGGCATTTGGATTGACCGTTCTCCGGGATTTCTGATCTATAATTGCTATTTTGAAAATTCGGCAATTGGGGTAGGTACACGAAGAACTAACCTGACACTGAAGGCGAACCGTTTTTCGGACATAGTGAATAACGGCGCTTATCAATCAAGTGGCAGTTGGAGCGCGGCATTCCCCAATGGCATGGACGGCTACGGGGTGCTGGCTTTTGGAGTAGCCAATACCATCAGCATTTCGGGTTTGGGCATGGAAACAAATTCAACGGCAACTTTTGACAATTGCACTTCGGGCATAGACCTGACCGGTTATGGCGGAAGCATCACACTCAATCGAATGGTGGATGTTGATACAGGCATTGTAGCGCGTATGGTGAATGTCGGGGGATTGAAAATCCGGCAGAACCGGATACCGATACTCAACATGGCGTCAGCATCCGCGAAAGTGAACCGGCGGGGTTGATAGAAGTATTAAACAATATTGTGACTTCTTTAGCTGATACAGGAAGCTACGTAGGCATCCAGGTTTCTCAAAGCCAGGTAACCCAGCAAAGATTGATGATTGAAGACAATATTGTGACGCTGAATGGCGGCGGGGAAGGCATCCGGCTACTGAACACGACCGGCGCAAGCATCCTCAATGACTCCATTAGTTTGACGAATGGCAATGTTTCTGCGAATGGCATTTTTTTCTTTGGCGGCTCTAAAAATCGGGTATCCGAAAGCAAAGTGACCGGCCAGGATGCAGACAATATCGGGCATTTTGGGATTAGTACTTTTAGCTCCACAGGCAATGTTTATTGCTGTAACACGACTGATGAGACTGGTACTGGGTTTTATTTTCAAGGGGCCTGCGTGAGTCCGAATAAACTTAGAGGAAACCGAATGGTGGATCATAGGATCGGATTGCAGATGACCGGGAATGCTTTATTGGGTTTGCAAGAGCACACTGAAAATGAGTGGTTAGGCCAGTATTCCCAATTTGGTGCGCAGCATTTGGGAATCACATCAGTTGTTAACCAATCTCGTTTTTTTGTTGACACAACGTTAATGCCTGAGTTCCTGCCTCCAAGCATATTTCCTACATCGGGGTGGTTTACCCCTGACACAACTTCTACAACGGTTACAGCTTGCGAAGAAACGGATTGTACCGCCCTTCAGCTTTTGGGTGAAGACCCTGATTACAAACGCATCGCAGAAGGCGACATCATAACAGAAAGTTTTACACCCAATATTCTTTGGCAACTGAAGCGATATCTATATGCTGGTATTGCAGAAGTAACGGTAACAGATACCATTATTTCAGTATTCAAAGACAGTAGCGTTTACAACACGATTGGGCAGTTCTATGGCATAGATGCCGGCGTAAAGGAGTTATTTGAAACGGATTCGGTCAAAATCCAGGCTTTGGGCGAAAACATGGAAGACCTGTTCGATCTTTTTGAAGACTTGGCCGAGAAGGATAGCCTGCTGGCGCTTTCTCCGGAGGATACGCTGTTGCAAAATGAACGACTCGCCATTTTAGACACGCTTGCACGCAAAGCATCCGAAAACGACACCTTAGCCTTGGAAATATTGGATGCACGGGATTTAGATAGTGATGATCTGCTTGACGACAACGATGCAATCACAGTACAGAAAATTTACGAGCAAAACGAAAAGGAAGTCAATGCCATTTATCTCAGTACGATTGCCAAAGGCGCAGCCGTATTTTCTTCACAACAATTAGATGATCTGGAGGCCATCGTTGAGCAATGTCCATTAGAAGGGGGTAATGCCGTATTTCGGGCAAGAGCTATGTTGGCATTGCTGAGAGGCCCGGCTATTTACGACGACAGCCTGAATTGTGAAGCTATTTCTGAGCTTCGGGTTCCAAAACCTGGCATTATAGCTGCTACTTTTATTCAACATCCTGTGAAAGTATGGCCTAATCCAGTAGGTGACGTGCTTTATGTGCGAGCACCAGGAGAAGAAAACGCAGTGGCTATTTTGTATAATTCAACTGGACAACCTGTCCTTAAAACTCACCTTGCAAAAGGAGAAGCTACTCACAAAGTCAACGTTCAGGCTATACCTGTCGGTTTGTATTGGGTTCAGATACGTTCTGAGAAGAGGCTAATCTTTACAGGTAAAATAATCGTTGCCCGCTAATTTCATCATCAGACCCGAAGGTATGCGCTGCATCCTTCGGGTTTTTCCTTTCTCCAAATTCATAAGTATCATGAAAAGTCTAGTTACGCTCACCTTCATTTGCTCGCTTTTTTATTTTTCTCTTTCTGCTCAGAAGCATGACAATATATGGCTATTTGGCTACAATGCCAGTGTTCCCAATGCTCCTGGCTATGGCGGCACTGTGATAGACTTCTCATTAGTCACACCTGATATTTATCACGAACCTAGAGATATGGATTTGTTTGATACGAATACCAGTGTATGTGATGCAGAGGGAAATTTACTTTTTTACAGTAATGGCATTTACATTGCTAATGGCATTCATGAACCCATGATAAATGGTTTGGGGATTAATCCTGGAGTTTATGCAGATAACAACCCAAGAGGCTATTTATTATCTCAAGGAGTATTATCCTTGCCGCACCCGGATCCAGATAGCACACATCTGTATTATTTAGTTCACTCAAATATGGAATACCCTACAGACGAACTGATTTTATATGCCTCAAAATTATACTATAGCAAAATAGATATGAGTCTGGAAAATGGCCTTGGTGCTGTAACAGAAAAAAATCAGGTAATTATTGATGACACCATGGAACCCGGCAAAGTAACTGCTTGCAAACATGCCAATGGCAGAGATTGGTGGTTATTTATGCGCAGGTATGGCAGTAATGAATACCACACGATTCTATTAAATCCTTCTGGTTTTGAAAACAAAGGAATACAAACTATTGGAGATTCCATTATTTCTCCGAGCTTAGGGCAAAATATATTTTCACCAGATGGAAGTAAATTTGTAGAATTGAGCATGTACAGTATTGACGAAGGAAATTTTCTCAATATCTATGACTTTGATCGTTGTACAGGTGAATTAAGCAATCCGGTGCATATTGCCTATGCAGATAGTGCTTGGTCTGGTGGTGCGGCTATTTCTCCCAATTCCAGATTTTTGTATATATCCTCTTTCGTAAAAGTATATCAATATGACCTCTGGGCAACCGACATTGAAGCCTCCAAAGACACCGTAGCCGTTTGGGATGGCTTTTTTGTCCCCCCTATATTCGCTACTACATTTTTCCTGGCACAATTGGCGCCAGATGGCAAAATATATATCAATGCAAATAATGGTGTCCCCTACCTCCACGTCATCAACAACCCCGACCTGCCCGGCGATAGCTGCGATGTTTGCCAGCACTGCGTGCAGTTGCCTACGTACAATGCCTTCTCCATGCCCAATTTCCCCAATTACCGCCTCGGCGCGCTGGAAGGCAGCCCCTGCGACACCCTGCGCCAGCCCCCCACGGCGACCTGGAGTTATAATGCGCAAGCGCTGGAATTGTCTTTTCAGGATGCCAGTTTTCACGACATCCGTGGCTGGCACTGGGATTTTGGAGATGGGGTGACGGATACTGTGCCGCATCCGTTGCATAATTATGCGGCAGAGGGCGTGTACCATGTCTGTCTGACGGTGAGCAATCCGCGTGGGGTGGATACGTTGTGCCGGGAAGTGCAGGTAATTGTGAATAGCGTGGATGAAGCACAAAGCAGCATTTCGGTGAGCATTTCGCCCAATCCGGTTACAAACGGTGTTGCTTTGCTCAAGCTGGAAGCTTTGGTGAAGTTGGATAATCCCCTGGTTATCCTCCGTGATGCGCTGGGCAGAGAAGTGCTACGTAAGTCGCTGCGGGTAGTGGATGGGAAAGTGCGGCAGGAGCTGAAGGTTGGGCATTTGGCGGCAGGGGTGTATTTTTGTGTGGTGGAGTCGGAGGGGGTGGTGGTTTGGCAGGGGAAAATCATCACGCAATAATCTTAAAAAAAGATGCAATATGCAACCTACGCACGCCGGTCTGGAGACCGGAAAACGGAGCCGCAACGGGTTAAAAACCCTGGCGAGCCACGCAGTTTTGACGGGGAAGACTTGGCGCGAGCGGGGTGTACCCGGAGATACCATCATTGCCAAAGAAAGCAGCAAAACTTTTGAGGCATCCATAGACCAGGCCATTGATGCGCTCAAGCGCCAATTGATCAAATACAAGGAAAAAACTAAGGTGGGCACCGAGTAGCGTTTCCCATTTTCGAGAGACGTACTGAGAGGCTGTCTCAAAAAGCGTTGCTTTTTGGGACAGCCTTATTTTATTCGGATTGTACGAAACCTTAACACGCTTGCCCTTCCTTTATAAGGCCGGAGCCATCGCGCGAGCGGCGTGTTCGTGGTCGCTGGCTTTAGCCGGCAGACCCCAAAATCGGGCAGAGCCCGGAGGAATAGTACACGCGAGGCGGAGCCTACGCGCGAGCGTGCAATTCTGGAAATCCTGCAATTTTGAAAATTTGGATAAAGAAAGACAGATGGATAGGAAAGGGAAAAATCGCAAAAAAAAAGAACATGAAAAATGATAAAAGCCATGACCTTCGCACGCCGGTCTTCCCGACCGTGGTCGGGACAGAACACCTTAATATATACCCCGCGTCCCGGCCATGGTCGGGTGCGAAGCCTTTTTTGTCATACCGAGCGCTGCTAATCATATAGTTAGAGCCACGGCGCTTATTTCCGGGAATCTTTTTAAAAACACTATGGTTATAGGCGCGAAAAGATTACCTTCGCCCCCGAAAACGGGGTTCCGAAACAAAACCAAGAAAAAAATTTAGGAACATTTTTTATTTTGTAGCAAAGTCATATCTTTGCATTCGCTTTTGAGAAAATGATCTCAAAAATGGGTTCCAACACTTGAATTTCAAGCATTTTGGCATTTTCAAGCGCCTTTTAAGCGGCGGTTCATATGCCAGCGTAGCTCAGTTGGTAGAGCAGCTGATTTGTAATCAGCTGGTCGGGGGTTCGAGTCCCTCCGCTGGCTCATTCAGCCAACAAGATGACTGAATTTCAAGGAACCTTTTGAAAGTTTTTGAGTGCACGGGGGTGCGCCGAAGTCGGAGAGTCGGGGCAGACTGTAAATCTGTTGCTTTTAGCTGAATAGGTTCGAATCCTATCACCCCCACACATAATTAGCGGAAGTAGCTCAGTTGGTAGAGCATCAGCCTTCCAAGCTGAGGGTCGCGGGTTCGAGCCTCGTCTTCCGCTCCAATCGCGAAAGCGGGTGTGTACTCCTTAAAAAGGATTACAACCTGCTTTCCGACAAGAAAAAGCAAGGAAGCTTGCTGATTTTTTAAAGCGAATGCGCCAATGTAGCTCAGGGGTAGAGCACTTCCATGGTAAGGAAGGGGTCAGGGGTTCAATCCCCCTCATTGGCTCCATGCGTCAGTACAATTTTTTCATCATTAAACTTACGTCAAAAATTAATACCGATGGCTAAGGACACTTTTAAGAGGGATAAACCGCACGTAAACGTAGGGACTATTGGCCACGTTGACCACGGTAAAACTACGCTAACGGCTGCTATCACTTACGTTCTCGCTAGTAAAGGTCTTGCTAATAAGACGGACTACGACTCAATTGACGCCGCCCCGGAAGAGAAAGAAAGAGGTATTACCATTAACACAGCTCACGTTGAGTACGCGACGGTGAACCGTCACTACGCTCACGTTGACTGTCCGGGTCACGCCGACTACGTTAAAAACATGGTAACGGGTGCTGCTCAAATGGACGGCGCTATCCTCGTAGTTGCTGCTACCGACGGCCCGATGCCTCAAACACGTGAACACATTCTGCTTGCCCGTCAGGTAGGCGTTCCAAACATCGTTGTTTTCATGAACAAAGTTGATTTGGTTGACGACCCTGAAATGTTGGAACTGGTAGAAATGGAAGTTCGCGAATTGCTGAGCCAGTACAAATACGATGGCGACAACGCTGCGGTGATCCAGGGTTCTGCTCTCAAGGCACTGGAAGGTACGGCTGAAGGCATCAAGGCTATCGAAGACTTGATGGAAGCGGTTGACACTCAAATCCCGACACCAGAACGCGCTGTAGATAAAGACTTCCTCATGCCGATCGAAGACGTTTTCACCATCACAGGTCGTGGCACGGTTGCAACCGGCCGTATCGAGCGTGGTGTGATCAACGTTGGCGATCCTGTTGAAATCATCGGTATGATGAAAGAAGGCGAAAAGCCGCTGACTTCTACGATCACAGGTGTGGAAATGTTCCGCAAACTGCTCGATCGCGGTGAAGCTGGTGACAACGCTGGTTTGTTGCTCCGTGGTATTGACAAAGAAGCCATCCGTCGCGGGATGATCATTTGCAAGCCGAAGTCAGTAACGCCACACAAACACTTCAAATGTGAGGTGTATGTACTGGGCAAAGACGAAGGTGGCCGTCACACGCCGTTCTTCAACGGTTACCGTCCGCAGTTCTATTTCCGTACCACAGACGTTACGGGTGACGTAACACTTCCTGCAGGCGTGGAAATGGTAATGCCAGGTGACAACTTGACTTTGGAAGTAAAATTGCTGAACACCATCGCAATGGAAAAAGGTCTTCGCTTCGCTATCCGCGAAGGTGGCCGTACGGTTGGTGCAGGTCAGGTTACTGAGATTTTGGATTAATTTTCATAACGGGCATAGCTGCAATTTTTGTGGCTAAGTTCGGATTTGCAAAAAATTGAGCATCTTAGAGCTCGTTCGGGATTTCGTGATTGAGCGAGAGCGAGGAAATTTTATTTTAGACAAGGCGAATTTTCCAGAGATAGCCAGCAGCTATCTTGAAAAAATTCAACGCAGTATAAAATAAAATTTGCCGCTCGTAGCCAATTGACGAATTCCCGAACAAGCTCTTACAGAAGGTGCTCGATTTTTCGCATAAACGGGCGTAGCTCAATTGGTAGAGCGACGGTCTCCAAAACCGTAGGCTGCGGGTTCAATTCCTGCCGCCCGTGCATCATACATATTATACCTCGCACCCTTAGGTGCGAAGCCATTTTTGTCATGCTGAGCGCTGTTAATCAAATTGTTAGGCCAAAGGTCATGCACGAACTAAGCAGCGCGAAGTATATAAATTGCCAATAGGCAAGCGATGGAAAAAATCAAACTTTATCTACAGGAAAGTTACAGCGAATTGGTGCATAAAGTAACGTGGCCTACCTGGGCTAATTTACAAAGCAGTGCCGTTGTTGTACTGGTCGCTTCACTCATACTTGCCCTGATTATTTTGGGCATGGACGCGTTTGCCCAATTTGTTACCGATTTGATTTACCCTAAATAATTCACCATTAAGCGGGGTTAACCCTTTATTAATTCACCGAAGCGATGTCTGAAGAAAGCAGCAACAGGTGGTACTCACTCCGGGTCATCAGTGGGAAAGAGCGAAAAATCAAAGAACGGATTGATCTGGAAATCCAGCGTTCCGGCTGGGAGGAGTTCATCACCCAGGTGCTTGTGCCTACTGAAAAAGTATACAAGATTCGCAACGGTAAGAAGGTGATTTCTGAACGCAACATTTTGCCAGGCTATATTTTAGTGGAGGCAAATCCGGCGCGGTTTTCTCCGGAAATGGTTCAGGTGATTGCCAATATCCCCAACGTCATTCACTTTCTTGGCAAAGAAAATCCAACCCCCATGCGAACGGTTGAAGCCAATCGCCTGCTGGGTAAGGTAGATGAAAGCCAGGATTCCGGTGAAGCGCTGATCGAACCTTTCATTGTTGGCGAAACTGTCAAAATTATTGACGGGCCATTCAGTGAATTTATCGGCGATATTCAGGAAGTGAACGAAGAGAAGAAGAAACTGAAAGTAATCGTAAAGATATTCGGGCGCGGAACGGAAGTAGAGTTGAACTTCATGCAAGTTGAAAAGCAGTCTTAATTGC
>JBJXFD010000067.1:0-5827 GCA_046153985.1 Saprospiraceae bacterium
TCGCGAGTCGCGACCTGGCACCTGCTGATATTGAAGTCCAACGACCCGCCACGAATCACTCGGCGGTCCTGATCGCCACCAGTCGTCCATGCACTTTCATCTTTCGGTGCGCCATTATAGTTCTTATGCCATACGTCTTGGCACCATTCCCACACATTCCCGGTCATATCATGCAATCCAAAATCATTGGGTTTAAACTGCCCGACCGGTGCTGTAAACACATAACCATCAGTGTATCCTTCAAATATGCGATAATTCGGAAATTTTTTCTGGAACCTTTCATCCGCTATATTGCCCCCTTTTTTGCCGCTTGGCGCGTCATTTCCCCAACTATACATCGTGTGTTTCGAGCCATTTCCCGCCGCATACTCCCATTCTGCCTCAGTGGGCAGGCGGTAAGGCAGGCCGGTCTCTTTTTTCAGCCACGCACAAAAAGCCATGGCATCGTTCCAACTGATGTGGATTACCGGATGCCCGTATTCTTCCGGCCCACAGATTTTGCCTTCAGCATTGCATTTCCAGTTAATGCCTTTCTTTATTTTCCAACTGCCTCTATCCAAAATGGAGCTACCCCCGAGTTTGTCAGCGTCGGTTTTAAAGCCAGGGTTTGCTTCCATGAACTGCTGAAACTGGGAAAACGTCACTTCGTTTTTGCTCAGGTAAAAATCAGGTACCGTAACCTCATGTACTGGTTTTTCATTAGCCTCTCCTTTCTCACTGCCCATCATGAAGGTTCCGCCATTGATGTGCTTCATTTCGTTGGCGAAAGGGTCAATAAATGAGGCGGTAGCAGGTTTATTTTCTTCTGGAAGCGAGGTCATCGGTTCCCGGTTCCAAATCCAGATTCCAATCACCAATAACAGTATCCCTCCCAACACGCTACCCCAAACTTTGGGCGAGCGCATCCGGGCACCCAGCCCTGTCACTTGCTGCTCGTGTTGTTTTGCAATTATGGCTTTTCGCTGGCGTTCTGCTTCTTCTTCGTGGCGTTTGCGTTTGGTGTCTTCGACGTCTCGTTGTACCAAAATATTGTTCACCATCCTCGTCAGCGCAGCAACGGCATCGGCATAAGCTTCGTCGCGATCACCCCAACTCGTTACCGCTTTTCCATCTTTGGGCAAAGCCTGCAATTCGCCGAGGCGCGTTTCCTGCCATACACAGGGGCGCACAATCAAGGGCACAACGCGGGCAGTGCCGGCGGCGTGGCGCGCCAGGGCATCTGCCAATTCTTTATCGTAAAAATAATCGGAAGCAATGGCGTCGGCGCTGACCAACAGCAGAATGATGTCGGCGCTATGCAGGTTTTCCCGGATGGCGGTTTCCCACACCACGCCGGGTTCAATTTTGCCGTCGTACCAGATTTTTGCTTTGCCGCTGCGCTCCAAAGGCGTGAGCTGAACACGCAGCTCGTCCAAGAAAGCGCTGTCTTTGCGGGAATAGGCAATGAATAACTGAAGGGGCGACGGCATGAGGTGCAGGTTTCTGTTGGTTTGGACAAAAATAGCTATTTTTGCCATTTTTGCGGGTCTTGTTTTCCATGCACGACTGCGGAAACCCTTATTGAATCTTCCTCTATTACAAAAATGATATTGTATGGAAAACTTTGCAGGACTGCCCTGCGCTTTTCATGGTAAACTTTTACGAACAACATTGGATTTTGTTCTATTTGAGCCAGCGTTTCGCCAACAGCTGCCAGGAATGAATAGCCCAAACCTGTTTTTTGTTCTTCATACCAATCGTGAGCTTCCTGGATATCCTTTATTGCGGATGTTTGGAGGTAAAGGGTATAGTTCATGATTTAGGGGCAATCAATTGTTGGGCTTCAGCCCAGGTATACAGCTTTTCGCGACCCTCTTTGAAAGCTTCGTCTCGTCTGTCCAATTCTTCCTTCAAGGCATCAGATAAGACAAACTCATCGTCCTCTTTAATAATTTCCACAATGAATTGAATCAAAGAAAGTTGTTCTGCTCGGGGCAATTTGCGCACTTCTTCTTTAATGGCTATAGCTGTCATGTTTGGCTAAAATTTTATAGTGTAAAAGTACGAAACACCAGGTATAAAGTCAAGATTCCAGCTTTATTGTTTGTTGAGCGGAGTCGAAGTAAACCTTCCACTTTAACCCTGTTTTGTTCCCCTCACTCCCGCGCCACCCGATCAATTTCCTCATCCAACAACCGCGGCAACCCAATCTCTCCTCGCCAAACATTCAACATCGCCCGGTTTTCCAAAGGATGCATCACCAGCGCGCCAGGAATTTCCTTGCTGGCGACAAACTGCGTGCCATAGCGTTGCGGCAGCCCCTGATGTGTTTTCAGGCGGTCGTAAAGGGTAGCGTAGTAATTCCAGTCGCCTTCGCCTTCGCGGCAACGGGATTCCAGGATGGGGAGGTATTTTTTGAGGAGGGCGGTATCCGGGGAATGAATGAGGATGACGGCAGCGGCTTTTGCGGCGCGAGCCCCAACGTCAGATTCGGCGGGGAAGCCATGTTTTTCCAGCAATCGGAGGAGTTGCTGACAGAGGGCATGGTCTTTTTCCAGCCAGGCGGTATCGGAAATTTCGGGAAACTGAAAGTCAACTGTGTCCAAAATTTTGAGATACCCGCCAAGATCCTGAATATAAGGGGCCAGAGTTCGGTACTTTTGATCTTCACAATACAAAGAATCCAGCGCAAAAGCCAGCTCGCTTTTGGGATACCGGATATAAGCTGCCTTGATTCGGGTGTAGATCGTTTTCCAGCGGGGATCTTTCCGAATGCCTTCCAGCCGCGGATCAAAAAGCGCTAATATTTTTCCGCCATCCTTTTCGTGCATCACCCAGCCCCGCAGCATCATAAAAGCAGAATCCGTTTTGCTTTCCGCAAGGTATTCGATCGCTTTTCGATAAAGTGCGGCGGATTTAGGCATTTCAATGCGCTGAATCACCACCCGCCGGTTTTGTTTTCGACCTGATTCGGTATCGTTGGAAGCAACAGGATAAGCATTTCCACCATACAGCGGAATGAGTCGAAAAAGAGGAATGGCGTGTTGTGCCGTTAAATATTCCCGAACCGCGTCAGCTCTTTTTTGAGACAATTGGGCATGGTTACTCCCTTGTCCGTCGGTATGACCGGAAATCAAAAAAACGAGGTCTGGATTTGCCTGAGCCTCAGCAGCAAAAGCAGTTAGTGCCAGCACAGCCGCTTTATCCAACTGCCAATCGTCACTGGCGAAATAGCAAGTTACATCCGGCATGTCCACAAAGGTGGCGCTGTCTTCTTTGGGTATATTTTTGCAATAGTAAGCAGGAACAACCGTCTCTGCGATTGCGGTAGCTGTAATTTTGGTCACGGAGACCTGGTCTATAAAATAAACAGAGCGATCAAACCCCGGTTGGGTGTAGCGAGGCCAATGCGCATCTTTAAACGTGCCGATGGTCAGGTAATTGAGTTCGCAGGTTGGGCGCACGTACCAGGTCACTTGTTTCCACGCATTATAGGGCAGGGGAGGAGCCAGGAAGGTATTGTTTTCCAATATTTCCAGCAGGGTATCCGGGCGGAGGGGTTTGTTGCTCAGCAGCATGCCAACGTGTTTGTGCGCATCAGGGTCTTGTCGAACAAAAGCATTCGTAAAGTTTATCCAAAAAGAAATTTCGTACAACTGCCCGATTTCGAGTGTTTGACTGAGCGGACTGACCAAATAATTGGCGCAGCCGAGGTAAGGAAAATTGCCGTCGCCCAGTTTGCCGCAATTCGGTGAAAAGCCCATTTCCATCATCGAACAACCTTCTTTGGCTTTGTATTTCGATAAATCCACGCCATAATTGAATTGTTGGTATCGGTCAGTTTTGGTGCAATCGTGGATGTTGACTACCTTCATCGAACGCCAGCCGGGCATGATCATGGAAAATTCGGCTTCGGTGTTGTAAGGTGCGGTGGAGTGGTTTTCAAATCCGGGGTTCCGGACTAAATTTTGCGCGAAAGCGATGAATGGCAGGAGCAAGCTTCCGCAACAGAGCCGCATTTTTGTTTTCATAAAACATACAATGCTGGATGTCGGCATAAGATACGGCATTCCAATTTAACATTTACAATTCAGGGCGACCGCGAGGGTCGCCCCTACCGTCCCCGCCCGCGATCCCCCATCACCCCATCCCCCCATCTCCCCGTCTCCCCGTCTCCCGTCCCCCGTCCAACATTCCTTTAATCTTTAGGCTTGATTCTCCCTCTTCATTAATTACCTTTGCGCCTTAATTTAAAAACCGTCCTCGCAGATTACCATTATGACTAAAAAAATTCAATCCGCACTGCTTTCTGTTTATTCCAAAGAGGGCCTTGAGCCGCTCATTCGCCAACTCAGCGCGCTGGGCGTTCGGCTATATTCCACTGGCGGCACGCATAGCTATATTCAGGGATTGGGTGTGGAAGTCACTTCCGTGGAAAGCATTACGTCTTATCCTTCCATCCTTGACGGGCGGGTAAAAACGCTGCATCCAAAGGTGTTTGGCGGCATTCTGGCCCGCCGGGAAGAAGGGCATTTGGCTCAATTGGAACAATACGAAATTCCGGAAATTGACCTCGTGGTGGTGGACCTGTATCCCTTCGAGCAGACGGTGGCCAACACCGACGACGAAGCGGAAATCATCGAAAAAATAGACATCGGCGGCGTTTCGCTGATTCGGGCTGCGGCCAAAAACTACCACGATGTGGCGGTGGTCGCTTCGAAAGACGAATACGCGCTGTTGCTGCAATGGCTCCAGGAAAAGGACGGCGCCACGAGTCTGGAAGACCGCCGCGAATTGGCGCGCCGGGCGTTCAAGGTGTCCTCCAATTACGACGTTGCCATTTTTAATTATTTCAACGAAGGCACCGCCGACATCACCTTTAAATATAGCATACATCGCTCTGACATCCTGCGCTACGGGGAAAACCCGCACCAAAACGGCGTGTTTTTCGGGGATTTTGAAAAATTGTTTGACAAACTCGGCGGCAAAGCCATTTCCTACAACAACCTCGTGGACATTGACGCGGCGGTGCAGGTGATGCGCGAATTCAAAGACGATGCGCCCACTTTCGCCATCCTGAAACATACCAATACCTGCGGTGTCGCTACCCGCGCCACGCTTAACGAAGCCTGGCACACGGCTTTGGCCTGCGACAACACGTCGGCCTTCGGCGGTATTTTTGTATGCAACCGCAGTGTGGATGTCGCCACCGCAGCGGCAATAGACGAATTGTTTTATGAAGTGCTCATCGCGCCCGCTTTCGATGAAGATGCTTTAGCGCTGTTGCGCAAAAAAAGCAACCGCATTTTGTTGATTATCAAAGACTTTTTTGTGCGCTCGCGCAGCTTCCGCAGCCTGCTCAACGGCGTCGTCGAACAGGATACCGACCTGAAAACGGAGACCGCTTCCGATCTCAAAAACGCTACCAAAGCGACCCCCACGCTGACGGAAATTGACGACCTGCTTTTCGCAAATAAATGCGTCAAACACCTGAAATCCAATGCCATCGCTTTGGTTAAAAACCGGCAGCTCATGGGTATGGGTTGCGGCCAGCCTTCACGGGTGGATGCGCTGCGCCAGGCCATTGCGAAAGCGCAAAGCTTTGGGTTTGACCTGACCGGCGCAGTGATGGCTTCAGACGCTTTTTTCCCGTTCCCCGATTGCGTCGCCATTGCTCATGAAGCTGGTATCACAGCAGTCATCCAGCCTGGCGGCTCCATTAAAGACCAGGAGAGCATTGATTATTGCGATGCGAATGGGATGTCTATGGCAATCACGGGCTTCCGGCACTTCAAGCACTGATTTGAAAATTTGAGTATTTGGTGATTTGAGTATTTGAGTATTCGAC
>JBJXFD010000079.1:0-8767 GCA_046153985.1 Saprospiraceae bacterium
GTGAAAAATTGAAAGGCGTTTCAGAAAATATCGGCGAATCCGTCATTGAAAAATCCGGAGAATTGTACGAAAAAGCCAAGTCTTTTGGTGAAAACCTGCTGGGGAAAGCCGACGACTTAGTGGAAAAGGCACAACGCGCCGCTGAAGCCGAGGCGAACTTAGATGAGACAACCGCCAAAGCGGAACAACTCAACGATTTACTCAACTCCAAGGTGGAAGAATCTACGCCTAAAGGCGGCCCGATAGACACCAAAGAAGGCTTGCTTGGAAAACACGATAGCTTTTTTGATCGCGCCCAGCGCTTCGCAGACGGCGATTACCACAACGAAGGCGGTCGAAATACCCGCCTCTTCACCAATCCCGATGACGCGTCGAAAAACAAAAAAGGCGGCAAAGCAGCAGGTTTTGAAGACCTCGATGGCGACGGGAATGAGCTGATTGACGACGCAATTGTTGAGGATTAATTGGGTCTGTCTCATAAGAGGCAAATGGCAAGTTGGCAAAAGGCAAGCCTGTCCCGTGCAGCATGAAGGCAAATAGCTGGCAGACACTTCAAATTGATCAGAAAATCGCCAAAAAATCAACTACTTTGAAGGTTAATCAAAACTAAATTGCCCCTTGCCTTTTGCCATTTGCCCACTTTTAAACCAGCCTCTTATTCTTTTTCCTTGTAACGGTGCTCCCGCCGCACCAAAAAAAAGAGAAACGACATGATCCATCGCCCGAGGGTGTAAGAAGCCCAATCGAGTATTTTGTCTATGATGTTCATTTTTTGGTGGAAGGCATCGGCGCTAATCAGGGTGGATTGAGAAAGCAAGATCGAAAGGTAGTCCTGAACAGAAGCCGCAAAAGCATCGTCGAGGACCTCCAGGTTCATTTCGATGCTGCTGTATTGGCTCAGGTGGTTCAGGTTATAAGAGCCAAGGGTCACCCATTTGTTGTCGACGATGGCCATTTTGCCGTGCAGGATGCTGTTATCCCACTCAAAAATTTGAATGTTGACTTCCAGCATTTCCTGATAAAGGTACCTGATTGCACGTTTGGCCATTGGCACATCCGATATGCCGGGCAACAGGAGGTTGACCTGTACGCCGCGCCGGGCAGCCTTTTTCAGGGCCGTGCGGATGCTCCGGCTGGGCAAAAAATAACTGGCGACTACTGTAATAGAATGCTGCGCTTTTCGGAAAGCCGCGCGATAGCCTGAGCCAATTTGCCTCTTGCCCCGAAACCAGTCGTTCAGAACAGGCCTGCTCAGCAAGTCACCAGAACTCCGCTCCGCTGATTTTTTTCTCCGGATATGAGGCCCAATCAGGTATTTTTCCCGATAAATTTGCTCAGAAATACGGGCTAACCTGGCAGCTACCGGGCCTTTGACGGTGATGGCAAAATCTAACCACGGCGCCTCCGTGGCCGTACCCCGGTATTTATTTGAAATGTTGATGCCGCCGATCAGCGCAACTTCCTGGTCTGCCACCACGACTTTGCTGTGGAGGCGGCGTCCGAGCCGAAGGATATAAAACCGCTCAGGCAGGGGTGAAAAAAAACGAAAATTTATCCCGCTGTCCTTCAAGTCTTTGATGAATGCCGGCGACAGGTCTTTTGAACCATAAGAATCCACCGCAAGATAAATGTCCACGCCCCGTTGTCGCGCACTTTTTAAAGCTGCGGCCACTTCTTTTCCTGTATCGTCTTCATCAAAAATATACACCTGGAAATGGATCTGTTTTCGGGCTTCCCGGATAATTTGGAGCAAGCAGGTAAAATAGGGCATTCCTCCGGTTACGAATGCCAATTCGTGGCCAGCCAAATATTGGTTGCGGTTAAAAATCCCCCTTTGCATGGATGCGAAAGACTACGCATTTTGTAAAGCATCGGCCTGGAGCAGGTTGCAATAATTTTTCAAAAGCCCCCAATAACACCGCACCGAATCGAGCAAGTCGGCACGCTCATGCTGACGTAGTTCCAACAAAGATACTTTAAGCCGGATATTAGCGCGGTATGCTTTAAAAAAAAGAAACAGTAGCTCGTCTTCGGGCTCGGGCATGATTTCCCAAATCCGCCGGTATGCCTTTAGGAAATGCTGCGCCAGATCGGGGTGGCCGCGGGCTTCCAGGTCCATGCAGAGAAAGGCCAGTTCGTTGAGTATGTCTAAACGCCGGAAATGCACGTCAAATTCAATACAGTCAAAAACAACCGGCCCATCGGGTAAAAAAATATTGCGCGCGTGCAAATCTCCGTGGCCATCCACCCAAAAACCTTTTTCAAACCTTGCCTGCATCCGGGTGGCATGCGTATTTAAAAACGCTGGAATTTCTAGTTTCCACAGGCGGAATTGTTCCAGGGCTTCCGGGCCTAGCCATTGAACGGCGTCCTTTTCTTCGTGGTAAAGGTCTTCAAAATCCTTCAGGTAGTCGCCGGGACGCCACACATTCGGGGCACGAACGATTGACCGGCGGTGAAAAGCAGTCAACTGCCGGGCCAGCTCCTCCATTTGCATTTCCGTTACCTCGTTTTTAGCAAGCAATAAGTCCATCTGGCGTTGTTCGTCCATCCGGTGCATCCACACTGCGTAATCCAGCAGAGGAGGCGCCATGGCGCCGATAGCAGGTCGCCCGTCAATGGTGCCAATGGGTAAAACGCCGAGGTACATGCCGGGTGCAAGCCGGCGGTTAAGCCGTAACTCTTCTCCGCAATAAAACCGCCGTTTTTCAAAGGTGCTGAAGTCCAAAAAATCGAATTGCACCGGCTTTTTAATTTTGAAGGCAAAATCGGGCGTTAAAATCACCCAGGAAATATGGGTCTCCACTACGTGTGCAGGAGCTTTGGCTCCGGAGAACTGTCCGGACAGCAGGATATCGTGGATTTGTTTCGTGTTCATGGCGATGCTGATAAAGATAAAGTGTAGTGGTAAATAGCCTGGACCATCTCATCCAAAGGCAGTTTTTCCGACCAAAGCTCCAAATGAGGCGTGCGGAGTGGCTCGCTTTGCTCACGCAGTGCTAAAAAGACTGAAAAATCGGCTTCACTGTCTGTACGGGGTGTTTTCAATCGTTCCCGAATGCTGTTTTCATCAGCGCGCATTTCCACCCAAAAAAATGGAACGCCGCATGCCCGCGCGACCGATTCAAAGGCGTTTCGGACGCTTGCATGGATAAACGTACTGTCTACAATAGCGCTTTGGCCTGCCAACAGTGCCGTTTGGGCCTTGTCCAACATAGCCTGGTATACCTTTTTTTTATCCTCCGGATCAAAGTGCCCGCGCAGATTCATGGCTTTACGGGTTGAATCGGAGCTAATGTGTACGCCCCCGTAATGCTCGACAAAAGCCCGGGCTACCGTACTTTTTCCAGTGCCTGGTAAGCCGGCAATCAACACCATTCGCAGAGAATTTAATTGTTTCATTTTGAATGGCATTTTGAATATTTTTAGTTTAACGGTATAAAGTTCAGCAGAAGTTAAAAAGCGAAAAATGATTAAAACGGTGGGGATCAGTGATTTTGATCAATACAAAAGGGGTAAAGCTGCCTGAACTTTGCACTACAAAAGCAATTGTTATGAAAAAGATACTCGTTCCTGTGGATTTTTCCGACTCCTCCCTCAACGCCTTGAATGCGGCCTGCCACTTTGCAGTACGAACCAATGCGAGCCTTTATGTCCTGCACGTTAATGAGATGGCGCCGTACATCCTCTCCGTTCCCCGGTATGATTTCCCCGCCGCAGCAGTCGCCGCCGAACAATACAACAAGGAAGCCGACGAACGCATCCAGGCGCTCAAATCGGTGTTGTTAGACACCCCCGGTTTTGGCAAACTCCAGGTTGAAGTGGCCGTCAAAGAAGGTTTGATGATTTCTGTTGTAAAAGAAACCGTCAAAAAAGAGGGCATTGACCTTCTCGTAATGAGCACTTTGGGCGCCAGCGGCTGGAAAGAGGTTTTCGTTGGATCGAACACCGAACGCGTGATCCGCCATGCATCCTGCGCCGTACTGGTCATCCCGGACGGCATGGATGAACTGAAGATCAAACGGGTTTTGGCGCCTACCACGCTGAAACCAGACCAAAAAGGCGTATTTGAAACCCTAAAAGCATGGCAGGATTTACTGGATTTCGATGTACACCTGCTGTACGTCAACGATCCGCTCTATGCGCTTGCGCCCGGCGATGTTGAAATGGCAAAGGATGAATTAGTTGAACAGACCGGGTTGCGCAAAGTAGTTTTGCACCGCTATGGTCAAACGCTTTATGAAGAAGAGGCCATACTGCACTATGCGTTTAAAGAAAAAGCCAACCTTATTGTGATGGGCACGCACCAGCGGCGTGGGCTTTCCCACCTGTTGTTCGGCAGCGTCACGGAAGATACGGTCAATCACTCCCACGTTCCGGTTTTGGCCGTGCCGATTGAATAGACTTGTTGCGATGGGATCATCTTGGGTTAAAAACGGCTCTTTTTCTCCCACTCTTCACCTTTTTTTCGTTACAGAACAGGGCTACGCTCCTCAAAAAAGGCTATGATTGGAAGAAAAATAGCTCGTTTTTCCCACCAAGCTGACCCACCGCAACAAGTCTAATAAAAATTGCTTAGTTTAGCATAAAAAGAAGCCGGTGTTCAGGGCAAGGCTCTGAACACCGCTCTCAATGGCGTGTTTTTCTTTCCCCATTTGTAAATATCCGGCAGCAGGAGCGTGTCGCCCGACACGCCGATGATTTCCAGGTCATAGCGAAAAACGACGGACGTGCCTAAGGGCGCATGGTAATAAAACCGCCAGGAATCCGCTTCGCCCATACCTACGCAACCATTCGAATAAGCTTTTTCCAAGGTTTCCGGGTTGGTGGTGGGGTGGATCATCTGGCCGTATCTTTGTCCGTTCAGTTCCACTTCAACCCACGGAATTTGCGGCATCAGGGTTGTGATTTTGTCGTCACGGCGGGTGTGGGTAAATTTTTTACCACTCACCGGATCTGAAAAAGTGGGGTATCGGTTCAGGCGTATGACAGAACCGGTACCCGGTTTAGTGCGCAGGTCAACTGCATGACCCGCCAGTTCTAAATGACGCACCCGGTTCTTACCCACCCGGATTGGGAAAGCATAAATGGTTTGGCCGTACTCTATGATGCGCAGGCGGTATTCCGGGATGTTCACATCAATCAAGGTATTCCGCATTTGATCCAGCAAGGCAAGCGCATGGAGCGAATCTGGAAAAAACAAGGTGTCGCCTTTGTGTAATACAACGGCTTTCTGTTGCACATAGAGCGTGTCGCCACGTTGTTTCCGGCGATAGTAATCCGTATTTTCGAGGGTATCTATGATCCAGGGGTTGGCGCGCACCAGCAGGTGTTCGCTCAAAGGATAGGGAACCAGCGAGTCCCAGGCTTCAGCGGTTGTTTTCAAATACTGAAAGTAAGCCTTAATGGCGATGTCTCGGGGAACGACTGTAAACAAGCGTTCAGGAACAGTATCTACCGGATCCGCTGGCAGTACGAAAGCGGGCGGATTACCCTCCACGCCGGCTGTTTTTTCATCGCGTCTTCCGCAAGCTGTAAAGGCGGACAGCAACGCAAGGAACCCTAATGTAGCCACTATTTTATTTGCCATGTCCACCTTGTTTTTTTTAAGACAATGATAATGCTTGTACAAATAGCAATGGCTCAACCTTTTGCAGATCAAGCCACTACTTATTCTAATTGCTGACTTTTTATCCTGAACAGAACCGTTCTATGAATCCTGATTTATTTCACTAACCCTCCAAAAGCCTCTTTCAAATGGTCGAAGGAGACCCGGATCTCTTTGCCAAACCGATCAAGCTTTTCGCGGGTGGTTTCGGTATCGTAGTCACGCCAGCTCAAAATTTCGTCTGCTTTAGCCGCCAGGTGTTCCGCTTCGGGGCGGAGGGTTGCCAAATCGCCCGGCGAAAGGATATTGAGCCTGGTTCGGTACAGTTCCAGTTTGATGCGGAAAGCGCTGATCAGTTCTTTTTCGTCGGCTTCTAATGCCGGGTAAAGTTCGTCAAGGATGAACTCTGTTTCGTAAACAATCCGGAGTGTATGCTCCTTCCAGTTTTGATAAGCTTCCAGGTTGCCCGGTTCAGTTTGTGTGACCGCATTTTTCAGCGATTTGGTCCGCTCTTCCAATTTTTCCATCAGGCGGTCTGCCCAATGGCTGCGGCGGCGAAGGCGAAGGGACTGTTCGTCCAGAAATACAGAAAATTTCTTCCACTCGCGCTCGAAAGCGTCTTTTGCTTCATTGCGTCCCAGTGCGAGTTGAACGTTGAATTCTTCCAGTTCCGTTTTCAACTTATCCCATTGCTCTTTGCCTTCATGGATGAGTTCCTCTGCACTTTTCATAATCTGATTATTGAGTTTGGTATGAGTAAAACTTGGCCTTTCCCAACAAAGATCGGCTAAGGCTGGAGGGGCATCAACGATGTAAATTAATGCGGGCATTGACTTTCGTCAAGTGACAAACTTTAAAAAGCGGGGATATTTGGCCAACCAATGGGATTTACCGGGTAAATCCCTATAATTTCAATGCTATTAACCGGCAATTTGCTGTATGGACTATGATGACGCATCGAATTTTGATGATTGATAACGACAACGAGGACTATCTGTACTTCAAAACTTTG
Source organism: Saprospiraceae bacterium (assembly GCA_046153985.1). Taxonomy (GTDB): domain Bacteria; phylum Bacteroidota; class Bacteroidia; order Chitinophagales; family Saprospiraceae; genus JABWAJ01. Next base: position 6,621 of record JBJXFD010000079.1, read on the forward strand.
TTGGAAAAGATTGAAGGGCAGCCCTTTGCGCTCGATTGGCTGCGTGAATGGGAAGACGTGCAAAATCCCGAAATTTTTCGTCAATACGATGTTATAGTCGCTGTGAATTCCGGTGCAGGCGAAAAGAAAAAGTCGGGCTTTCTCAGAGATCTGGAATGGGGCGACCTCAAAAACCGCATTTTGAACCTGGCAAGTCATGAGTTTCGCACCCCGCTTACGAGCATTGCTTCTTCAGCTGATTTGGTGGAATCATATTTGAACCAGGGCGACTACGACAAAGTAAAAAAACACATCGCGCGGATCAAAAAGTCGGTCGCTGAATTGGATTTTATCCTCAACCGGGTGCTTGCTCACGGGAAATTGGAAGCGCCGGGATGAAGCAAAATGCTGTTTTTGGGGTTGTGTGAAAAGGCAAAGGGCAAGAGGCAAGGGACAAATTTTATTTCACAAAGCTCCATGTTTTCGTAATAAAATCAAAAAGATTACGAGACATCAAGCTTTACGAAGTTATTGCCTTTTGCTTTTTGCACCTTGCACCTTATTACACAACCTCAGCCGGAGGCAGTTTGGAATAACTGCCTCCGGTTTTTGCATTTAATGCCTATATTTGTAGCGCTGCAACAAAACTCCTTACTTCATTAAACAATGTAACACGAGGGTGTATGTATCGAATACTGGTGATCGAAGACACCGAAGAACATCGCGAAAACCTTGCCGAAATCCTGACCCTCAACGGGTATGAGGTTGACACTGCTGAAAATGGCAAAGTCGGGGTAGACAAAGCGCTGAAAGAAAGGCCGGATCTGATTATTTGTGATGTCATGATGCCGGAATTGGACGGTTTCGGCGTCTTGCAGATTCTGAGCAACAACCACAAAACAGCAGATGTTCCTTTTCTTTACCTGACTGCACGGTCAGAAAAAGACGATTTCCGGCGAGGCATGTCGCTGGGCGCTGACGATTACCTCACGAAACCCTACGACGTCGCCCTCCTGCTCCAGACCATCGAACGCCGGTTGCTCAAACACGAGCGGCTGCGCAAAGCCTCTACCCAACACGCCCCTTTTGAAGGGTTTGTAAACGAAGCCAAAGCGCAGGAACTTTTGGATAATCTTTCTGCCGACCGCGAGCTGCGGCACTACCAGAAGAAGGATGTGCTGTTTGAAGAAGGCGACTACCCCCGCTATTTGTACTACATTGAAAAAGGGGCGGTCAAACTGTTCAAAAGCAACGAAGACGGGCGGGAGTTCATCGTACACATCGCCGGCTCCGGCGAATATCTGGGGTATTTATCCCTGCAAAAAAACGATCATTACACCGAAAGCGCCACGGTGATGGAGCCTTCGGACATCCGCCTGATTCCACAGGATGATTTTTACGCCTTAGTTTATGGCAACCGCGACGTGAATGCACGGTTTATCAAATTGTTGGCCAACCACATAGCCGAGCAGGAACAAATGCTGCTCGACCTGGCGTATAATTCTGTCCGCAAGCGCGTCGCTTCAGCCCTCGTAACCCTCCACAACCAGGGAAATGGCAACAGCATCCATTTCCAGCGCGACGACCTCGCCGCAGTCGTGGGCACCGCAAAAGAAACCTTAGTGCGCACACTTTCCAGTTTTAAAACTGAAGGCCTGATTGATATTAATGATGGCCAGATTTTGGTTTTGAAGCCGGATAAGCTGCAGAAGATGCCGAATTAAAAACCAAAAACAAAAATAATGGCAGCGAAGGCAGACAAGTTAGATGACTATTTAGACAATCATTACATCCATCGAAGTAATTGGCTAAGGGCGGCTGTCCTTGGGGCAAATGACGGAATTTTATCAACAGCAAGTCTTGCGATTGGTATAGCTGCGGCAAGTGACCTCAGAGAACCAATTGTATTGGCAACTTTAGCAGGATTAGTGGCTGGGGCCTTATCTATGGCAGCAGGAGAATACGTTTCAGTAAGTTCCCAGACAGATGTGGAAAAGGCTGATATTGAAAGAGAAAAAATAGAATTAAAAAAAATGCCCGAAATTGAATTACAACGATTGGCAGAAATTTATGAAAAAAGAGGATTAAAAAAAGAAACTGCATTCATCGTTGCACAAGAATTATCTGAAAAGGATGCATTGGGCGCACATATCCGGGATGAATTGGGA
>JBJXFD010000175.1:0-6353 GCA_046153985.1 Saprospiraceae bacterium
ATTTTTAATGGCGTATCGGCGCGTTGGCAAAGGTATTGTTCGGGTTGAAAAGGGATGGGATGGGTATAAGACTGACGGGCCAATTCAGGAAAGCAGCCTGCGATCAGCAGCAGGAAAAAGCAGGAAAGCGGGAGCACAAGCCGGAAAGTAGTCATGGAAGCCTTTTTTAATTTCCAAATATAGTGCCTGAAACAGCAAGAGCCATCCCACAAACTGATGGGATGGCTCCTGTGGAGAATACTAAGCTTCAAGTTATACCTTAAGCGAAGATTTGGGCAGCAGCAACATCAATTCCTGTCCCACAACAATCTCGCGATGGTTGAGGTGATTCCAGGTCATAATGTCTTCTACCGAACACTTGAACAGCATGGCCAGCGCTTCGATGCGGTCGCCGGGAACGGCAACGTAAGAAGTCCGGAACATGCCTGTGGGCAGCGTGTTTTCTGCCGGGTTAATCTTTCCTGTTTTTTTAGCCAGAAACTTGCTGAAAGCCGTTGCCGTTGCAGCAGGAAGGACCAAAAAATGCCCTTTCGTACTTTTGGGTAAAGCGTTCAGTGCAAAACCAGGATTGAGTTTCCGAAGCAGCGACAGGCTAATGTCGCAAGTTTTTGAGATTTCCATAAAGTTCATGTGGTTGTACACGCGGAAAGTGCGGGTATCCTGCATGAGCGAGCTTGGAAACTTCGGCTTCAGGTTGTGGTGCTGGTAGTGATTCACTAAGTAGGCCGCCGCAATAAAAGACGGGACATACTTCTGGGTTGCTCTCGGCAGGTATTTGCTGATTTCCCAGTAATCGTCGCACTTTGCAAGCTTGATGGCGCGGTGTACCCTGGCAGAACCGCAATTGTATGCGGCCATGGCCAAAGCCCAGTCGCCAAACTCATTATGAAGGTATGCGAGGATTTTAACGGCGGCTTCCGTTCCCCGGTAAGGGTCGCGGCGTTCGTCCACATAACCGCCTACTTCGAGGCCAAAACGGCGTGCCGTTGAAGGGATGACCTGCCAAAGTCCGCCTGCGCCAACCGGTGAAGAGACTTCCGGGCGCAAGGTAGATTCAATCATAGGCAGGTACTTCAGTTCTTTTGGAAGTCCGTGAATACTCAGGTAGTGTTCGAACATCGGGAAGTAGAGCGTCGTTCTGCCGAGCATCGCTTCGGCTTCTTTGCTGCCGATAGAAATGTAGCGGCGGATGAGCTCTCTGACTTGACCGTTGTAACGCGTCTGTACTGGAAGTGTAAGATCAAGCACCCGGTGCTTGATGGATGCCTCTGAAGAACTGCCGGAACCTTCACCCGAAATTGCTTCGGGGAGATAACTGGAGTCAGAGGGCTTTGCTGGGAGTTGTGTGGTAGCTATTGCAACGACAATAGCCACGAGTGTCCATGGGAAATTCATCATAATTTTTTTTTGTTCTCAACACCATCGCCTGCCCGGGAACAATGGTTTTTTTTGATTTCTTCAGTGCTTTCGATGTTCATGACCCAATGCCTCAGGCACTGGGCGGGCGGTTTACTGTAAGGGGATAAGGGATAACAAATTAAAAATCATAGAAATGCAAAAGATGCTGCAAAGCTATGCCCGGTAATCTACAAAATCAACCTTTTTGCAAATGGGGTGTAGTTTTAGGGCATTTGGTAATATTTTTGCATCAAATGTTAGTAACTTGAAAATACGCAATAATAATTTTGTTTATTGGCTTGATTTTTGAAAGACCAAAATTTTTCGGACTGTTTCGGGTTGATTCAGAAATAAAGTATGGATTGGTCTACTGTCCTCAACAATGTCCTTTCGGAGTGTTAAAATTTTCTTAAGAAAAACAGAGAAAGCCCAAAAGCTTCTAATTTCATCGCTTATGTACTTAAAAATTCTTTCATTCGGTATTGCAAAAGAGATAGTCGGGAGCCCGGTTTTCGATTTTGAACTGGAATCTGAAGCCACTGTCGGCGATTTAAAGCGTCGGTTGCTGGAGCGGTTCCCGGATTTTATGGCGTTGTCTTCTTTGGCCATTGCTGTTGACGGCACTTATGCGGAAGACGACTGGCCTGTGCTGGAGGGGCAGGAAATTGCGTTGATTCCGCCTGTGAGTGGGGGGTGAGTAGTTTTTCCCATAAATTCTAAAACAAAACTATATCTTTAGTGCGCATCAAGTTGACAAAATGAAAGTCCTACACATCAGCGCAGAATGTTATCCGGCAGCCAAAGCAGGCGGGCTTGGCGACGTCGTGGGCGCATTGCCCAAATACCTGACCCAGGCTGGCGTTCCTGCCGGGGTCTTATTGCCCAAATATCGCCTGAAATGGATCAATGGGCGCCATTTCACGCCCGTTTTCAAGGGGGTGGTGCGCATGCACAACTATTACGTTCCGTTCACCATAGAGCGGGAAGACGATGATTCGCTGGGTTTTCCGCTTTTTGTGGCCAATATTCCGGGCAAATTTGATCGTCCCGGCATTTATGCCGACCCTTCCGGGTATGGCTATGGGGACGAAGTGGAGCGCTACCTGTGTTTCCAGCAGGCAGCCTTGCAGTGGATCCTGCATTCGCCGGGCCGACCAGAGGTGATTCACTGCCACGACCACCACACCGGGTTGATTCCGTTCATGCTTAAGCATTGCCCGGAATACCGCTCGCTGGCTTATATTCCTACGGTTTTTACCATCCACAACGGCTTGTACCACGGGGCGTTTAGCTGGCAAAAACTTTACCTTATGCCTTTCTTTGACGCCGAAGCGCGTGGCCTGCTCGATTGGGCCGACACCATCTGCCCTTTGGCGGCTGCCGTGAAATGCGCCTGGCGGGTGACGACTGTGTCCCCCAGCTATCTGGAAGAACTGCGCCAATCGTCCAACGGCATGGAGGGCTTGTTCTACCACGAGCAGCACAAATCGCTGGGCATTCTCAACGGCATTGATGCGCAGGTATGGGATCCGGCGGCAGACCCCTATATTGCCCGCCAGCTTGACGACGACAAAGTGGGGGATTTTAAAGTCCTGAATAAAAAGGTATTGGCACAACGCTTCAACATTGATCCGGATTTGCCGCTCATCGTTTTTATTGGCAGAATGCTGCCCGAAAAAGGCGCCGATATGGTGCCCGAACTCATTCACCGGGTGATGCACAGTGGCATGCGTATTGCTTTCGTGGCGCTTGGAACCGGCGACCCGGGTTTGCAGGATAGCTTCCGTCATTTAGCGCACCAATACCAGGGGCGCTTCGATGCAGCCTTAGAGTACAACGAAGGGCTGGCACACCAGCTTTATGCCGGCGGGGATTTTCTTTTTATGCCTTCCCGCATCGAACCCTGCGGCCTGAACCAGTTATACGCCATGCGCTACGGCGCCATTCCGATTGTACGTTCTATCGGTGGTCTCAAGGATTCAGTGCCGGACATCGGAGAACCCGGCGGTTATGGCAGGGGGATCCGCTTCGACCGTTTTGACGTAGAGGATGCTTATATGGCTTTTTACCGGGCTGCGGATTTGTATTATAACCAACACGAAAGCTTAGAGCGAATCCGTGAGCGGATCATGGCTGTGGATTTTTCCTGGGAACGGACTGTGCAGCGCTATATTGATATTTATCGCCAAATGGCTGATGTATAAAACATAAATAATACCGGATATGGCAAAAATCAAAATGATCAGTCTGATTCTGGGTGGCGGCGCGGGCTCGCGGCTGCACCCGCTTACCGCTCAACGTTCCAAACCCGCCGTTCCAATCGGTGGGAAATACCGACTGATAGACATCCCCATTTCTAATTGTCTGAATTCCAACCTGCGGCGAATGTTCGTCGTGACTCAGTACAATTCTGCTTCCCTGAACCAGCACATTAAAAACACGTACATCTTCGACCACTTCACACATGGTTTCGTGGACATTCTGGCGGCTGAACAAACCCCCGCCAGCGACAAGTGGTTTCAGGGAACCGCCGATGCCGTGCGCCAATCTATGCACCACTTGCGCAACCATGAATACGACTATATCCTGATTTTGTCGGGCGACCAGTTGTACCAGATGGATTTTGAAAAATTGGCGCAGTACCATATTGAGCAGGAAGCCGACCTCACCATTGCAACCATTCCGGTGATAGACCGCGATGCTCCGGGGTTTGGGATTATGAAAGTGAATGAAAAAGGCTTTATTGACAGCTTTATTGAAAAGCCGAAGCCGGACGAGCTTTCGGAGTGGACATCAGCCGTGCCTGAGGAATACCAGGAGGAAGGCAAAGTCTTTTTAGCTTCAATGGGGATTTATGTTTTCAACAAAGACTTTATGAAAAAGCTCTTTGATGACAACCCCGACGCCGTTGATTTTGGGAAAGAAATCATCCCCTACGCCATCGAAAACGGCTTCCGGATAGCCAGTTACCTTTTCGACGACTACTGGACGGATATTGGAACGATCCGGTCTTTTTACGAAGCAAACATCGCCCTTACCGAACACCTGCCCCATTTCGACCTTTTTGGCAAAGGCCGGATGGTTTATACACGCCCGCGTTTGTTGGCGCCGTCCAAGATATTGGGCACCCGGCTGTTTCAATCCATCGTTTCGGAAGGCAGTATCATCGCAGCTCAAAACATTGAACGATCCATCATCGGCATTCGCTCCAGGATCGGGCAGGGCTCCGAAATTCTGGATTCCATCGTCATGGGCAATGATTCTTACGAAACGCTGGAAGAACTTCAGCGCAAGGAAGGCGGCGCCAACATGGGCATCGGCAATAGCTGCTATATCCGAAATGCGATTTTGGATAAGGATTGCCGCATCGGCGACCACGTTCACATCCACGGCAGTGTTTCTCTGCCGGATATGGAAACACCGACCTATTGCATTCGTGATGGCATTATTGTAGTGAAAAAAGGCGCGTATATCGCCGATGGAACCAGGATTGGGTTGGAAATTTGAAGATTTTCAAATCTTCAAATCACTCCGCCATTATCCTCACGGTTTCCACTTTGGTGCTTCGAATGGCGTGCAGCAAGTATATGCCTGAAGGCAATACTTGCTGGTTGATTTCATGCCGTCCGGCCTGGAATTGGTTTTGCCAAAGGTTTGAACCCGCAGCATTGAACAGCAAGACAGTTGCAGCTTCAGGCAAAATCAAGCTAAACAAGCCGGAATTGGGATTCGGAAAAACTTGAATAGGCGCTTCCCCTGCTGTGGGTTCTCCATCCAGCGAGGTGACGGTTACATTTATGCAGTTACTCTGTACGCTGCACGCCCCGATGGTGATGATCGCAGCTTGCCACTGAAGGTGCAATTGGTGTAGGTTTGATTAAATATTCCCAGATTGTGGATTGCGCCGCCAAAGCTGGCTCTGTTTCCACTAAATAAACAATTAAAAAATGCAGGACTGCTGGCCTGGTTTGTAAACTGCTCCGCCAAAACTTCCCCTGTTTCCGCTCAGCAGGCAGTTAATAAATACAGGATCGGCATCGTTCCCTGAAGTACGCAGGCCGCCGCCAAATCCTGCGTCGTTTCCGCTGATCGTATACCGTCGGGTTCGCCGGCGTTTCCGTCGCGGATGGTGAAGCCGTCAAGTATGGCAGTTTCTATGTTGCCAATGGACGTCAAAACCGTATAGCTGTTATCCGTGCTGTCGCCTTGGACTCCACATCGGCATACGGGACAAGTTATGCGGGACAAACTTTGCCCGTTTGAATATTTGCCAACTTGCGTGTTTGTCCCAATCAAAACCGGCTTTCCAGGTAATATGGCAACATCGCCCGCCAGGTCGTCCAGTCGTGCGGCATATCAGGGCCCCAAACGTCGAGTTCGTGAGGAATTTCTTTTGCATTCAACAATGCACTGAAGCGGCGGGAAGCGTCCGGGGTTTCCCAGTCGCCGGAGCCGGTCAGGATATGGATGTGTTTGCTGGTTTTGATGCGCGGCAAAATGAAGTCGTCGTTCAAACCTGGCAGGTATTCCATTGGCGAATTGAAATATACATCCTCGTCGTGATAGCCATCGGTATACGTGCTGAGGTTGTAATTGCCGCTCATGGCAATGACGCCGTTGATCAGATCAGGGCGCCGGAAGAAAAGATTGGCAGAATGCAGGGCGCCGAAAGATGCGCCGCAGGTAATGATTTCAGTGTCAGAACTGGTCATGTTGCGAATGAACGGCACGACCTCATTGTAGACATAATCATTGAATTGTGAGTGCCGCATTGCTTTGTGACGCGGGTGCATGCGGTTGTTTAGCCAGCTTTCAGAATTGATGCTGTTAATGGAAAACACCTTCACTTTCCCTTCATCAATGTATTTGCTGATGGCGTCAATCAGGTGAAAGCGTTCGTATTCCAAATAATCTGCAGCGGCGGTAGGCAACAGCAAAATCGCGGTACCATAATG
>JBJXFD010000082.1:0-4714 GCA_046153985.1 Saprospiraceae bacterium
TTGAAAAAGCGTTAACTTTGGATATTCATTGTTAAACCCACTTTAATGGATAATATTATGGGAATTAGCAGAAAGGTTTTTATGATGGCTGTCGCGCTGTTGCTGTGCTTGCCATCTCAGGCCCAACTCTTTAAAAGCAATTTGAAAAAGGCGAACAAGTATTACGAATTGCATGCTTACAAGCAGGCGATTCCAGAGTACTTAGATGCTTTAAAACGCAACAAGGACGATATTGAGGCGCTTTCCAGGCTTGGCGATTGCTATCGCTATCTCAACCAACTGGAAGAAGCTGCCCAAAATTACGCACGCGCCATGCAGGTTGACCGGGATAAGGTCGAAAAAAGCCAAATTCTTAATTATGCCCACGTACTCAAAGGCTTAGGCCGCTACGATGAGGCAAAATCGTGGTACCAGCTCTACGCACGTTCAGAAAATGAAGCAGTGGGCAACCACTACATGCAATCTTGCGATTTTGCCAAATCGCAGCTCAACTCTCCTTCTTCTTATCAGATTACGAATGAATTCATCAATACGAATACGGGAGATTTCGGTGCTGCTTTCTACGGCAGCAGGCAGGTGGTTTTTTCATCGGCCAGAACCGATATTCAGCGATCCGGCTCCTCCGGAGGGAAAATTGCCAACCAATTGTACAAAGCCAGTGTCAGCCCCAGCGGCTACTTAGAGTCTCCATCTTACCTCAATAAACGTTTCAGCGCCGAATTCAACGAAGGGCCCGCGACGTTTTCTCCCGATGGACGTCAGGTGGTGTACACCCGCAATAATTTCGTGGACGGCACCCGCCAGATTGCCAACAGCGGGATGGAACTCACCATCTGGACCGCGCAGGTTGGAAACGATGGCGAATGGCTGAACGCCAGAGCCTTTCCTTATAATGGCACCGGTTATTCGACTGGGCAACCGAGCTTTTCTCCCGACGGCAGTGCCTTGTATTTTGCCTCTGACCGTCCGGATGGCTTTGGGGGATTCGATATTTATGTTTCCTACTGGAACGGTACCGAGTGGGGCGCTCCGGAAAACCTCGGCCCGGTTGTCAACTCTCAAGGGAACGAAATGGCGCCTTATTTTGATGGCAACATGTTGTTTTTCTCTTCCGATTGGCACCCAGGGATGGGCGGACTCGATATTTTTCGCGCAGAGCAGAACAACGGGCGCTGGCTTCGGATTTATCACCTTGGCAATACGGTCAACTCCCCTCGCGACGACTACGGTTTCATTTACGACAGTTTCCGAAACATCGGTTACTTCACCTCCAACCGGCTTGCCGGACGGGGCAACGAAGACATTTATCGGGTAACCCGTACGGCGGACAACATCGTTTTGCGGATCAAAAGCGCTGCCGACGGATCTCCAATCGCCAACGCAGTTGTTGATTTTACCAACTGCGGAGAAGGCGTTTATCAGACCGACAGTCGTGGTACTTATAGCTTCCAGGCTGTTCAGGGGCTAAACTGCCAGGTGGTCATTAAAAAAGACGGCTACCTGAGCAGCACGGTTCAGATCAATACGGTTGGAACCAACCAGAATAAAGAATACGATGTAAACCTGAGTCGCCTCGGCGAGGCTTTTTCGGGAAGAATCATCAATTATACGACCCGGCAACCGGTTGACGGCGTTATGGTTACGGCCACCAACCAGCAAACGGGCAGTGCCATGCAGGCGATCAGCGATGCCAGCGGCGAATATTTGCTGGCTTTGAGTCAGTATGCAGTATACGCCATCCGTTTTTCAAAAGGCGGTTTTCGCGACCTGAATTCCATCGTTCGTACCGAAGACGGGTTTGACCGCAATATTTTGGGCGTTACTTACCTGATTCCTTCTACGGACACCGGGCAAGACCCCGGGCCATACGTTCCAGATCCTGGTTTTCCGGATAATCCGGTTGATCCGGGGGATATTACCTCCGGCTATTCCGTTCAGGTTGCCGCTTTGAGCAGTGCTGCACTGGGCAATAAGTTCGATAACCTGAACAGCCTCGGAGATGTGTATACCGTGAACGAAGGCAATAAATACAAAGTGCGCGTCGGGGTTTATCCTTCCCGCGCCGATGCTGAAAAAGCGTTGCGTTCTGCCAAAACTAAAGGTTATACCGGTGCATTCATTGTGCAGGAAGCCGGTTCGACCGGGACACCAAACAACGATTTGAGCCCTAAAAATCCGGGAGGAGTCTCGCCTACTTACGGTCAATACAAGGTGCAATTGGCGGCCTATTCCAATGTGAAAAACTTTGATAAAGCAAAAGCGGAAAAAATTGGCACGGTTGAAGAACGCAAACGCGGAAAACTGACGATTAAATACATCGGCGGCTTCACCACGCTTAGCGCAGCACAACAGGCTTTGGCTCAAGCAAAGGCTTCCGGATTCAAAGATGCTTATGTAGTGGAGGATTACAACGGTGAGCTGAAGAAAGTGAATTAAAATTCAAGCATATACAACCTGATCTGGTTCGTGTATTTGATCGGTCGGATTATTGAAATCATGAGCCATTCCGAATTTTTCGGGATGGCTCATGCGAATCAGGGGCTAAAGCCCCTCTGAAAGCGGAAGGAAGGCAGTACAGTATCTAAAATTTACACGGAGTTCCACAGAGTAAACACGGAGTTTCGCTGAGTTAGATGTGAAGACTCCGCGAAACTCCTTTAACTCCGCGAAACTCCGCGAAATTTTAAACACGCCGAGGCTTTCTAGGCAATTGACACCCCACAACTTGTCCCGATAATCGGGATAGCTCCTGATTCGCATGGCTCATGGTATTTTGGGAACGCTTCCTGAACGGGACAAGTTGTGTGGTTGATTTTCTTACCGCGTTACCCGTAGTTTATAATTGCCTTCCTGCCCACCGATTTCATCGGAGGCTATTCATATTCAATCCTTTCAGGATTGCCCAGGCCCGATTCAAATGCGCAAAAAACAATAAGGGCCATCCCTGAGATTCGGGACGACCCTTATTGGGATCATTAAGCAGTATTACTTTTTAGTTGCGTCATTTCTTTAGCAACACAAACGCAGCTATCAGACTATAAAGACAGACACTAACGCAGCAACGTCACATCACCCGCCTGTTCCGGCTGTTCCACACCGCCTAATTTGAACCGCATCCGGTAGATGTAGACATCCGAAGGCGCCGGTTTGCCTTTGTGCGTGCCGTCCCAACCTTCGTTGGTGGTGCTTTGGTATACAATCTGTCCCCAGCGGTTGTAGATTTTGAACTCCATCACTTCGACCATGCCGGAATGAACCAACCGGAAGACATCGTTTCGCTCGTCGCCATTTGGCGTGAATGCTAACGGGATCACAAATTCGGGTTTCAGCACAACCACCGGAACCGGTAGCGATTGAATGAAACAACCCTGTGGAACAAATACTTGAACGCTGTATTGTACCGTACCAACCGTAGCCGGTTCAACGACAATGGTCGAAGTGGTCTGACCTGAAATTTCAACCCCATCTGCAAACCATTTGTAGGTAGCGTTGGCTATTTCCGGATCAACTACTGCGGTCAGTCTCGTGGTATCCCCCTGGAATATGGTGTCGCGACCAACTTCTATTTGCACAAAAGACGCCGTAATATCCACCACATTCACCGTAAATATTTCCTGAAGCGTGCCGCAACCAGGCCCGTAGGTATAGTTGAGAACGACCTCTGTGGTCTCATCAATGTTGGAAACAATTACCGGGTTACCCGTTGCAGTCAATACGCCATAAGTCCAGATAAATACGCCGCTAACACCGCTCGGAGCGTCAGTGACTGCAGTGAAGGTCACCGGATCGTTGAGGCAAATGGTTTGGTCCGGAATTACACCCAGATCCGGTTCTTCCACCACCGTAATCCGCACCTCGCGCACGATGCTCGTACACTGGTTGGTTGCCGTAACGGTATAAGTTGTTGTCGTTTGCGGAATGACCTGTACAAACGGATCGGTAGACGTAAAATTAGGGTCTGAAGACGAAGTCCAAACGTAAGTTGAAACGGGATCGGCTGCCGTCATGAGCTGCACCGGACCGGCATTGGACTCACAAACCTCAAAACCGGCAATCACATCGGCGATAGGGAGAGGCAGCACTGTAATTTGAGCAGTAGCCTGTTGCACACAATCGCCTTCTTTCGCTTTGACGGTATACTGCACCGTCTGGAAAGTCGTCGCAATCGGCGTATAACAATCCGTGCAACTCAGCCCTTCTGCCGGCTCCCAGGTGATTTCCCCCTGACCGCCGTAATCAAGAAAGAGTTGTACGCTCTGCCCCGGACATATTGTGGTATCGGAAGGGATCACCATCATGGGAACGCCTTCCACCACGTTGATAGAGATGCTATCGGTGACCTGGCAGGCCCGGTTGACCGTCGTTCGGACATAAGTAAACGTATCAACTGTCGTAATGACCATGTTCCAGAGCGTATCGCTGGTTTCAAAACCCGGGCCTTCTTCCCATAAATGTTGAATATCCGGAAAATTGCCTGTTTCGTAAGTCGGGGACGTAAACACAACGACGTCGCCTTCGCAATAAGGATTTTTATCGGGAACCGCCATCAGGGTGCTCAGGGGCAACGAATCAACCCGGACGTAGACCGAATCGAACACAGTACACTGGGCAACCACAAAGGTTGCAAAATACCAACCTGATACAGTCGGTTGCGCGATGACGTTCAGCCCAACGGTGTCGCTGAGGGCCACATTTGGCGACCAGACCAAATTAT
>JBJXFD010000176.1:0-14894 GCA_046153985.1 Saprospiraceae bacterium
TCGGCAGTTGGTCGTATGAACAGTTCAAAATTGCCCTCACAAAGGGAAAATACAAGGGACTCGACAACGGGCGCCCGCTGTTGCCGCCCATGCCCTGGTTCAATTATACCGCCATGAAGGAGGAAGAGATCCAGGCGATTTTTCAATACCTGAAGAGTACGCCGCCTGTTCGCAACCTGGTGCCTGCTCCTATTCCTCCGGGAAATATTTCCGGGCAATAAAATTTGAAACGTAATTTTGTAGTCGCTGTGCCAATATATTAGCGCTTTCGTCCGTTTTTTGGCAGCATTACAAATCGTTTTCCAACGTATGAGACACCTCCCGGTATTGTTTTTGCTTTGTTGCGCCCAACTGTTGGCTGCGCAATCCACCATTCGTATGGCGGATTCGCTCAGCGCGGCCAGCCGTTATTTAGCCTCCAATGAACTGTTGGAAAACTTCCTGCGCGACAACCCGAAGCGGTTGCACGACCAGTCGAGGGCGCTGTTTTTGATGAGTTACAACTACCTCCAGCTCGGTAGTTTTAAACAGGCTGAGGACGCCAATGCCCGCTCGATGGCCCTGCGCGACCAGCTCATGAGCGGCGACATTGCCGAAAACTATATGCGTATTGGCGCCATTGCCTTGTTGAAGGGCAACTACGAAAAAGCGCTGGACCACCTGTTCATCGCTACTTCAATGCCCATCGAAGAGCCCAAACTGTACGCGCTGATTTATGGCTATATCGCCTCTGCATTTGAAGGCCTGGGGCAACCCGAAAAGGCGCTGAACTACTATGGTCAATCGCTGGAAACCCTGCTTTCTGCCACTGAAGGCAGCGAAGCCGACGTGGCGACCAATCACTACAACATCGGAAGGGTATACTTAGGGCAGGACAAATTGGAAGCGGCAAAAGCCAGTTTTCGGCAGGCGCTGGCCATTTCCCGGCAGGTTCCTGGCCGGAAAGACCTTCAGGGCAATCTGCTCAACGCGCTGGGCGAAACCATGCGGCAGGATACCCCTTCTGTGGCTGCTCAATATTACCAACAAGCATTGGCCATTTACCGGAGTGCATACGGCGAACACCACCGCGAAACAGCGCGTACCTATTTGAACCTGGGGCAGTTGTATTTCAACCTGAACGAACCGGATAGCGCCGGGTATTATGCGACCCGCGCAGTCCGAAGCCTTTGCCCAGAGTTGGAGCAATATGAACAAGGCCATGAAATACAGCCCGATATCCTTCCTCTGGATCGTTCTTTGCTCGCTTTAACGCTGGGCCTTCAGGCAAATTTACTGTTGCAAAACAACGATATGGACGCTGCCTTTCGCTATGGTTTACAAGCAATTCTTTTAATACAGGAAGAAATTACTGCAATTGGCGATGATGCCTCCAGACTTCGCATACTGTCTAACTCCGCAGAGGTCGTTGAAGTTGCAATTGAAGCGGCATGGCGCATGCAGGAGCTAGGGGGTGACGCAAACCTGGCAACCCTTCTGGCATTCGACATGGCGGAGCTAGCCAAAGCCCTGTTGATGCGAATTAACATCGTTAAAGCCGTTTCCGAAAACCTGCTGCCAACTGAGCTTGCTAATCAGGAAGCAATGTTGCGAGCAGCCTGGCGGGATGCAGAAACCTTGATGTTACTACATCCTGAAGATGCTGCAATGCGAAAAAAAGCGTATGAAAGCCGAACGGTATACAATCAGTTTTTGACCGAAACCGCCAAGACGTATCCTGTAGTTGGAGCTGTATATAACGAACTTCAATACCAACCGGCACTCGAATTACAGCCTAATTTAGGCGACAACGACGTCCTCCTTTCCTACTTCATTGGCAAAACGGACTATTACATTTTTGCAGTGACCAAAACGGGCATCCTGTGCCGAAAAATCACCAAAGGGCGCGAATTCAAGCCCGAAGGCACCAAAGCAGAAAAGTTTGTCAAAAAAATGATGAACCTGCAGGGAAATCCAATCGGTACCGGGCCGGGCGTTTACAGCAAATTTGATCATAGCAAAATAGTTACGGATTTGGACGGCGCCATCAAAGGCTTTTTGCAAAGCATCAAAAAATCGGACAATACGCAGTTTCCGCATTACGCCCAGTTGTTGTATGACCGCCTCATTCAGCCGGTGGATTCGATGCTGAAGGGCAAAAACCGCCTGTTCATCATACCGCATAAAGGCTTGTTTTCCATTCCTTTCGAAGCCTTTATTTCCGGCTTTACGCCCGATGACGGTTCGCCCGATCACCATAAATTGAACTACCTCATCCAGTCGTATACCATCCAATACAGTTATGCGGCCACTTTAGCAGTGCAAAAAAATACGCCTGCCCCCATCTCCGGATTTCTGTGTATGGCGCCGGTTTTTGACAACAATACCAGCCAAAGTTATATTTGGGACAGCAACCTGTTTGCTTTCGACACCACCTATCAGGGCAGCTACAGCATGCGTTCGGCAACTATAGACGGGCTGAGTTTTCAGGCGTTGCCAGAGTCAGAGCGCGAAGTAGTGGGCATTTCAAAACTGTTTGCCAAAAAGAAAAAAACGGCCCTGGCGTACCTGCGCATGGAAGCCGACGAACCTACGTTTAAAGCCAATGCCAACCGCCACAGCATCCTGCACTTAGCTACACACAGCTTTGTCAACTACGCCAATCCGGCTCTTTCGGGCATTGCGTTTGCACAACCCAACATCAGCAAACCCAGTACGGACGATGGCATTCTGTACGCCGGCGAAATTGCCGGTTTGGATTTGAAAGGGGTTGACCTTGTCACGCTCAGCAGTTGCGAAAGCGGCAGCGGCCCGGCTTCCGGCAACGAAGGCGCACTATCGCTCACCCACAGTTTTTTATCTGCCGGCGCACCCAATGTGCTCAGTTCCCTGTGGAAGGTGTACGATACCTACACCGCGCAGTTGATGCGGCTTTTTTACGAACAGGCTTTAGACAACAAAAGCTACGCTACGGCTTTGCGCAATGCAAAACTCAAAATGATTAAAGACAACAAAAGCGCAGATCCGCGGAAATGGAGCGGCTTCGTCCTATTCGGTGCGTTGTAGCCCCTGTTCTTCCTCCCGTTCTTCGGCTTCTTTTTGCTTTTCCACTCGCCGCGAAATCACAATGCTGATCTCGTAAAGGATGTAGAGTGGGAAAGCAACCAGCAACTGCGTAATCACATCGGTCGTGGGCGTAATGACTGCCGCAACGATGATGATGCCCAGCACAGCGTGGCGGCGGTATTGTCGCATAAAAGCAGGCGTCACCAACCCAGCTTTTGACAGAAAAAAGACCACAATCGGCAGCTCGAACACGATACCGGTGGGGATGGTAAAAATAACGAGATAGGTAATGAAAGAATTGAGTGTCGGCACGTTTTCGACGCCGGGAATGGTGTAGCCGATCAAAAAATTGATGGCAAACGGCGCGATGATGTAATATCCAAACAGGATGCCGGACAGGAATAAAAAAGAACAAGCCAGCACGATGCCCCGGGCTGCTTTTTGCTCTTTTGGATACAGCCCCGGCTTGACAAAGTTCCAGAATTCCCAGAATACATAAGGAAAAGCAACGATAAACCCACTGGTGAAAGACACCATGATGGTGGTAATGAACGCTTCTCCAAAACCAATGGCCTGTGTTTTGAAAACGGGAGGCGTAATGCACAGCCCTTTGCCGAGTCCGAGGTAATCTGAAAACCAGCAGGATAGCTGGTACGTAATGAATTCCTTGCGCGAAGGCGCGAACAAAACCGACTCGAACAGCCAGTCTTTGAATATAAAGAAGACAATCCCGAGCGAAACAACAACGATGAAAGAGCGGATGATGTTCCAGCGCAACTCTTCCAGGTGCTCCATGAAACTCATCTCTTTGCCGGGCTTTCCGCCTTCGTCCAATTCGTCAACATCAACCTGATCTAATGGCATAACGAAAGTATATTTGCCTGTATGACAGTAAAAATTTGGCATGGTTCAATGGGCGGGGTAAAAGTAGGTTTTTTTGTTGAAGTTTAGAGGGAGGGAGGGAGAGAAGGAGAGAGGGGCAGATGGGGAGACGGAGAAAACATGAGACCTGCAAATCAGGGGCTAATGTTGTTGAAGCAATAATGCAGGTCGCAAGCAGTACCACAATCCGTGTTTTCCGCATCGTTTGCGTTCTCAGCGTTCCTGAAAACCTTCCATGGGAACACGGGCTACGCTGGAAACGCAGAGAACGCGGAATGCTACTAGATTCCGCGTTCTCCGTGTCGTATGCGTTTTCAGCGTTCCTCAAAATCTTCCATGAGAACGCTGGGAACGGGCACCCGAAAGAAAATGCTGTGTTCCACAGCGCTTCAGACAGCAATAGGCTTATCCCCGGGGATTGTTAGCCTCCCTCTCTCTCCCTCTCTCCCTCTCTCCCTCTCTCCCTCCCTCTCTCCCTCTCTCTCCCTCTACCGTTTACTTATCCTGCTTCGCGAACACCTTCTTCAACAAATCGGTCGTGCGCGCCACAATGTTTTCGCGGATGTTCAGCTCTTCTTTTTCCACCATGCCAAACAGGCCTTTCAGCGCTTCTTTCGTGACGTATTCGTCTAAATTCGGGTTGGCTTTTTCGATGAACGGGATTTTGTTGTAGGTCGTCACTGCATCGCTCCAGTATTTGCGGGCGCTGAATTTATCGAGGGATTCCACAATTATGGGGTTAAATTCTGCGTACAACTGATCCGACGTGGTGCGTTCCAGATAGCGGGTGGCGGCGTCTTTGCTGCCGAACAGGATGTCCATCGCATCGCCGAAAGTCATGCCCCGGATGGCGCTCACAAAAATCGGTTTGGCTTTTTTTGCGGCATCTTCGGCCCCGCGGTTGATTTTTTCCAGGATTACATTTTCCACGCTCGAAAAACCCGGTACGTTTTTCAACTTGTCCGTGATTTTGCGCGCTTCTGCCGGCAGCAGAATTTTATACGGGCTTTTGAAATAGCCATCTACCTGCGACAATTGGTCGGAGCCTTTGCTGATCCCGATATTCAGGGCTTCTTTCAGGCCAGCGCCCGCTTCGGCAGACGTCAGGGGCGAATCGAGCACGGTGCCCAGCGCTTGTTGCAATTGTGCCGGCGAACAAGCCACCATAGAAAGGATCAGAGAAAAAATGGCAATTTTTTTAAACATCGTTTGTTTGTTTTTCTGTTAGTATAAAATAGGGGAACAGGTTCCGCATCTATTGACTCGCGATAGAACGCATTGGTCACAAAGGGTGCTGTTATTTAAAAGTTATTTTATCAAACATCAATGAATCTAACCTTCCACTCCGGCGCAGGCACCATACAGGATTCCTGTTTTCCAAACCAGCGGTAACGATTGCGGGCAATCCAGTCATAAACGGTATGCCGGATGAAGCGTGGCACAATGGTGAATCCGTAAAGCAAAGGCCACAAGCCCGGCAACAGGCGCACGGCACGCAGACTGGCATCGGAGCGCAGGTAAGCTTTGCCGTTTTCAAAAAGCACGCCGGTGGTGATGTCCGCTGTGGGCAGTCCGGCATGGCGCAGCAGGGCTTGCCCCGTTGGCGATTGCAGAGAAGCAAAGCGGAAAATACCTTTCGGGTCTCTTTTTAAAATAAATTGCACCGAAGCGTTACAAAGGTTGCAAACGCCGTCGAAGAGGAGGATGGGGCCGCCGTTGAGCAATTCGGCAGAAAAATTGTTTTCAGGTTCAACAGCTTGCTTTGTCATGTAACATCGTTTTGTGAGATACCTGCGGACGTTACCGCCCAATGTCTTACTTTTGCCAAAATTAATGAACTGTCCTATTTGCGCCAAGCCCATGACCAGTTTAAAAATCATGAACAAACTAAACTCCCTTGCTGCGATCTGCTTCACCTTTAGTGCATGCGTACTCTCTGCGCAGTCCGGCATTCCGACTTCAAACGAATTTACGCCCAAGAGCGGCTGGAGCGGCGACACCGAAGTAGCGGTTGAAAAAACCATGAGCTGGGAAGAGCAACTCCACATCCTTCTGGCAACCGCAACGGTGAATGACCGCAATACCCAACAAAAAATACGCCTCAACATCGAAGAAACTTTCCGTTTGCTGGAAGCTGACAATATCCGCCGCAAACCAGCCCGGAAAGCCATCCTGCAAATAGAAGAAACCCTGCGTCAGCTTTACTTCAAACAATACGAATCGAACGCAAGTTTTGAATCATTGTTTAAAAACGGCGCCTACAACGCCGCCACGGCCTCCGCTTTGTACGCCCTTTTTCTGAATAACTTCGGCATGTCTTTCGACATCCTGATCGAGCCGCGCCGCATTTATCCATCCGTCCGCGACGGCTCGGAGCAGGTCGCTGTTCGCACGTTTGACCAGGCGGAAACCGGCGAAAAAGCGGATGAGCGCTACATGCAGGAATACCTCCGTTTTTTAGTAGAAATGAAATTATTGGATCCGCTGGAATTGAAAACCGGCTCGACCAAAACCTTGTTCCACCGCTACTACCTGCCTGCGCAGGAACGCATCCGGCTGCTGCAATTGGTGGGCGTGCTGCACTACCAGCAGGGGCTGTCCCTGTACCGCCGCAACAACTACCAAAAAGCGCTGGTCGAATTAGAAGAAGCGCGCCGGCTCTACCCCGCGCCGCGCCACGATTACGCCCGCTATGCCTGTTTGTACCAATTGTCGGCAGTGGCGAACCTCGACCGCATGGAAACGCTCGACCCGCTTTTTGTGCTCTGCCGCGATTATCCTACGCGCGAAGTGCAGCAAAAAATCCTGGATTATTTTTCCGAATTGGCCACGCGGGCAGTGGCAGGGCCTTCTGCGATGGAAAACCTGACACGCTATTACGACCTTTTCCTCCAACGCCTGAAGGCCGGGCAGGAACCTGCGCGGCAAATCAAAAAAATATACTTCCTGCGCAAAGCGCAATACCACGCTAAACAAGGCAATCAAAGCGAACGCGTGGCGGCCTGCATGGACAGCATCTACCGCATTGACCCTGCCGACACTACTGCGCAGCGCTTTTTTGCCAGCGCCATCCAGCAAATCCTGACGCGCGAACGCAATTACGAAAAAGGCCTGCCTTTGCTCCAAACCTACAAACAGCGCTACCCTTTTCTAAAAACCTATCCTTACGTGTGCGACATGGAATTGTGCTACCGGGCCGATCGCATCCGGGCGCTGTTTGATGTGCAAAATGAAAGCGAAGGCATGACGGAGCTGAACGAATTCGAGCGCCTGCTCGGGAGTTTCGGCAAAACACCCCGCCGCGACAGTTGGGTAACCACCGCCTACCAATCAGCAGCCTACTTTTATTTCCGCAAACAAAATTATGACGCAGCCCGCAACATGTTTGGCCGCGCCCTCAATTTCGCGCCGGATGATGCTTTTTTGCAGCACCAGAAGGAGTTGATGGAAAGGTACTGATGGGGATTTGAAGATTTGAAAATTTGAGAATTTGAAGATTTGAGCGCCCCCTCGTGGTCGCCCAAACACCATTGAGTGCGCGCAAAGCCGGTAGGGTGCGACCCTCGCGGTCGCCCAAAACACCCAACCAGCGTCCAATAAGAAAAATACTGGGAAGCGAGAACAGACCAATAACCAGTAACCGATAACAAATAACCAGAAAAGGGTGCGAGAACAGACCAATAACCAGTAACCAATAACAAATAACCAAGTTCCCAAACCTTGTGTTTTAAAAAAATCTCCTTAACTTGCTTCCGCACAGAGAAAACCATTTCTGTGTTCCGAGAAAACTACTTCATTTTGGCTGCAAGCTACCTTCTTTCTCAGGGTAGCAAATACACAATTCTGGCATCTCCACCTCCCGGATCGGGCGCTTTTGCTTTTGATCAGCAAGGCGTGCTGTATATTTATTTCAATTGTTAGTCTGAAATCAAGCATTATGAAAAAGCTTTTACTTTTCCTTTTTTTGAGTGCGGGTGCGCAGCTTTCCCAAGCGCAACAGCTTTTGAAATTAGACAGCGTGGTGACGGATAATTATGCCAAGGTTTTTTATACCTATGATTCCACTGGGGAGGTGCTGGAATCCATTCACCATGATTGGAATACTTCTGCTGGCGACTGGGTGCTAAAATCCAAATGGGTATTCAATAATACCGGGTCAGAAGAAGTGCTCACAATATTTTCATGGAATGCAAATTCTCTGGAATGGATTCCTTACCGACAACGAGTAATTAATCATACGGCCTCCGCAAGCACCAACACTTATAATTCCTGGAATGCCGCTATTCAAATGTGGAATCCACTCGAACAATCAACCATAATCAATAACCCGGAAGGGCAGGTTATTCAAAGAATCTATATCCGGTGGCAGTTAAATTCCGATGTATGGGAATGGGGAGAACGATATACTGTATTGGAAACACCAACTTCATTTGAAGAAATTTATGAAACATGGGATGTGGACATTCAAGACTGGCAATTTATCCAAAAAACAGAATATTGGCTAAATACAGAAGGTCGTTTATCACAATCCATTATCTACTGGTGGGATGAAAATCAATGGGTATTCACCGTAGACAGCCGTCGTACAACTTTTCTTTATGATGCAAATGGAAATATAATTGAAAATACATCTTATGCCCGTGATCCTGCCGATACTGCCTGGATTGGATGGATTCGAACCATCAATACTTATAATTGGGATGATGTATTGACCTCAATCACTTACTATTTTTTTGATCCCGCCAATGATACCTGGTTTTTCCATCAGCTTGACAAGACATTTACCCATACCTATTCGCCAGAAGGCTGGTTAGAGGAAATCCTTGAAAAAAGGTGGAGAAATGCAGAAAACGCGCTCGTCAATTACAAAAAATCAATTTATGCCTATGACGTAGCGGGTAACCAGATAGATCATACCTCCTTCTTATGGAATATCGCTTCCGGGTATTGGTATGGGACGTCCCGGGAAATCAGAACATACGATCTTTCAGTGGATGTTGCAGACCTGGTATTTCCAGACAACGATACCAACAATCGGTTGTTCAAAAATGGAAAATTAGTTTCCCAGGAAGCCTTCTCAATCAATCCGGATTCAAATGATTGGGAAATATACCTGAAAGCCTGCTTCTATTTCTCGGAGCTCGTTACCGCTACGGAAGAGGCGCCCACAACAGAATCCATTAAACTCTTCCCCAACCCCGTCAGCAACCTGCTCACCCTTGGCGCAAACGCCCACCGTACTTCCAGCTACCAAATCACCGACCTCAATGGCCGCATTTTGCAGCAGGAAAAGTCCTGGAATGGCGCCGGGATTGATGTCAGCCAGCTGATTCCGGGTAGTTATGTCATCCGATTGATTGAAGGCAATCGGATCATCACAGGAAAATTTATCAAATTATAATCCAAAAACAATCCGCTATGAAAAACTTAGCTCTTTTACTGGTGATAAGCGCTGGTTCAACATTCCTCCAGGCTCAGGTTACCAGGATTCAATTAGACAGCGTGGTGACGAACCGTTACATGCATCCTGAAAACGACACCAAATATGTCTATACCTACCAGGAAGACGAAATAGAATCCCTTGGTTATCGCTGGCAGCCGCTAACGTCAAGTTGGAGACCCTTTTTGAAGACAACTTATCAATATTCCGGCAATGAACGGGTCACCACAGTCTATAACTGGAGAAATGATACGCAAACCTGGGCGCCCGATTCAAAGACGGCAGACACGTTTGATGCAAGCGAAAAATTAATTGAATCAATTGAATTTCAATGGGATGAATCTTTGAACACCTGGGAACCCGACACCCGATACAGCCTGGATAACGTAAATCCCCCGTCTTATTGGGAAGATGTGTATGAAACCTGGAATACGAATTTGAATGAATGGCAATATTCCAGAAAGAACGCCAAATGGGCCGACGCAGCGGGCAATCTTATAGAACTCATCGATTATGCCGGGGTCAACAATTCCTGGATCCTCACTGGACTCAGCGAGCGACATTTGTATGGATATAATGCCAATAACGATGCAATAAGCTACGAAAACTACAGGTGGATGCCATCTAATAGTACCTGGATGCCAATCACTAAACACACGTATTTTTATGCCCCGGACAGCAGCTATGTAGCCCTCGATATTTACAGCTTCAATATCCCTCAGCAAGCTTGGGTTTTTGTATACAGACCTGTAGAAGAACATTACACCTACAATCCGGAAGGCAGGGTTGCAGAAATCATTCAGCTCACGGGGAATCCGTTAGATAATAACCTGAAATTTACTTACACTTATGACGTGGAAGGCAATGTTACAGACTATAGCCGGTTTACCTGGGGGGACGTCCCGGAAATCTGGGTGCCGGAATCACAGGACATCAAGGTGTACGACCTTTCTCTAAGCTCCGAAGGCGTGCGCTGTCCACCAAACCATGCCGAAACGCTCAAAGATGCCATACTGATCTCACGCGACTACTATACCAATTTTCAGTCCTTTGAATTGCTATTTCAGGATTTCTACTACTATTCTGAATTCATCACCGGAACCGATGAAGCACCCGCATCAGAAGCCTTAAAACTCTTCCCCAACCCTGTCCGCGACCTGCTCACCCCCGGCGCAAACGCCCCCCGTGCTTCCAGCTACCAAATCACGGACCTCAATGGCCGCATTTTGCAGCAGGAAAAATCCTGGGATGGCGATGGGATTGACGTCAGCTGGCTGATTCCGGGCAGCTACGTCATCAGGCTGATTGAAGGCAATCGAATCATCACAGGAAAATTTATCAAATTATAATCCAAAAACAAAGCGTCATGAAAAAAGCAGTACTTCTCATTTTATGCAGCCTTGGTCTGTCTTTTCTGCATGCCCAGATTAAATTGGACAGTGTGATAAATGTCGGCGACAGCAAAACCGTTTTCACCTACGATGAGGAGGGGAAGGTAATCGAATCCCTTGAATATCAATTGGAGATCGCAACCAATCAGTGGATATTGCACGAGCGGAATACATGGGGCTATGTTTCTACTGAAATGACCCACACCACTTATCAGTGGAATCATGCCTTGCAGCAATGGGCGCCGTTAACCCGAACGGTATTAGACGATTCAAGTGAGTTTTTATTTGAAACGTATGAATGGAATCCCGGTCTTGGCGTATGGATAGGAATCTCAAGAGAATATGCGCTCAATACCCCTTTCGGGCAGGATTACTATATTGATTCGTGGAATTCCATAATGCTTAGCTGGCAAAATTGGATAAAAACCGCTAACCAGACTGACCAGACCGGGAACACCACCGAAGCAATTTCTTACAGATGGTTGAACAATGCCTGGACACTTACAGGGAATAGTGGTCGCAGGCTACTCAGTTTTGATGCAGAAGGCCGAATATTGGAAGAAATTCAGGCAAAGTGGAAAACAAGCACTTCAAGTTGGATCAATGAGCAAAAAACAACCTGGGAGTACAATGCTTCAGGGCAAACAACAGACGATGCCATATATATTTGGGATGTTGATGCCAATGAATGGTGGGGCCTTTTGAGATCCTCACATGCTTACAATACAGATACGACTTCAACTATTGATTACAATTGGGAGGAAAACGGAAGCTTTTGGAAACCGGATCAGCAGCGTATTTCCACCATTAATGCAGATAGTTCAAAGGCCACCACTCAATTATTTCACTTCGACACTGTGCTGGGAGACTGGGTTTTTGAGCGCATCACCGGGGAATCTTTATTCACCTACACACCAGAAGGAAAACTGAGCGAAACTATTACATTGGGCTGGAGGGGTGAACCTTTCAATGCTTTGACCTATTCCGATAAAACAAATTACGCTTACGATGAAGCCGGCAATATCATTTATTATGCGCTTTATAATTGGAATGCTTTTATTGAATCCTGGTACAATGTAACACAGGAAATAAAAGCATACGACCTTACCTGGGATACAGCCGGACTGATCTATCTCCCCCAGTTCTATACATATCTTTTTGAACCGGGTAAACTAATTTCTTTTGAACTAAATTTCCTGGACCCGGTCGGCAACGACTGGCAGTTAGCTTTCGATTCTTATTACTACTTTTCCGAAGTCCTCACCGCCACCGATGAAGCACCAACCGCAGAAGCCTTAAAATTCTTCCCCAACCCCGTCAGCGACTTGCTCACACCCGGTGCAAATGCTCCCCGTGCTTCATCCTACCAAATCACCGACCTCAATGGCCGAATTTTGCAACAGGAAAAATCCTGGAACGGCGATGGGATTGACGTCAGCCGGCTGATTCCGGGTAGTTATGTCATCCGATTGATTGAAGGTAATCGGGTGATAACAGGGAAGTTTGTAAAGCTATAAATTATTGTGCGTTCGCGCATTTACTATTTGAAAACGAGGGTTTTCCGATTTGTAGACGCACCACTTTGCGTACTTTGCGATAAACCTTTGCGTTCTTTGCGGTAAGAAAAATTAACCGCAAAGGTCGCCAAGGGAGTCGCAAAGTATGCAAGGCGATAACTGACAATATTTTAGACATTGACAATGTGAAGCGCATACACATTCGGTGTTTACCTGCTCTTACATTGACAATCATCAATCATGTAATTATCTATCATCAATAAAAAACAAGTAATCAATGTTCATTGGGTGTGATCATTTCATAGCCGGCAGCATAATCTTTTTTATCAGAAAGCACCTTCTACCCGGCCAAACTAACCATACCTTCATTGCTTGAACATAGAAACGATTAGTTCCCATAAATTCAATACATTGTGGGGCAAAAGCCCCTCCCTCGGGCAACTAACTACATACCAAACAATTCGAAATAGCAGGGCAATGAGCATCGTCATGGCCACAATGGGATACCTATCCCGAACAGTGAGCAGTTTTTTTACCGGTTTAATTGCGTTAGCGGCGTTTTTTACGGGCTTGTACGTGTACCAAAACCGATGGGAAGAAGTATCCGGATTGCCGGTGCTTGAAGAACTGACCGATGCGTATCGCGAGGGCCTGAACGTGTTGGGACGCTATTCCAAAACGGCCATTCAGGATTTTTACCACTTTGAAGTTCCGGAAGGCGACGCCACGGAAGTCCGTTCTGGCAACACCCTTTTCAACAACAGCAAAGCCCTCACCGTCCAGCTTTCGTGGGACAAAGCCCAGGTCCTCGAAAAACTGCGCGCAGCCGGTTTCAACAAAGGCAAAATGCGGCAGGCCGTCCGCTATGTCCAGTACATAGATACCTACAAAAACTTAGCCCTCCGCGACATGTACCACTCGAAAGTGCCCGCCAGCATCAAACTGGCGCAGGGCTTGTTGGAGTCGGCTGCCGGCCAATCGAAACTTACCCGAAACAGCAACAACCATTTTGGCATCAAAGCCCGCCACCGCCCTTCTGCCCAGCAAAAAATACGCGCCGGCCGTTCAAGCGATCTGCACGACGGCGACTTCACCTACGCCCAACCCGCCGTGGGGGTATTCCGCTCCCACGACGACAATTTTTACGACCGTTTCGAGGTTTATCAATCCTCCGGCGACAGCTACAGCCGCCACACCCAATTGCTGACGCGCAATTGCAAAATGGGCAACAAAGGCTGCTACGGCTGGATTTGGCAGGCATTTCCCGTTGGCGGTCCCTGCGATATCCGCGAAGCTGCGCAGGCGTATGAAAACAGTTCCGGGTTTTCGCCGGGAGATTTCTTCAGCGGCGAAACCTCCCTACCCTACTACGCCGCTTGTGCTGCAGGCCTGCGCATGTCGGGCTACGCAACCAGCAAACGCTACCATAAAAACATTTCTTACATCATTGAAACGTACGAATTGTGGCGGTTGGATTTTGATTTGATCCGAGCGATAAAGTGAGGATTTGAGGATTGGAATGGTTATCGGTTATTGGTTATCTGTTATTGGTGGGATGTGACAAGTGATCGTAATCTATCCATGTTCTGTCATACTAATAACCAATAACCAGTAACCGATAACCAATAACCAGAAAAAGGATGCCAGAACAGCCCAATAACCAGTAACAAATAACCAGAAAAGGATGCGAGAACAGAACGAACAACGATCAACCAACAACGATCAACGAAAACGATCAACAACAACGACCAACATTCATTCACACTATAAAAACATTACACTCATGAGAGATCAGTACTATCATCCGCCACGGGAACGCGGCAACAACCGGTTGTTCAGCGCATTGGGATTGATATTTGCCGGCATAATGGCCATCGGCTTACTCAGCAAAGCAGGCGTAAAAATCAACCTTCCGGGGGAAGGCAGCGGTTCAGGTTCCGGCCTGATGAGCGCTTCTATGGACGATTCAGGCGCCTCTGAAAATGGAGGGGTGGTTGTCCTTCCGCCCAAAGGCGAAAAAGGTACGGAATACGATTCCGATTTTGTGCCAAAAACGCCGCGTGACAAGTCTTCCCGCAGTTCAGAACGGGTGAGCAGCGGCGGGGATGTCAATGCCGAAGCCTGGATTGAACGTTTTTCGGAAACAGCCGTGCAGCAAGCCGTCAGCAAAGGCATCCCGGCCGGCATCGCGTTGGCAGTTGGCTTAATGGAAATAAAGTCGGGCAAATCCATCAACAACTGGAACGATTTTATGAACCGCGTCATCAAGCCATTGGTCAAGCTGAAAGAACAATCGGCTTCGGGCGACCTGCGCTCCTATTTCAAATATTCTGCGAACAGCGATCGGTGGGCACAGGGCTTGGATGAAGCCGACCTCTACAAAGCGACTGCCCTCAAAAAAACGCTGTCGAGCTACGACCTGAGCGCCTACGACCAACAGGTGAAAGAGCGCTTAGCCCGGGAGGAAGAAATCGAGCGCCAGGCCGAATACATCTCAAGCGAAGTGACCACGTCCATTCGCAAAAAATCGCGCGGCGCTGCCGTTGAGGATGAAGAAACGGACACGCCCCGCGCCAGCAACCGCTACGATGAAATCGTGGGTTCGGAAGTGGCCAAAGA
>JBJXFD010000091.1:0-19348 GCA_046153985.1 Saprospiraceae bacterium
TTCAGGGATGCTTTGCGCAAAAGAATCCATAAACGCGACGGTTTTTACCGCCGGCATTTTTTCTGAAAAATCGTTTTTTGGAACCTCTTCGCGATTGAAAACTTTAGACAAAATTCCCGAAAAACCAGTTTTAGCAATATTTTCAGGTATTTCAATATTTTCAGCTTGAGCATAGTCAAAATTACAATTCGCAATATCCAGCATTTCTAAATGCGGTAAGACTGGAAGCACAAAAGGTATTTTCGGCGATTCCGGACTGCCCAACTGATAAAAGCGAATTTTGTACAATTGGGTGAGGCTGTTCATTCCTTCAGGCAGGGCGCGCAACTGGGGCAGACTGGAAATACACAGGTCTGTCAGGTTCCGCAGCGTCGAAAAATCCGGCAGATACTCTAATTCACCACCTCTGTTAAGCTCTAATCGCTCCAGGCGTGTAAATCTGCTAAAATCAAGCGCACGCAGATCACAACCCATCAAGAACAGCTTTTCTACATTGACTGCTTTGGCAAGCCCCCTCAGATCACCTGCATAGTTACTCACCTCTACCTGTTTCAATGAAGATGTATCAAAAATGGAGGGATCTATATAGGTGCTGCCGTGCAGGGAAATTGCGTCTAAGTTGTTTTTAAATCCCGGGGGCGGGTGCACCGGAAACGTGCAGTGGTGACGAGCAAGATCCAGCTTTTTCAACGACGGTTTCCAAAGTGTGTCGGGCAAATGCGTGAGTCGTCCAACCGAATCAATGATCACTTCCTGAAAGTCAAAAGCCTGCAACACCTCCATCATGTAAGCCTGATGATCATAGCGAAGCGGTTCGAAAGCCGAGCGTCTGAATTCAAATACAACCCCTTTAAGATTGGGGTAGGTTCGCTTCAATTCGGCTACCGTCAGTGGCTTGCGCAAATAAATTGCTTCGGATTGTGAGCTGGAATATTCCATCAGCTCATACTTCAATTGCCTTTCCATGGGATTTACATTTTGCGCAACAACATCATACTAATCTCCGCATCGGCCATCACACTTTTGAGCGTTGCATTGGGCGATTGCACCAAATCCTGAAGCAGGGAAAGCCGCAGGTCGTTGGGCAGAAAATCTATTTTGATAAAATCCTGTATATTTTTGATTTGAGGTGGCGTGAGTTTGATGTCACTCACACTCAGGCGATTGATGAGGCGGGTGCAAATCGTCGCCATAATATCTACCCGAAAAATGTCCTGCTGCACGCTGCGTTTGATTTCGGCATAAACTTCCCGTTTGAAATCTTTCGCCTGGTAAATTTCCTCCGGCGAAATCAGTTCGCTCAGGTTCTGTTGCACGTAGGTCACAAAAGCCGCCACGGTTTCGTCGTCAAGGCAGGAAGCGGCGAGCATTTGCACCAATGGCAATTCGTCGCGCAGGGTTTTTATGCCGCGGATGCTCTCAAAAAATTGCACCAAAGAGCGCGGCGTGGTGCGTTTGCCCTGCGCCACCTCGGGGTAGGTGAGTACAAAGTTGATACCGCGTGGGTCAATGCCGGCTTTTTCTGCCCATAGCGCCCACACTTTGGGTTCAAATTGCATGGTGACGTGCATCATGCGCGTGAGCATGGCGTCGTCCATGGGCGTCACCGAATAATCGCCGCCGTCGGGGTTAGCGGTCAGCACAATTTGCCACTTCACCGGAAGCCGCCAGCTCACCAATTCAAAGTTTTGCAGCAATTGCATGATGCCGCGCAGGATGCGGTCGTCGGCGCGGTTGACGTCGTCAATGAGCAGCAGCCCGGGGCCTTCTTTTTTGGGAACCCAGGAAGGGGCGCGAAAAACCGTTTCTTCACCCACAATTGCGGGCATCCCGATCAAGTCTCCCATTTCTTCAAACTGCGCAGGGGCGATGTAACTAAACTCAAAACCGTTTTCCAAAGCGATGGCCTCTACCAACTCGGTTTTGCCGATGCCGTGGGTGCCCCAGATGCAAACGGGCGTTTTTTTTGCGCCATTGACCTCCGATTTCAGGTTGGCTTCCAGCAGGTGCTCGATGAATTTCCGCACTTCCGAAGCATTGGCCCCGATGCCGTAATAAATGTAGTGATGGGTTGGTTTTGCCATGTCTTATTCTCCTAATAATTTGAGGTGTTTTCCTGGTAAATGTTCGAATTTATTCGTGCCGCCGGAGGTGATGACCCAAAGGATCGGCATTCTCGCCGCCACCTGGGGCGCAGGCGCGTGGCCATCGGTGAAGTAAATGAGCGCGTCCGGTTTTTGTTCATTGGCCCAGATGATGGGCGCGTCGAAATGGGTTCCGCCCCGCCCGGCAACGACTTCCGGCGCTTTGCCTTTGTAGGGATACGTGCGGTGAATGGCCTTGTCGCATTCCACCACCGTGATGTGTGCGCCCTGTCTCCAGATGTGCCTGATTTCATTAAAAAAAAGTCCCAATTCGTCAATGGAAACGCTACCGGAGGTGTCCAGCGCCAATACCAGGTTGTGGCGCCGGTTGAGCCGAATTCCCGGAACGGTTCCGTAGCGTTTAGAGGGACGGCGGATGGTGCTTTTCAAAAAAGTACTGTTGCTGGATGCTGCAAAAAGCCGCAACACCCTTCGCCAGTTCACCAAAGGGGCATCGGCTACCGCCGCCTGCAATTCTTCCAGCAAATGCGCGGGAAGATGACCCCGGTTTTTGTGCTGCACCCTTTGCAAAGCCTGTTTGGTTGCGTTTTTCACAAACTGCTCCATTACGCGGATTTCGCTGCTGTCCAACCCTGCAAATTCATCCCAAAACCGGTGTTTGGCGGTCGCTTCTTCGTCGCCCTGCATCCAGGCGTCCAACGCGCGAAAAACGGCATCGCTGGCCTCATTTCCAGTGCTTCCGTCTGTTAGGTTTTGGAGCAGGCCCATCAATTTTTCGTAATAATAGCCAACGCCTTTTTCCGCTTCTAAAAAAAGCCGGTGCGTCAATTCCAAAGGTTTGAAAAAATTGAGCGTGATGGCGCCATTAGGCAATTGCTGCGGCTCGATGTATTGGTTGACGACCAAATCGGCGGCGATATTGAAGATCCGGTGGTTGGTGTAGGATTTTAAAACCGTCAGGTGGCGTAGCACAATGTGGAGCACTTCGTGTTTGATCAGTCCGTAGCGGTGTTCTTCCGAAAGGGTTTCCCAAAAATCCGGATTCACGATCAGCTTCACCATTTGCCGCTGAAAAGGTGCGACGGCTGCCGTGGGTACGGTTGTGTCAAATGCCTTAGGAATGCCCATCAGGAAATGCCCGTAGAATGGCTCCCGGAGGAGCAGTTGTACGCAGACTTTTTCGATGGGTGAGGCAGCAGCGGTCATTCTAATTTTTTGTTCGTAAAAGCTGGGGCAAAATAAAACATTTTATTTTAAATAATAATATTTTTTGGTTTAATCTAATTTTCCGCTCGCGCGTAGGCTCCGCCTCGCGTGTACTATTCTGCGGGTTTCACCCGCATTTCACTGCCCATTTCTTAAGGGGTCTACCACCTAAAGGTGGTGACCACTATCTCCGCCTCGCGTGTACTATTCTGCGGGTTTTACCCGCTTTTTCTTAAGGTCTACCACCTAAAGGTGGTGACCACTATTTCAACAGCACCTGCCCCTGCCCTTCCTTCAAAATCGTCCCTCCGCCAAACACCTGTTCCCCGCCAACCCAGGTTTGCAGCACGCGGCCCCGGAGCTTTTCCCCTGCATAAGGCGTAATTTTATGCCGATGCCGGATGTCTTTTTCTTCCACTGTAAAACCCGCTTCGGGCTGCCAGACCATCAAATCGGCGTCTTTACCCGCTTCGATGCGCCCTTTTTGCGACAAGCCCAAAAAATCGGCGGGACGGCTGCACAGCCACCGCGCCAGATCACCGACCCCGAAGCCCAACGCTTCAGCCTTCGTCCACACCACCGGTAAGGTGAATTGCAAACCCGAAATGCCGCCCCAGGCCGTCGCCAGATTGCCTGAAGCAATGGCTTTCAACACAGGCGGCGCGGGTGAATGGTCGGAACCAATGAAATCAATGACGCCCGCTTTTAAGCCTTCCCAGAGTAATTGATTGTTGGCGCGTTCGCGGATGGGCGGGGCGCATTTATAGACCGTTTGCCCATCGGGGATCGCTTCGGCATGGAAATAGAGGTAATGCGGCGCCGTTTCCACGGTCAGCGGCAAGTGCTGCTTGGCGCGTTGTAGCCGAACCAACAAATCAGCCGACGACAGGTGGACGATGTGCGTGCGGCAACGGGTGCTTTCGCACAATTTCAGCATCAATTCGATGGCCTGGTTTTCCCAGCTTTTGGGCCGCGATGCCAGGTAAGCAGGATAAGACGTTGGATGGTTTTGGAAATGCGCGGTCATTGGGTGAGGGGTGTCCAGCTCCGCGTGAACCAGCAACGGCAGGCCCGTTTTTTCAATCAAAGGCATGGCACGGATCAAATCGCTTTCGGAAACATTTGGAAACTCGTCAATGCCTGAATGCGTCAAAAAACATTTAATGCCAAAAACCCCGGCGCGCATCAACTCCGGCAAAGCGGCGTAATTTCCCGGAACTAATCCGCCATAAAACCCACAATGCACGTGCAGCTTCCCTGAAGTAGCGGCAATTTTTCGTTCGAAATTGGCAACGGTGGTCGTCACGGGAATGGCGTTCAGTGGCATCTCGATGAGCGTGGTGACGCCCCCTGCCGCCGCTGCCCGCGTGGCCGTATCAAACCCTTCCCAATCGGCGCGCCCCGGCTCGTTGATGTGGACATGCGCGTCTATGAGTCCGGGCATGACGACTGCATCGCCGAGTTCTTCCACAGCACGGCCCTGCAAGGCATCAGGCGGAATCCGGCCTGCGACAACCTGCACAATTTTCCCATTTTTTATCAAAATGGTGGCATCTTTGGTACCGGAGTCCAGTACCACGCGCGTGGAATGGAGGGCTTTATCAAAATCCATCGTACATGAAAATTCAATTGACACAGGATAGTTACGGCAAATCGGCTGTCCGCGTAGCAAAAATAACACGCCACGGCGACTACCACGAATTTAAAGAAGTCCACGTCGCCATTCAGTTGGAAGGGGATTTTGAAACGGTGTATTCGGAAGGGGACAATTCCAAAGTTTTACCTACCGATACCATGAAAAACACCATTTTCGGATTGGCCAAAGACCATCCGCTCCATACAATCGAGGATTTCGGGCTGTTCCTTGCGGATTATTTTTTGAAAAACAATCCGCAAGTGGCCAAAGTTACGCTGGATTTAACCCAAATCCGCTGGGACCGCATGACGTTGAACGGTGTGCCCCACCCTTATAGTTATGTCGGCGGCGGCAATGAAAAAGCAACCGCCAACGTTCAAAGTACCCGGCGCGAAACGCAATTGCGGTCGGGCATCAGCGAGCTGCGCATCCTGAAAACGACGCATTC
Organism: Saprospiraceae bacterium; assembly: GCA_046153985.1. Classification (GTDB taxonomy): domain Bacteria; phylum Bacteroidota; class Bacteroidia; order Chitinophagales; family Saprospiraceae; genus JABWAJ01. The sequence continues at coordinate 5,396 of JBJXFD010000091.1, forward strand.
GGGATTTGAAAATTACATCGTTGATCAATTTACGACCCTGCCCCCCGCCGCCGACCGCATTCTGGCGACGGAACTGGAAGCCATCTGGAACTATAACGCACCAAATGGGCATGATTTTCAAAAAACAAGAGAAAAAATAAGGGAAGACTTGCTGACTGCTTTCGCCGCACACCACAGTCGCTCGGTACAACATACCCTGTACGCTATGGGCGAAGCGGTTTTGAAGCATACGCCGGCCGTGTCGGAAATCAGCATGAAAATGCCGAACCTGCACTACCTCCCCGTGAATATGGCTCCATGGGGCCTCACAAACAAGAATGAAATTTTTGTCGCGTCGGGGGATGCGTATGGGTATATTACGGGAACGCTCAAACGAGAAGATATTTAATCATGCTGTGATGGATAATTCAATTAATCTAACGCCTGTTTTTACGCAAATGACCGATCTCGCCGCCGAGCGTTTCGGGGGGCAAACCTTAGCGTGCAGCGACGATTTTTTTGCTGAAATGGAAAATCTGCTGAAACCCGGGCGCGGCATTTTTATCCCCGACAAATACACCGACCGCGGCAAATGGATGGACGGCTGGGAAAGTCGCCGCAAACGCGTGGCGGGCCACGACTGGTGCGTGCTCCAACTTGGCGCGGAAGGCATTGTGTTTGGGGTGGACATTGACACCAACCATTTCCTCGGCAACCACCCGCCTTTTGTGAGCATCGAAGCGTGCCGGCTGGATCCCGCTGAAGCGGAAAAAGTGGACTGGCATTCGGACGGGGCAGTGGTGTGGACAGAAATCCTGCCCAAATCGCCCCTGAATCCCGGCAGCCAGCATTTTTATGCTGTGGAAAGCCGGGAAAAATGGACCCACCTTAAACTCCATATTTACCCCGACGGCGGTGTGGCGCGCCTCAAAGTGTACGGTGAGGTGGCCAAAAACTGGGCTTTGGTAGCTGACGATGAGATGATAGACTTAGCCGCAGCGGTCAATGGCGGGAAAGCCATTTTGTGCAACGACGAGTTTTTCAGCCATAAAAACAACATCAACATGCCCAACCGGGGCGCCAACATGGGCGACGGCTGGGAAACGAAGCGAAACCGCACCCCCGGCAACTGCGACTGGCTAATTTTGCGCTTGGCGCGAAAAGGGCAAATCCGGAAAATTGTGGTGGATACCTGCCATTTTAAAGGCAATTACCCGGATCGCTGCAAGCTGGAAGGCTGCGTGTTTCCAATGGACGATGATTCCTGCGCAGGCGCTGTCTGGACGCCGCTGTTGCCGGAAATGAAACTTCAGGCCGACGCCGAACACGTTTTTGAATCCGAAATCCTGACCCAACAGCCGTTTACCCACGTGCGCCTGACCATTTTTCCGGATGGCGGGGTGAGCCGTTTGCGTTTGTTCGGAACGGTGGATCCGGATGCAGTGAGCTTGGCCGAGTTGAATGAGATGCCTGCGGCGCTTTTTTTAGAAAAAATCGGCAAATGCTGTGGTGCAAAAGCCTGGAGCGAAAAAATGCTCGCTGCGCGTCCGTTTACAAGCCGTGCCGAGCTTTTTGAAAAAGCTGGCGACGCTTGGTTTTCCTGCAAAAAAGCGGATTGGCTGGAGGCTTTTGCCCACCACCCGCGCATTGGCGACGTGGAAAGCCTGAAACAAAAATTTGCCGAAACGGCAGCCTGGGCGTCGAACGAACAGGGCCGGGTAAGCGAAGCGGATGCTGCGGTGCTGGAGGAGTTGAAACGCTACAACGACCTGTATTTTGATAAATTCGGGTTCATTTTCATCGTTTTTGCCACCGGCAAATCGGCGAAAGAGATGTTGGCGATTTTAAAAACCCGCTACGAAAACGACCCTGTGGAAGAGGTCCTCAACGCTGTTTTGGAACAACAGAAAATCACCCAACTTCGATTGGAAAAGTTGCTGCTATGAGTCAGATTACAACCCATATTTTGAATACGGCGACCGGAAAACCGGCTTCGGACGTTACTTTGCATCTGGAACAGAAAGTGGGCGCCGGTTGGCAAACCCTGGCGCAAGGCATCACAAACACTGATGGCCGTGTTGTTGACCTCCTGGCCAAAAACAAGTTGCTGGAACCCGGGGAATACCGCATGGTTTTTGAAACGGCGCCTTATTTTGAGGCTCAAAATAGCGCCACGTTTTATCCTTTGGTGGAAATCCGGTTTTACATCCGGGATGCAGCGCATTACCATATTCCGTTGTTGTTGAGCCCATTTGGGTATACGACTTATCGGGGAAGTTGAGGGGGAAATTTCCCGCGAAGGGCGCAAAGAATTTGTGGATAAAATACGTTTCTGGGCCCCCCAAGTAAAATTTCCCGCAAAGAGCGCTAAGGTCCCGCCAAGGGCGCTAAGTTGGGCATCTGGCTTTGCGGACTTTGCGGGACCTTTGCGCCCTTTGCGGGAAAGAGACTCGAAAAGTACGCAATCATCAAATTTTCAAATCATCAAATTACATGACCCTTTCTGACGACATCAAAAACACCATCCTCACCGACCTGAAAGTCGCCAACTTAGCCTATTACAACATTTACAAAGGCGACTCCCCCGAGCGGCAACCCGTTCATACGGTGTACGGTGGCGCCAATTTGTTCACCCACGACACCGCGGCGCGCATGTCGCAGGCAGCGCTGAACAACTTCAAAACCTATGCGCCCAATTTTGTCGTCTTAGCCAAGGTGCTTGAATTGGAGGGGCACCACACCATGCCTGGCCAGGAAGACATGGTGCAGGGCTTAGAGGAAAAATTAGCTGCCCTGTCCGAAGCAGAAAGGCGCAAACACCCGTCCTGGCTGGCGTATACTGTTTACCAGCGCATCTTGCAAAAATTAACGCGGGAAGCCATTGAAGATTTTCGCATTGATTTTGAAGACGGCTTTGGCAACCGCCCCGACGACGAGGAAGATGCGGTGGCTGTGCAGGCCGCGCTGGAAGTCGCCAAAGGCATGGAAGGGAATACCCTGCCGCCTTTCATCGGCATCCGCATCAAACCTTTTACCGAAGATTTGAAAGCGCGGGGCATCCGGACTTTAGATCTTTTCCTGACCACCCTGCTGGAAAAAACCGGTGGAAAACTGCCCGAACACTTCATCGTCATGTTGCCCAAAGTGGTCATTCCCGAGCAGGTAAAAGCCTTGGTGCGCATTTTTGAAGCGTTTGAAAAAGCCTTCCAACTGCCGCATCTGACGCTCAAAATGGAAACGATGGTGGAACAAACCCAGGCCATCATGGACGCGGAAGGCAAAAACCCGCTGATGTCTTTTATCCGCGCCAGCGAGGGGCGGTGCATCGCGGCGCATTTCGGTACCTACGACTACACCGCAAGCGCAGGCATCACTGCTAAATACCAGACCATGGCGCACCCGGTTTGCGATTTTGCCCACCACATGACCAAAGTTGCGCTGGGAAATACCGGCATCATGCTCTCCGACGGCGCCACCAACGTGATGCCCATCGGGCCGCACCGGGGCGAAAACCTGAGCGCGCAACAACGCCGGGAAAACGCGGAAGTCGTCCACAAAGCCTGGCGCACCGGCTTTGAACACACGATGCACTCACTGACCAACGGCCTTTACCAGGGCTGGGACCTGCACCCGGCGCAATTGCCCATGCGCTACGCTGCGGTGTATACTTTTTTCCTGGAAAGCTACGAAGACGCTGCGCTGCGGCTCCGGCATTTTGTGGGCAAAGCAGCCCAGGCCACGCTGTCGGGCGATATTTTCGACGACGCGGCTACCGGCCAGGGCTTGCTGAATTATTTCCTGAAAGCCCTGAATTGCGGGGCCATTTCGGAAGCAGAAGCGACGGTCACCGGTTTATCGGTGGAAGAGATTCGATTGCGGTCGTTTTATCAAATTTTGGAGAAGCGGCGGGGGCTTTAATCTGAAAGCTTGTTGAAATTTTAAAAATAGTGAACATAAAAATTAATAAAGTAGTTGTTTGTGCGACAAATAGTAACAACAAAACTTATCAACGACATGGCACCGAATAAACTTCTACTTGTTCTTATCGCTTCGCTTCTTTTTATTTTAAATATTAAAGCTCAAGCCTTCGATTTTAACCAGGGCGGTTTTCAGGAAGAAAATTACCTGATCGAATTACCCTATGAAAATATCCGGGGGAAAATAGTGGTTACCGTTCAGGTTTCAGGGCAGCCTAAAAGATTTTTATTGGATACCGGGGCGCCTGTGGCAATTTCTGAGCGCGTTTACCAGGAAATAAACCCACCCATACTGTCAAAACAGGAAATTTTTGATATACATAATAAAAAAGACTCCTTAGTAATTGTGCTTTTAAATGATTTAAAACTAGACAATTCATTAATTTCCGGAATGCCGGCGGTGGTTATCAAAGAAAGTCTCCTCAAAGAATGTTTTAATGTTGATGGCTTTATAGGAAGCAACGCCTTAAGGAGCTCCGTTATACAATTTGATTCAAAAAGTAAAATCATTCGAATTGCCAGCGACATTAGTAAGCTCAATATCGGCGCTGCAAAAGGGGCGGATATTATCCTTGATCGTCAAAGTTCTCCAATTCTTAAGATTAAAATTGGGGAAAACATATCAGAAATGCTGATATTTGATTCCGGCGCCGATGAATTCTATTCCATGTCGAATGAAAATTTGAAAAAATTCAAAAAAGCCAAAGGGTTTAAAATACTTGCGGAAAGCGATGGCTCAAATTCAATTGGGCTCTACGGAGTTGCAGGCAATACCCTCACATTCAGGTTAGCCATTCCAAGCCTGATTTTTAATGAGATAGAAATAAGTGACGTTCTTGCAGAAAGTGATCCGGACCAGAATTCAAGAATTGGAGCCAAGGTGCTGGACTATGGTATTTTCACCATAGACTATAAAACCAGAAAAAGCTATTTTGAACCATTTGAACAACCATTAAAATTCAGAGAAAAATATTGGACAGTTAACCCTTCTTTTGTTGAGGGCAAATTGGTTGTGGGTAAGATATGGGCAAAAGAAATCAAGAAACTGATCAGTATTGGGGATCCCATTGTTTCCATAAACGGTATGCGTACAGAAGCCATGACCATCTGTGACGTGTTAATGAAATTACCCCTTGACACGCTGATGAAGGCGACAATTGAGGTTAAAACAAAAAGTGGAGACGTTCAAATAGTAGAAATTGCTAAGTATTAATATTACAGAGTTCCTTCTACTCTTTGAGCTTTTGAGACAATATCGTCATCCACGAAATTTTCACCTTGATGAAATGGGATCAGGCAGATGCCTGTGATTTTAGCTTCGCGTAAAGCATCTGCTACTTTTTGGTTGACCATCCAGAGAGATGGAGGGCCGGCAAGGATGAAAGAATCCCATTCGATGTTTTCACGAAGATAAAGCGAATAGGCATGTGTTCCTTTTTGTGATCTGACTTCTTCATAAGATGTTGCCTGGAAATTTTCGTGGACATACTGGCCGCTTTCATTTTTCACCATTCTTGAAAATACAGACCTGCTATAATCGGCCAAATCATACTGTGGGGAATTTTGCATAAAAAAATGATACGGGTGATGTATGTTCTTCTTGTCAATTGCGGCCATTTCAAAACTTTGGAACCGGGGTGTATGAAAGTTCAAAAGAAGCTGAAAGAATTTTTTGCTGATAATTGTATAGGCCGGTAGATTTTCGAGATTTGCAGAAATTAAATCTGTAAGTTTCGCTCTATACTTAAGCTTGATCGTTGGAATTTTTAATTGATGAGGAACAGGATTATGTAAGTACGGACTGAGGTCTACAAATGGAGTCTCAGGAGACCATAATACATCTGCTTGTGGCACAACGGAGCCTGCTATTTTATGAGAGGTTGTATAACTTACCAGATACCAGTTCATAGATTTTATTTATGCAGTTTAAATATTGGGAAGCCCAAAATTAATCAATAATTAAGATTGAGCTTCCCTTGTAGTAAGATTTATAGCGGAGGAATTACTGGCGGAACAATATCGTTTATATGTGCAGTTGAGGTGTTAATTGTGTTTTTTAACCCTGTTAACCAATCTCTTAGCTTTTCAGCAGCTTGAGCGGGAGTTGCATTAGGAAATGCATTGTGCCATTCATTCAACCTTGCTTGTATCCGACCACTGTATAATGTATGGTATCCGCTATGCCTGCTTGTTGGTAAGCTAATTCCATTGAATAGCTCATTCATGTGAAAGGCATCAGGCCCTGTCGCACTTGCTGCTTTTTGCACTAATGGTCTATCCCAAAATTCAAGTGGCAAAATATGATGGGCTTGATCTCCAGCTGGAGTCTTAAGTATTCGCCTCATTTGTCTTCTGAGGTTTTCCGCATTTCCATTACCAAATCGGATTAAATTATTCGCGTCAACTATGTAAAATAGCCTAAAGTTCCTACCCGAAACAGATATAGTTTTTTTCGCCCACTTAACGGTTGTCGCTGCCCATCCGGCAATAGGGACTGCCGCTGTAAAACTAAGTGTGGCGTTCGCCCCTTGCCCTTGCACGGTATAAATAACACCATTAAAGACATCTGCTATCTCTGCTCCGGGAATTAAGCCGATGATATCTAACCCCACATGTATTTGCTCCAAAATGACTTCCCATACAGCAACGCTTAATGCCCATGCGCTACATTTCTTGGGGTTGTTATTGCACCATGTCTGATTCTCAAACTTTAGTTCTGCTACCCTTACGGCTATCATTAACATCATGACGGGGTTAGTCACTTCCAACCCTGGCGCAGCATTCAAGAGTACTGCTTCGTAATTGCTATCATACGGCCCATAGAATAGCCCTGCCTGGTGCAATTTTATAACACTTAAGGCTGCTTGCTTCGCCGCTGTCAACTCTTCCGGATCACCATAGCTTTCTATTTCATCTAAAAATTCATCAAGCCCTTCACCTACAGGGCTTTCACCACCATGCAAATGCGCATCCTGAATTAGCCAACCTGCTTCCAGCTCATTTAAATTCAATGCAATACAAAGATTGATAATAACATCTAATCCTTCTACGGTTATCTCACCCTGGCCGCTGATCGCTGAATGATCCCATAAAGCAGCAATGATTCGGGGGCGCTCTATAAGCCACTTTCTTTCTTCCGAAGACAACGTGATGCCAGAATGCTGATCCAAAAAATGATCCAAAAACGCAGTACTGAACAGTTGAAAAACTTCATCTTCAGATAAGAGAACAGGCACATTGGCAGTAATGCTCAGCAGCAAGTCGCGGTAATTGTCTAAGCGGTAATTATCAATGTAAGCATTCAGCCGGATATAAAACCATTGGTTTTCGTTTTCAATGTCCTGTTCTGTACAGTTCGGGCAGGTAATCCAGTCGGTGAACTGCCACCAGTTGGCTGCTCCAGTGCCACAATCTTGGATGTAATAGTAGTTACATCTTACATCTCGAAAACCTATTTCGCCACCACTTGTGAATGGGTCGCCAAGTGGCCCTCCATCACCTCCACCAGGACAGTCATCCGGATCGTATGGATCTACCTGATTATCTAAGTTCGGAAAAAAGATACCATCATCAAATATATCATTAAAAAAATCCTCCAGGTCATCCCATAGGCCATTCAGGAAAGCTGTAATGTCCTCCCCGCCATCTAAGTCAACCTCATCCCAAAAATCGTCGTAGTCGCCATACTCATCCTGATAATGATCTTCCCACCAGGAGTCTATGGCCTGAGTGAATTGTTCCTGAGTTATATTATGCCTTTGTATGAACTCATACCAGTCCTGATCATTTTGGTTTAAAATTCCATCCCTGTCATGATCTAAATGCAGGGGAATCATATCTACTCCAGCCTGCCAAAAGATTTGAGTTTCGTCGTCGCTGCATACTTCGAGAATTCGCCACGTACAATCCGGCGGAGGGTTGAAGACAGGGCTGTTGACGATGGTTTCATTTTCACCTCTTGTTTTTAGGACGCAATAAGCGTCTTTAAGCGCTTCATTTTCTGTTTGAAAATACCGGTGTTCATAGTTCAATATCCAATGAGCTAAGGCCCCTTTTTGAAGCGGATGCCCTGTCCCGGCAGCTAATAATTCTTCCCGACTTATGCCATTAATAGACCAACGACTCCCTGCCGGGCTTATCTGCTTGTTCGCTATGATCAACCCGCTCAGCTTATTCTGATTGTCGAATAACAAAGGAATAATGACCAAATTTTCCTGATTATTACTATTTCTGGAAACATAGGAACTTGCCCAGTCAGGAAATCCGGCTTTGGTCGCAATTTGACTTACAAACCCGTGTATTTCATTCTGACGCGCTATTTCATTATAGGCTTCAACCAATAAAGGTTGGTAAATGGTCGGATACTCCTCATTCCGCATATCCAGGCTACTACTACTCCGGTTCGGATTTAATGAAAAGAAATTCGATTCTTTTTCAGACCATTGGTAGGCACTGAAATTTTGCTTGTAAAACCCGGATTGTTCATCTTCAAAATCTTCGTTCAGGATATCTTTCTTGCAGGAAAAGAGCGACAAGGCCAGCAGGGTTGCCAGCATTAAAATGACATTCCGTTTCATGTTTGGTTAATTTATTTAAAAGGTTGTAGGAAAATTTTGTTTCAACAAGATTAATACCCGGATATTTCCTCTTCTGATGAACGCTACAGATTTAAAGCGCATTTAACGGCATTGTGAAAAAAAATGACGAAACCCCGGTTTGACTGTGTGAAACCCCCTTTTGACTTAGTAAAGGATTTTTTTACTGTCCTAAACGCTTTCTTTTTTGATTGCCCGCGAACCTCGAACATCTGTCTTTAAACTTCTCCTTATTTCCTATTTTTGCGCCCGAACAACAAAGCCTTAACCAAGCAGCGCAAACCGCTGATCTTGTTTCCGTAATTCCGATCATCCCAAAACCTCGTTTCGACTCCGCTCAACGGACAACGAACAACCTCGAAGATGCGGGATGTGGGAACAGAACGAACAACGTTCAACCGACAACGAACAACTTTTCCTAGTAACCAATACACAAATAACCAATAACCACCACCTCCCGTCACGGCAACACAATCGTCGCCGCCAGCTTGTAAAAACTATCACTGTAAATACCATTATCCGCAGAGTTAACCCCGGCGGAAAACCGGAAAATATAGCGGTTGCTGAGGTTAAACTTGACATACCCGCCCAACCAGGCGTATTGATTGCCCGTTTCGCCGCGGCCGTGGCGGATGCGGTCGAAGCGTTCGTAGTGCATGCCGAGGGAAACGCGTTTGGAGACCCGCACGCCCGGTAGAATCCAGTACAGCAGGTAATCGCCGGAATTGCTGCCTTTGTTTTTCAGGGCTTTATAATAAGCAAAAAACACTTCGCCCTCCAGTCTGCCGTCGTTAAACGTCGCGCTGACATTTGGGACGATGCCTTCCGCAAAAGATCCCCGTGGGCTGTCGGAAAGCAGTTTCCCGTGCGTCAGTCCAATAGACGGGTTGACGTAAACTTTGCCCGAAAGGGCGCTGAGTCCAATGCCCACGCCGGTTTCCAGCCAGAGGTCGGAGCCGTCTATCAGGGTGCCATAACTCGGGTTCGTCCAAAAAATACTGTAATAAGTCAGGGAAATTCCGTCCCAGGAGCCATCTTTGCCGATGCCATAGCTGCCGTACAGGGACGGATTGAAGCCAAAAGCATTGTCCTGGCTCAATACGATGGTGAAGGTTTCGGGGGCGGTCTCCACTGGTTCCTCCTGGCTAAACAGTTGAAACGGGATTGTGAGCAGGTATAAGAACAACAATCTCTTTTTCATAGTTGGTTATTTTTTTTCAAATGTAAAACAATTACAACGTTGCCATTTCACAATTCGCTCAAATGGAAGAAATTGAATTTGATTTAACTCGGATAGCTGCCGCAGCGGAAACTTTGTTGCAACGCATGGGCGATCGCAGAAAAGTGGCGCTTTACGGGCAAATGGGCGTCGGAAAAACAACCTTTGTCCGGGCAATATGTCAGGTTCTTGGCGCTGTCGGAAACGTATCCAGTCCAACCTTTGCCATTGTGAACGAATACAGCCTTGCGGAAACCGGGGATGCTATTTACCACCTCGATTTATACCGCCTGAAAACCCTTCAGGAAGCGATGGACATCGGGGTGGAAAACTACTTGGAGGATGCCTGTTATTGCTTCATCGAATGGCCGGAATTGATCGAGCCGCTCTTGCCATCCGATGCTGTTAGAATTAAGCTTGAATTAGTAAACGATTCACAACGGAAAATTCTATTTTTGTAAAAATAGTCTCCTGCCCGATGCAGAGAGCAGAAAAAAAACGCAGTACCAACCAAATCGTGTGGAAGATATGAGCGAGAAGGAACGTCGCATACCCATCCCCAGCAGCTTGAAAGAAGCGGAGTTAGAGCCGCAAACAGAGATGTTGCAGGTGCATCAGGCGCCCGGAAAAATGTTCATCGGCATTCCCAGGGAAACAACGCTGCAGGAAAACCGCGTGGCGTTGGTGCCGCCGTCTGTGGCGTCGCTGGTGGCGCACGGTCACCGCATCCTGGTAGAAAGTGGCGCTGGCGAAAAATCCAGTTTTTCTGATCACGAATATTCCGAAGCGGCAGCAGAGATTGCTTACAGCCAGGAACAGGTTTATAAAGCTGATGTCATTCTAAAAGCGGCGCCGCCTTCTTTACAGGAAATAGACCTGATGCGCCCCAACCAGTTGCTGATTTCGCCCCTGCAACTGCCGACCATTTCTCCCGATTACATCCACAAACTACGCCAGCACCGGGTCATTGCCCTGGCGATGGAATACATCAAGGACGATTCCGGCAGTTTTCCCGTGGTGCGCATCATGAGCGAGATGGCGGGCATCAGCGCCATCCTGACGGCAGCCGAACTCATGGCCCGACCCAGCGGCGGCAAAGGGGTGTTGTTGGGCGGCATTTCGGGGGTTCCAAGCGCCAAAGTGGTCATTTTGGGCGCGGGCGTGGTGGCAGAATACGCCATCCGCGCCGCGTTGGGCCTTGGCGCAGAAGTGCGCGTATTCGACGACAACATTTACAAACTCAAACGATTGCAGAATTTAGTCGGGCGGCCCTTGTTCACGTCTTCCCTCAACCCGCATTATTTAGAGCAGGAACTCATCACCGCCGATGTGGTCATTGGCGCCATCCACTCCGGCGCAGGCCGCACGCCCGTGGTGGTGAGCGAAGACATGGTTGCTAAGATGCGCCCCGGCTCCGTCATCGTGGACGTGAGCATAGATCAGGGCGGCTGCTTCGCCACGTCCGAAGTGACGACCCTGGAACGCCCGACCTTCGTACGCCACGATGTGATCCATTATTGCGTGCCCAACATCGCGTCGCGCCTTTCGCGCACGGCTTCCATTGCCATCAGCAACATCATGACGCCCATCCTCCTCAAAGCGGGCAGCACCAACAGCATCGAGCAATTGTTTTTTTCGAATCCGGGCCTGCGCCACGGGGTTTATACCTACAAAGGCAGCCTCACCAACACCTACCTGGGGCAGCGTTTTCACATTAAATCTACGGACCTGGATTTGTTGATTACGTCGAATTTGTAATTTTAAACGTGCGAAGATGAGCATTGAATAAAATGCAAAAGCCCCAAGGAGTTAACCTTGAGGCTTTTAGCGGTCCGGACGGGACTCGAACCCGCGACCCCCTGCGTGACAGGCAGGTATTCTAACCAACTGAACTACCGAACCATTTTCGCCGCCAGAACCGTTGTTCCGTAAAGCGAGTGCAAAGATAACGCCCTCTTGGAGAATAAACCAAGGAATGTGTAGAAAAAGTTTCATTTTTTTTCTTGCCGTCCAATAACTACCACCTTATTGCTAACTTTGCCCGTTGTGCCCACCGGCGCGAAACTAAAAACAACAAGCACATGGTCTTTCTGGAATTTGAGAAACCTTTAGAAAAGTTGTACGAACAACTTGAAAAGATCAAACAAGTAGGTGAAGAAGGAGCGGTGGATGTTACGGAAATGCTCAAAGAACTAGAAAACAAAATAAAAACCACGCGTAAGGAGATCTACGGAAACCTGAGCGGCTGGCAAAAAGTGCAGCTGTCGCGGCATCCGGAGCGCCCTTACACGCTCTATTACATCAGCCAGATGTGCAAACGCTTTGTGGAGTTGCACGGCGACCGTTGCAGTCAGGACGACAAAGCTATCGTGGGTGGCTTGGCCAGTCTGGACGGCCAGACGGTGGTTATCCTGGGCCACCAGAAAGGCATCAACACCAAAATGCGGCAGTACCGGAATTTTGGCATGGCCTATCCGGAAGGCTACCGCAAGGCCCTGCGCCTGATGAAATTAGCCGAACGCTTCAACTATCCCGTCATTTGCCTGATCGATACGCCGGGCGCCTTTCCGGGCATCGAAGCCGAAGACCGGGGACAGGCCGAAGCCATTGCGCGCAACCTGTTTGAAATGGCCCAGCTTCGGGTGCCTTCTATTTGCGTCATCATTGGGGAAGGGGCTTCCGGGGGCGCCATCGGCATCGGTGTCGGCGACCGGGTGTTCATGCTCGAAAATACCTGGTATTCCGTGATTTCACCCGAGTCATGCTCTTCCATTTTGTGGCATAGCTGGGATTACAAGGAACAAGCCGCAGAAGCACTGAAGTTGACTGCCGACCACATGTTTGAGAACAAACTCATTGACGGCATCATCAAAGAACCGGTTGGCGGGGCGCATTCCAACCCGGAGGAAATGGCGAAGCTGTTGAAAAAACAAATCAAAAAATCGCTCTCTGAATTGATTGACATGAACCCGGACGATCGCATCGAAGCCCGGATCAATAAATTTGCCAGCATGGGCGTTTATGATCTGGCTTTACCGGAAGAACCTGTGGCGCCGCCTGTACGAAAGAAGTAATGAAGTCGCCTGCGCCGGAAAAGTGCAGGAAAACATAAACTTTTCAATCGCTACACACTATGATACCTCAGCATATTCGCATGGCGGCACACCGCTACTTTTTGGAAAAACGCCTGCGCACCAGACCTAAGCTGTCTGCCCGAAAGCCGGTCAACTTAGATTCCTGCCAAACCATCGGCCTGTTGTTTGACGCAACGGAGCCAGCCACGCGCGAAACCGCCCTGCGCTACGCGCAAAAGTTAAAAGAACGAGGCAAAAAGGTGCAAATGATGGGCTTTTACTTAGAAGACCAACCGGAAGACAGTTCCAGCCTGCCGTTCCTTTCCTTTGGGAAAAAGCAGATGAACTGGGCCATGGTTCCGAAAAGCCCGGATGTGGAGGCCTTTATAGATCAGAAATTTGATATGCTCATCAACCTCGATACAAAGGCGAAAGTAGTGGCCACCTACATTGCGGCCTTGTCGCTGGCAAGTTTTAAAGTTGGCCCGGAGCTGGATCGCGGGTGGTATTTCGACCTGATGATAGACGTTTCCCGGCGGCCATCTCTTGCGCACTTCATCGAGCAAATGGAATCGGTGCTTAAAAAAACAAACGCAAAGCATGTCCCCATCGAAGTTTAGAGGTACCGGCGTTGCGCTGGTGACGCCGTTTCGCGAAGACAAGGCAATTGATTATCCAGCTTTGGAGCGGATTATTGACCACACCATTGAGGGCGGGGTGGACTACTTAGTTTGTCTGGGCACTACGGGCGAAGCCATTACGCTGAGCGCGCAGGAATGCCGGGAGGTACTGGATTTTACCATCAAAGTCGTGGCAGACCGCGTACCCATTGTAGCGGGGTTTTTCGGCAGCAACCATACGGCGCGGCTGGTAGAAGAGTTGCAGGAATACGATTTTCAGGGGGTTTCGGCCATTATGTCGAGCAGCCCTTCATACAATAAACCCAACCAGGAAGGCATTTTCCAGCACTATATGGCGGTCGCAGCAGTTGCGCCGTTGCCGCTGATCATTTACAATGTGCCGGGCAGAACGGCCTCGAATGTCACTGCCGATACGCTGGTTCGTTTGGCCAACAGCAGTTCCAAATTCATTGCCGTGAAAGAGGCGAG
>JBJXFD010000095.1:0-12191 GCA_046153985.1 Saprospiraceae bacterium
GTGGATTTGCTCACGGTCATGGAGGAGTTGAAAAAATCGGGCGATCTGGAAGCCGTTGGTGGCCCGGCCTATCTTGCAGAACTGACCAACCGGGTGGCTTCCGCAGCCAACATCGAATACCACAGCCGCATCATTGCGCAAAAGCATATCCAGCGGGAACTGATCACGGTTTCCACCCAAACCATCCGCGACGCGTTTGAAGACACCACTGACGTATTCCAGTTGTTAGACGACGCCGAGCAGGGACTGTTTTCAATTGCGCAGCAAAACATGAACCGCAGCTACGACAGCATGGGCTCGTTGGCCAGCAAAATGCTGAAACAATTGGAGGAGCTGCGCGGCAAAACTGACGGCCTCACCGGCGTGCCCACCGGCTTCACGGCCCTCGACCGCATCACGTCGGGCTGGCAACCCAGCGATTTGATTATTTTGGCGGCCAGACCGGGTATGGGTAAAACCTCTTTTGTGTTGTCTTTGGCCAAAAACGCGGCGACCGATTTCAAAAAATCCATCGCGATTTTTTCTTTGGAGATGTCGAGCCTCCAGTTGGCTTCGCGCCTCATTTCGATGGAAGCAGAAATTTCGGGCAGTAAACTCCGCAACGGGCAGTTGGAAGAATACGAGTGGCAACAATTGCACAGCGCCATCGAACGCATCAGCGAAGCGCCCATTTTTATTGACGATACGCCGGGCATCAACATCTTCGAACTGCGCGCCAAGTGTCGCCGACTGAAGATGCAGCACGACATTCAGTTGATCATCATTGACTACCTCCAGCTCATGAGCGGCAGCAGCGAAAACGCGCGAGGCGGCGGCAACCGTGAACAGGAAGTGAGCGCCATTTCGCGCGCGCTGAAAGGGTTGGCCAAAGAATTGAGTGTGCCGGTTATTGCGCTGTCGCAGTTGAGCCGGGCGGTGGAAGTCAGGGGTGGAACGAAAAGGCCGCAGTTGTCGGATTTGAGGGAATCAGGATGCCTTACCGGCGATACGCTCATTCTCGATGCCCGCACCGGGCGCCGGGTTCCGATCAGGGAGCTTGCAGCTCAATCCTCCTTAGACGGATTTGAAGCGCTGGGGATAAATGCCGGTCTGAAAATAGGCGGATACCCAATGATCAAAGCTTTTTACTCCGGTAAAAAACAAGTTTTTGAATTAAAAATGAGTTCAGGCCGAAGCATTAAAGCCAGTGCCAACCATCCATTTTATCGCATTGTGGGCTGGACTGCACTCGAAGATTTACAAGTTGGCGACCGGATTGCTACGCCGCGAAAAATTACCATCAAGGCCCCAACTAATCCACTCTCGAAAACAGAGTTGACGTTGCTTGCTCATCTAATTGGCGACGGATGCATCTTGCCCAAAACACCTTATCACTACACCAGTGCCGATTGGTCGAATATTCAGGTCGTCAAAGATTGTGCGGAAGCATTATTCAATATTGATGGGAAAATTATCCCACAGGAAAATTGGTGGCATGTTTATCTCACCTCTCCTTACCGATTGGCGAGAGGCATACAACACCCGATTACAAAATGGTATGAAAAACTGGGATTAGACCGCGTACGCTCTTACGATAAACGACTGCCAGAAGCGCTTTTTGAGTGCGACGAAAGCCATATCTCGCATTTCCTCCACCACCTTTGGGCAACTGACGGCAATATCAGCTGGAAATCATTAAAGGGTGATCGAAGCCCTGCCCCGGCGATTTATTATGGGACGACAAGCCCGGTTTTGGCCGAACAGGTTCAACATTTGCTGCTTCGATTAGGTGTATTTTCTTCCATTCGGACAACCCGTAAAGGAGCCTATCGCCCAAGCTACAATATTTACGTCGAAGGAAAAGAAGCGCAATTGCTGTTTTTGACACAAGTGGGTTGCCAGGGTACACGCGGCGCAGAAATTCCGGACATGATTCTGGCTTTGGAGGCCATAGAAAGCAATCCGAATAATGATGTCATTCCCAAGGAAGCATGGAAAAGCATCATTGAAAAAGCTAAAAATGAATATGGTTATTCCTGGCGTAGTTTTTCAGAACAATTAGAGACTGCTTATTCCGGATCGAACCTGTTTAAAAACGGGATTTCGAGGTCGAGAATGCAACGCATCGAGTCTTTTTTGCCAGCAGATCCAATCATTAATTTGGCCCATTCTGATATTTACTGGGATAAAATCCAGGCGATTACACCGCTTGGTATCGAAGATGTTTACGATGCGACCGTGCCCGGCGTTCACAATTTTGTTGCCAACGACCTCATCGTACACAATTCCATCGAGCAGGACGCCGACTTGGTCAGTTTCATCTACCGCCCTGAATACTATCAGATCATGGAAGACGAAGAAGGCAACTCCCTCAAAGGCATTGCTGAGATCATCATTGCCAAACACCGCCACGGCGCACTCGATACGGTTAAGCTGAGGTTCACCGACCAGTTTGCGCGCTTTTCCAACCTCGATGACCTTAATTTCGACGACTTGCCGGGCGATACTTTTGAAAAACCATTTGCTCCGGCGAATATGAACGTCATTACG
This sequence comes from Saprospiraceae bacterium, assembly GCA_046153985.1. Taxonomy (GTDB): domain Bacteria; phylum Bacteroidota; class Bacteroidia; order Chitinophagales; family Saprospiraceae; genus JABWAJ01. The sequence continues at coordinate 2,530 of JBJXFD010000095.1, forward strand.
CGGCCTTCGCGCATGAATGACGACGAGGACATACCATTTTAATTTGGGTCTGTCTTTATAGTCCGATAGCTGCGTTCATTTCGACTTCGCTCAATGACCGCAGATCTCGAACTCTAAAGTTCAGACCCAGGGCTAACTAAACAGGCAAACATAAATCCTATTTTCATTAAACAAAACGATTCTAACGTATGAGTTGGTTGTACATCATTGTAGTCGGCGCCATTGCCGGATGGTTGAGCGGATTAATCATGAAAGGCTCCGGATTCGGACTGCTTGGCAACATTGTTGTCGGGGTGATTGGCGCCGTTGTTGGCAGTTGGTTGTTCGGTTTTTTTGGGGTTTCTGTCGGCAGCGGCATGTTAGGCTCCATTTTGATGGCAATGGCCGGAGCCGTGGTATTGCTGTGGGTAGCCCGCCTGCTGAAAATCAAAACATAAGATGACGGAAAGGCGGCTGGCACGCTGGCGATTGGTTTTGGGCAACGACGCCGACCCTGAAAAAGGCGTCCCGCTCGATCCCGAAGAATCGGGTATGGATCAGGTGCTGGAAACGCTGTACAACAAGGAACGCAGTGCTGGGTTGGGTAATTCGACGCCCAAAATCAACCGCTGGCTGGGCGACATTCGGAAATATTTCCCGTCGCCAGTCGTACAGCTTATGCAAAAAGACGCGCTGAACCGCCTCGGCCTGACGCGCATGCTGCTGGAGCCGGAATTGCTGGAAACTGTGGAAGTGGATGTGCATCTGGCGGCTACCCTGTTGTCGCTGAACAAAATTATGCCTGCCCAAACCCGCGATACCGCCCGCGTAGTGATCCGGAAAATCGTGCAAGACCTGGAGCGCAAATTGCGCTTGCCACTGCAACGAGCCGTGGAGGGCGCACTGAGCCGGGCTACCCGCCAGTACCGTCCCCGCCTGCGCGAAATCAACTGGCATCAAACCATCCAGGCCAACCTGAAACACTACCAGCCGGAACTCAAAACCCTGATTCCGGAGCGCTTCATCGGCTACGGCAAAAAGAACCGGCAGTTGCGCCACATCCTCATCCTGATGGATCAAAGCGGCTCGATGGCGCCGTCGGTCGTGTATGCCGGTATTGCCGCCTGCGTGCTGGCGGAATTGCGCTCCGTGAAAACCCGTCTTATCGCGTTTGACACCGCCGTTGCAGACCTGAGCGAACACCTCCACGATCCAGTGGAGACGCTGTTTGCCACGCGGCTGGGCGGGGGCACCGACATCGGCAAAGCGCTCACTTACGCCCTGCCTTTCATCGAGCAGCCCGCCGAAACCATCGTCGTACTCATCAGCGACCTGTTTGAAGGCAGTCATCCGGCCACGATGCTGCGCCAGGCTGCTGCCATCAAGGCTTCCGGCGCACAATTCATCGCCCTGTTGGCCCTCAGCGACGAAGGCGCTCCTGCTTACGACCACGAAGTCGCCCACAGCTTTGCGCAATTGGACATTCCGGCTTTTGCCTGCACGCCCGATCTTTTTCCGGATCTGATGGCGGCGGCAATTCAGAAAGAGGATTTGAATTTGTGGATGGGAAGACGGGGGATGGGGCGGAAGAATTGATATTTCTCGATTATAATCGAATAAAATAGCTATATTTCTCGATTACAATCGAATAATATAGCTATTTTTACCCAAAATCAATGCCATGTACATCAACCGGGTTCTCCTCAAAACGGTAGAAGACAAGATGGCGCCAGGCAAAGCGGTCATCCTGATGGGGCCCCGGCAATCCGGGAAATCCACCATTCTGGAAGAAGTTGCCCGAAACAGCAGCTTACGGGTTCGTCGTTTGGACTGCGATGATGTGGTGGTGCGAACGCGCCTTGAAGTGCAAACCCTGCCCAACCTGCAAAACATTGTTGGCGACGCTGAACTGCTACTCATAGACGAAGCACAGCGCGTAAAAAACATCGGGCTAACCCTCAAAATCATCCTTGATCAAATCAAAAATGTCCGATTATTGGTGAGTGGTTCTTCCTCCTTTGAGTTGGCCAATCAAATCAACGAACCACTTACCGGGCGAAAATGGGAATATACCCTGCTTCCCTTGTCTACCCACGAAATGGTCTTGCACCACGGCGCTTTTGAAGAATCGCGATTTTTAAACCAGCGACTACTTTTCGGGATGTACCCGGAGGTAGTCAAAAATCCGGGGCAGGAAAGAGAGGTGCTTAGTCAATTAGCGAGCAGTTATTTATACAAAGACGTTTTTGCGTTCCAGGATTTGCGGAAACCTGAATTGATTGATAAATTATTGAAAGCCCTTGCCGTGCAGATCGGTATGGAAACTTCCTACAACAAATTGGCAGAAGTTGTCAGCAGCGATATTGCAACGGTGCAACGCTATATTGATTTATTGGAGAAGGCATTTATCCTTTTCAGGCTGCCGGCTTTTAGTCGTAACCTGCGTACTGAATTGAAAAAAAGCAGGAAAATCTATTTTTACGATAACGGCATTCGCAACGCGATTCTCGGCGATTTCCGTCCACTGGAATTGCGCAACGACCTCGGCGGGCTTTGGGAAAACTTCTTAGTCAGCGAGCGTTGCAAACGCAATTTTTTTCACGGATTTTACGGCCACGCCTACTTTTGGCGAACGGTGAGTCAACAGGAAATAGATTACCTCGAAGAATACGACGGTGGCCTGCACGCCTACGAATTCAAATGGAATCCGGCTAAAAAAGGAAAAATACCGGCGGCTTTTTCGCAGGCTTACCCGGAAGCGACATTCGAGTGGGTTGATCCCGAAAATTATCAAGCATTTTTGGGCGGCTGAACATTCCCTTCTTTCTTAGGTTGTATCCTGAATTCTACCACAGGGCTGCCGAAAACTGGATAGAGTAGGCATTACAACCAAATCGTTTTTCCAATGAAAAGACTACTAATTTTTACGTTCTTTATCGCAGGTATTTCTCAAGCTTGTCAAACCCTCACATCTCAAACTTCCATTGATCCACAAAAGTCGTTCGTTTTAGGAGAAGGAAAACATGGAAGTTATGTGGCTCAGATTCAGAATGTTGGTAAAGGCGATCTGGAAGTCATACAAGTCAGCGAAAAAGGAGTAGCCACGTCTTTGGGTGTATTGAAGAGCAAAGAAAAAGGGAAATATCAGGTATCGAACAATACAACGGTGCAGTTCAAAAATGACGATGCCAGAGAAAAAGGTATTATTGATATTCGGCTGGTAGGGGATACTAATTTATCAATGGGGTATCAAGCCAATAAACGTTAAGCTTAACACCCATCCTCGAACGAGGGAGCCGGCTCTGGTGTGGGCAACCTCGTGTTAATTCATCCCCTGAAAAAATATCTGCCTCATCAGCCCGTTTATTCCCGGAAACAACCACATGAAAAAAACGACCTGTTTCAAACTCCTGCTCTTCGCATTGATTTTATCTGGGAATGCTTTGCAGGCGCAACAAGCCCGCTTCAAGGCAGGAGTGGTTGCCGGCTTAAATTTTTCTGAATTGACGGGCAAAAACTCAACGGATTATTACGGCCTGAACGTTGGCATCCTTGGCACGGCAAGGTTGTCGAAACACACGCAGGCCGGGATCGAATTTTTATTCAGCCAAAACGGGGAATATATTTTGCCGGAATTTTATCCGGAATTGGAATACGGGACCATTTGGCTCAACCACATCGAAATTCCTTTTCATTTGGACTGGCTCATCGGGGTTTTTCAAAAAGATCAATTTTACGACTGGAATTTAAACCTGGGCGTCGCCTACACCAAACTGGTCGGCTACCGGGTGGAAGACCTCAACAAGGTGGACGTAACGGACCAGATCGTTTACGGGAATAAAGAAGCCTTCTTGCTACAGGCAGGCACCACTTACCATTTTACAAAAAATATCGGACTCAACCTCAAAGCCTCCCTGCCCATCCGGATTGATGGATTGAATTGGACGCTTGCGGGCAGATTGGTATATTTGCTGGATTAGAAAGAAACGTCTATGAAAAACACCCGCATCGAAATCCTCTGGTTGACCGGGCTAGCCCTTACTTCCATTGCTGTGAGTGCGCTACTTACCGGATCTAACCTCAGATTTTTCATGCCTTTTTTGGGGATGGAATTCGCCTTGCCACCAGTGGTGTTTGCCGTAGCCTTGTTTTTATGCCTTGGCTTTCTGGTTTTCGGAGCAAGGGCAGTAACTGCGAGATTTCAAAATAGACCGGCCAACCTTATTTTTATCGGATTCACCGGCATTGCCATCGTTTGGACTGCGCTTTTGCTGATGGAGGTTTCAAAATGGAATGCAGCAAATGAGCGCTGGACGGCTTACCCGCCAAATTCGAGGCTTCCATCCCCGGAGGTATATGGCCCCGTTGTGACCAAGCTTATTGTTCTACTAACAGCTCTAATCCTGATTTTCATTACTACGGGTCTTTTTATGATTCGTCGCAAAAAGCCGGACCAATAAATTTCATGTAACATGATGCGCTTCCTGCTCATTTCTATATCTATTTCATTCGTTAACCCCATATTCGGGCAAAATATGACCCACAGCGATACCTTACGGGTCAACGCGCTAAACGGTCTGCACCTGCGACAGCAAGCCAGTACAAAAAGTGCATCAAAAAAACTGTTGCCCTATGGCGAATCGATTGTTGTCATTTCAGGAACTAAAGGAAAACCGATCTCTATTGATGGGCTGACCGGAGCCTGGGTGGCGGGGATTTCGAACCGCGATACCGGCTATGTTTTTGATGCATACCTCACCCGCCTGCCCATAACGCCACCTAAACCGCCTAAAAATGGCCACCTCCCGGAATTATTAGAACGGTACGCATTGGAAAATCTGGGGGCTATTGACTCGGTCTATTACAACAATGGCGCTGATGGAGAATCTTACCACAGCATGACTATTTTTAACCTCCGGGACGGACACCAATACATCCGCCATACCTTGTGGGAAAATTTTGAATGGGAACTCCAATTGCAAAATGTTGAGGAAAGTGAAGGCATTAATTTGGTTCTCAACTGGTTAAAACTTTCTGGAAAATTGACAGCGGACACAGAAAAAGCAGTGAAACAACTGTCGGCTACCAGCTCTTTGTATGTCAAAATAAATGAAGGTTGCTGCTCCTTAAGTGTTTACAAGTACGAAAAAAGATTCATCATCAGGTTAAGAGGAGGTCCATAACCACCCTTATTTTCTTCAAGATAAAGAACAAGTAGTCGGTCCACAGCTTGAAAAATGCTTAACTTTGTTGAAATGTCAAAAAGATGATCCACAATATTCTACAGGTCATTGCAAAAGACCTGAATACCTTCCTCAAGATGCGCTTTCAGTCCAGCGAGGACATCGTCATCCTTTCCGAATTAGTGAACAACACGGATGGTTCTTTTGCCGTCGTTGGGGAAAATAAAATGGTCTGTTCCCTTATGAATGTGGAGCAGGAGCGGTTGCACGCCAACTCCCCGATGGGGGCCAAAGCGATGCTTAACCCGCCTTTTAACCTCAACCTCTACGTTTTGTTTTCTGCTTTTTACAACCCCGCTAACTATTTCGAGGCTTTAAAAGCGCTTTCCTATACCATCGGTTTTTTTCAAAGCAAGCCACTTTTCACACCGGCCAATACGCCGGAATTGGACCCCGGCGTTGATAAAATCACCATCGAACTTGCCAACACGAACGTAAAAGATCAAAGCAGTATGTGGACGGCCATCGGCGCTAAGCATTTGCCTTGTGCGCTTTTTAAAATCAGGATGTTGTCCATCACCCCGGAAGGCATGTTGGTGTAAACGGATTTACAGGTCACTCTACTTAACCATTTCCGCCATAGATTAAAATAACCTCTAAAAGTAAAGCCATGAATATTTACGCTGTGACCTTTTTTTTGTTTTTCGGATCGCCCATTTTTATGGGTAGATTTTTAGAAAACCCTTGTGGCGTAATGATTCCAAGAGGGAAAGATGGAGACTGGGGTACCGGTGCCATCTTCATTCCAGATGGTTTTCAGACTCGTGTTTATCAAAATAATTCAGGCGTATTATTTGGAATGCTGGTAAAAAAAGGTGAATCCCTGAATTTAACAGATAAAAACGGCAGGAAGATGGAGATTAGTTTTGACGACCTTGAATGGATTGGCTATTCTGGCAATTCGCTCGTGAAAGTAAAAAAATGGGAGAATGCGGCATACCTTAAAATTATGTGGAAATCCTTCAAAGAAGGGCTCTATCTCAAAAAAGAAGAGATTGAATTAAGCGGGGCAAAATATTTTACTTACAAAGATTATCTTTTCGGAAAAGACTTACCTCAACCTATTTTGGATTCCAAAAAGTGGGCAAAAATTGGCGTGAATTTAAATAAAAATTGCGTGAATTTTAGAAAATCGCCAACATTAGTATCCGAAAAAATAATGTGTATTCTGGGTCATGATTGGTGTAAAGAATGTACAATTATAAACATACTTGGATTTGATGGGAATTGGGCAAATGTCGAAGTTAGTATTGTTATGAATGACCCTGATGGCTCTGAATGCGATTATATTGTGAAAAATAAACATATTGGTTGGGTCAAAGCAGTCGATGAAACGGGATTTCCCAATATTTGGTTTTCTGTTTCTTCATATTAAGAAAAAGAGGGGCAAATTTTGTTTGAATTCACCAGCATTTTGCCACCTGAATTAAGTGATGTTTCATTAACATTTTCACCATGCAAAACTCCTTCAAAAAAAGATTCTGGAAATACAGCGCCTGGCTCGGCGGCCTGTTCTTCGTAATGCTGGCCTTCCGGCTAATTTATGGATACGCATCAACAGAAGCGCTGGGTTCAGAACTAAACGACCTTTCGAATTATTTCGGGAGTGTGGAAAATTTGAGAAAAAACTACGCCAGCGAAAAAAGCAGTGTTAGCACCGATGTCGGGCAACAAGCAAGCGTCGCTTCCGGCCAAAAATATGAAAAAACCGCCAGCGTAAAATCAACCAGCGGCCAATTTGAGACAGCCGGAAATCAGGTCAAAAGTAAAACGCAGCAATTTGCCGGTGTTATCCAATACGAACAAAATACAGGCAATGCAGGCAACCGGGAATTGCATTTGCTGATCGGAATTAACCCGGAAAAATTCGACAGCTTTTATGTTGTAATCCAGCAAATTGGCGAGGTACAATCAAAAGAGGTCACCAAAATTGACAAAACAAACGAATACCGGCAGTTAAACGCAAAAAAAGCCTCGCTTGAAAAAATACTGAATTCGCTCAACGAACTCAAAACAAGAAGCGGGGCCATCAGCGACCACGTTTCCCTGCACGATAAAATCCTGGAAATTGAAACGCAATTGCAGGAACTGGGCGTTGAACTCGGCAATTTTGACACCGAAAATGAATTTTGCACGGTCCGATTTTCGCTCTACGAAGGCGCAACCACCCCAAAAATCAGCTTCATGCACCGGTTGAAAGTTGCGCTGGAATGGACCATCGAATATTATTCGATTTTGATGATCAGCTTGCTTTGTATGTCGGCTTTTGCCCTTGTGTTGCTGCTTTTGCTGGAAAAGCTGAATATCCTGAAAACGATCGTGAACAAGCTGGATGAATAAAATAAAATTCACACCCGCCGCCACTCCTCCAAACTAAACGCATATTGGTGCTGCGCGTCCGCCTCGTGGTATTGCGAAGACACCAATTCCCATTGCGACCAGTCCACCTCCGGGAAAAAAGCGTCGCCTTCCACCTGCGCGTGTACCAGGGTTCGGTAGAAATAGTTGGCTAAGTGGAGGGTTTGGCTGAAAATTTCCGCGCCGCCGAGGATGAAGAACTCCGGTTCGTTCGCCAATAGCGCGAGGCCGGCTTCGATGTTGGTGGCCTGTTCAGTGTTGGGGCCAAGGCGGAGTCCCGGCTGGCGACTGATCACCACGTTCCGGTGTTCGGAGAGCAGGGCGTCTTCGGCGTTGTAACTTTTCCGGCCCATGAGGAAAATTTTACCGGCGGTGACGCGGTGGAAATTCTCCCAATCGCCCGGCAGATGCCAGGGCAGGCGGTTGTTGAGGCCAATGGCGCGGTTTTCGCTCATGGCCGTTATGATGTTGATGCGTTGCATATTTGTCTATCTTTGGCGGTGTTCTTTTTTTTACCACATAGGTTTGGATATTTTTTTACCACATAGTTCACAATAGTTTTTTTCACATAGATCACATAGGCGGCTCCACGGGCTATGTGATCTATGTGAATACCTCTATGTGAACTATGTGGTAAAAAAACTCCTATGTGGTAAACACATCACAAAGCTACCATGAAAAACAGGCTTTTCAAATACCTGATGCTGACGGGAGGCGTGCTGGCGCTGATGGCCCAACGCGGGGAGGATACGCCTGCCCCCGTGGAAAGGCTGCGCCTGATCTTCGCCGGCGACATCATGGTACACCAGGCCCAGATTCTGTCAGCGCAAACGCCGGAAGGCTACGATTTCGACGCTAGTTTTGAATACGTGAAGCCCCTGCTGCAATCCGCCGATCTGGCCATTGGAAATTTAGAACTCACCATGCCCGGAGAAGAACCCTACCTCGGCTACCCGATGTTCCGCTGCCCGGAAGAATTGGCGACGGCCCTGCGCATTTCCGGATTCGACCTGATGATGACGGCCAACAACCACAGCAACGACAGCGGCGCGGCGGGGGTGATCAACACCATCGAAGTCCTGGAAGAAAGCGGTTTTTACCACACCGGCACCTTCCAAAACCGCGAAGAAATGGAGGCTTATTACCCGCTGATCGTGTATAAAAAAGGCTTTAAACTCGCTTTTCTGAACTATACGTACAGCACCAACGGCATCCGAACCCGGCATCCTTCCGTGGTGAACCCCATTGACAGCGCACGGATCAGCGAAGACCTGCGCGTGGCCCGCGACCTGCAACCCGACGCCATCATTGTGATGATGCACTGGGGCCTGGAATACCAGCTCGTTGAAAACAAGGAACAGCGAAAACTGACGAAACAACTGCTGGAGGGAGGCGCCGACCTCATCATCGGTGCACACCCGCACGTGGTGCAGCCGGCCCGATGGGAAACGGCAGACAGCGAGCAGGAGGTGCTTGTCGCTTATTCCTTAGGCAATTTCATTTCGGGCCAATTGAAACAACATACCGATGGCGGCATTATGGTAGAAGTAGAATTGACAAAATCGAACGGACACACCATGGTGGAAGAAGCGGCGTTCATCCCAGTTTGGCGGCATGTAGAGCGGTTGCCTTCCGGCAAAAAAACATACCGAACGTTGCCCATTGCCGCCTTTGAATACGAAGATTCGGAACAAATCCGGCTAACGGAAACCGACCGCGCGGCTATGTTGCGTTACGCCAAACAAACCCGACATCGCGTAGGCTTGCCAGAACGCGCCGTCACATTAGAATCCCTTGAAAAAGACCTCAACCTACCAAGGTAACAAACGCTATCTTTCTACTAAAATCTAAATACTTTGTACTTCAAATGGATATGATCATTTCGGCCATCGTTGCTGTCGCCCAAAACAACGTCATCGGAAAAAACGGAGAAATTCCCTGGTACCTGCCTGTCGACCTCCGTTTTTTCAAACAAACGACCCTGAACCACCACGTCATCATGGGGCGGCGTTCCTTTGATTCCATTGGCCGGCCCCTGCCCAAGCGCACGAACGTCGTCATCACCCGCGATCCTTTTTTCAT
>JBJXFD010000181.1:0-7708 GCA_046153985.1 Saprospiraceae bacterium
CAATGGTGGAACCGTCGGAAGCAGGGTTTTGTGGCGTACCCACATACCAGTCGGCATCCGGGTAGCCACTCAGATCTGCAACCCACCCATCCGGAAGGGCACAGCCATTAAAATCTTCTGAGAACAGCAATTCCTGAGCCTGGACTACAGATAAGCTTGTGATACAGATAATTAGAGTTGCTGTAAATTGCTTTAGCAAACGGAATGCCCATAGGTAGCGAACGTTCATCGGTATATGTTTTTTTTACCGATGAAAGATACTAACTGTTTATGGAATTGTTGGTGTATTTTTGAACTGACATTTCTTTAAACTTTACCAACTCAGCATGGTTTCCAAACGTACATTAGTCATTGCCAAAAAATTAAGACAATTTTTCTTCACCACAGTACTTGGCGGCATCGTCGTTATATTGCCCATTTACATTTTTGGAGCGCTGATCAGAGTAGTTTTTAATTTCACCTCCCGATTGCTGTCGCCTGTCAGCAACCTGCTTTCCTTCTCCAGCGATGTCAACAGGTGGATCCTTGATTTACTGGCGTTTGCCATTGTGATCTTTCTTTTTTTTCTGATCGGACTGGTGGTTCGAACCGAGCTGGGGCGGCAACTGCTGGCTTTTGTGGAAGAAAACTGGTTGGCAAAAGCACCGTTCTACATCCTGTTGCGCGATACCGTGCGCCAAATATTGGGTCAGGAAAAAATGCCTTTCCGCCAGGTCGTTCTGGTGGATGTTTATTCCAACGATACCCTCATGACTGGGTTTGTGGTAGATAATACCAAAGACGGACTCTACTACACGGTTTTTGTTCCTACCGCGCCGAATCCCACCAACGGCTTTATTTTTCATGTAAAATTTGAGCAACTCAAATTTGTGGATACCAAAACAGAAGAAGCTCTGCGTTCGGTAATTGGGCTGGGCATGGGTTCTGCCGCCTTGTTTGAAGAGATACTTCCGAAGCCGGAGCAAGAAAAATAGGTTGTTTTAAAAATTTGTTTATCAGGTTGTTGAAGTTTTTTTTCAAAAAACGTGTGCGTCGTGGGTACCTCACGCCCCTTGTCAGACACAGTCAATCAAACAACCTATGATCCTATGAACAAAAATGGCGACATCGGAAGCTTGCTTTCGGTGTCGCTTCAATTAAGTGTCTGTCTTTAGCGTCCGATAGCTGCGTTATGCTCGACCCCCAAAACGGTCAATTACGCGAGTAAACTCCCATTTTTGGGGTCTTCGCATGCCTTGCTCTCGAACCCTAAAGCTCAGACACTCCACTAAATGGGTAGACCCCTGTTAAGAATATCCTAAGCCATTTTCGCAAAAAAAATACCTGACCATGAAACAGCTCCTGATTGGCTGCTGGCTGCTTTTGAGCCTGCACCTGTCTGCCCAGCCGGCTGAAGAATTTGCTTCGGGCCTCCTGGCAGAAGATGAAAATTACGACGCACAACCGCGTCAGGCTGCCGAAGCTGGCAGCAAAGCCGACCTTCCAGCAAATGTTGACCTGACGCCGTATTGCCCGGAAGTGCGCCACCAGGGTTACATCTTCTCTTGTGTGGGATGGGCGGTCGGATACGGGGCGCTTTCCATCCAGCGCGCCGTCATGAATCAATGCACCGATAAGGCGGTCATCACGCGGAATGCCCATTCTGCCTTGTTTTTATACAATCAAATCAAAAGCGAAGATTGCGGGAAAGGCTCCCGAATGACCGATGCCCTGCAATTTTTAGTAACCAACGGCGATTGTCTGGCCAATCATTTTGATTTTGACGTCAACAATTGCGAACAACTGCCCGACAGCTCCGTCCGGTCTTACGCAAAACGCTATGCCATAGAAGATTACCTCGCCTTGTTTGGCACCAAAGAAACCCCGGATATCAAAGTGCTTCGGGTTAAAAAAGTCCTGGCCCAAAACAAACCGGTGGTGGTCGGGCTGTCGGTTTTGCGCAATTTTTACGATTTGCGCAATGCCATTTACTGGCACCCCGAATTGGGCAATACCGCGCCTGCGGGCGGTCACGCCATGGTGGTGGTTGGATACGACGATCGCAAAGGCGCATTCCGCCTGATGAACTCCTGGGGAAAAAATTGGGGCGATCAGGGATTTATCTGGATTAAATACAAAGATTTTGGCGACTTTTGCAAATACGCTTTTGCACTGTATTTGGTCGCGCCGGAAAAATTAGTCTCTACTCCTCAAATCCCGGCAATTACTGCTGCGCTCCCTGTTGAAAAGCCATTGCTGGAAATGTCAGGCCGTTTTCAATTTCGCTCTTTTGAGGGTTGGCAATCACAGTCTGGCGAGGCAATCTTTGAAAATGCAACAGCATTGCTTCAAGGTCAAACTTATCAATTAGAAAAGCAGGATTGGCCTGTTGGACAACGCTTTCAGCTGTTGGTTCAGGCGACTGAACAAGAGCAATACCTTTACGTATTCAGTGTGGATGCAAAACGGGAGGCTCATTTTCACTGGCCGCGACAAGCAGCGTTGAACGACAAATTTGCGGATCAAAACGAAAGTGCGCTTTACGTTGCGGGCCATACCGAATTGGTTATTCCCGGGCCATCGAAGGTGCTGAAGATCGAACACCCCGGGGAAGATTACTTAGTGGTGCTTTTTTCCAAGCGAAAAATTGATACCATCCGGCAATTGGCAGCGCGTTTATGTCGAACCGAAGGAGATTTTACAGCAAACCTTTTTAATGTTTTGGGAAAATTTGCAATTTCACGTAACAATATTACCTACCTCCCGCATCAAATTGGATTTGATACTGCATCGCGCAGCGACGGATTCATTGTACCCTTGGTCTTGCAAGTAAAAAGTCATTAACCGAACCTAAAACCCGTCATCCCTCTACCCGACGGTGTGTCAAAACAAAAAACACCATGCGTATCTTATGCTTTTTTTTGCTTTTTTTTCCCGCAATCCTGCTGGGACAGAACATAACTCAAGGCTGGAAAAAGGATTTTGCGCCTCACGGAACGGAGGCATTTCAGTCGGCAATAGAGGCAACCAATGGCTACATTGTTAGCGTTGGCGCCACCAATTCCAAAACCCAGGGCGGTACGGACGGGTACCTGCGCGTGCTGGATCCAAGCACCGGGCTACCTCGCCTCGATAAATCGTATGGCAGCAAAGAAGATGATGCTTTTTACAGCGTCGCCCAAATGTACAATGGTCAGTTTTTGCTGGCCGGCACGACAACTACCGGGGGTAAAAATGGCAAAGATGCCTGGGTGGTGGTCGTGAACGAGCGGGGCGATAAAATAAAAGAATTGCGCTTTGGCGGCGCCGGCAACGACGTCTGCAGGTTCATCCTCTCTTCGCCGGACGGCAGCGCCTTGCTGGCTGGTTATAAAAACGACAAAAAATCCGGCGATATCTGGTTGGCAAAAATGGAAGCGGACACCATCGTCTGGGAAACCTTGCTGGGTAAAGACGAGTTTGACGGCATTTCCGACATCGTTCGGGCATCCGACGGCGGGTATGTTTTTTGTGGGAATACTGCCAGCAAAGCCAAATTGGGAACGGGTTATATCTACGCGGCAAAAGTAGATGCGCAAGGGAAATCTGTTGCCGGATGGCCGAAATTTTTCGGAGAGAAAGGCTGGAGTGAAGCCAGCGGGATCATCGCCACCCACGAAGGCGGCTACGCCATTGCCGGAAAAACCAATGCCAGAGGGGAAGGCGGATTCGACGCCTGGTTGCTGAAGCTTAGCCGGGAAGGCTTTCGCCAATGGGACAAAACGCACGGCGGAAAAGGCGAAGATATGGCCTATGCGTTAGTGCAAAATGAACAGGGCTTTCTTTTGGGAGGCGCGTCCGATTCACACCTAAGGGGCGCCCGCACGATGGAGTTTTTCGTGGTACAGACCTCTCCGGGCGGCGAATTAAGGTGGGAAGAATATATGGGAGGCGATAAAGACAATGCAATCAGCCAATTGCTCTATTTGCACGACGAAGGCTACCTTATGGCCGGGCGCAGTGGAAAAGATCCTTTGATCCAGCGCATTACGCCGAACCAAAGCGACCGCCTTGCATCGGCCGGACTTCGCAACTTAGAAAGCCTGCAAACTTCGGAGATCAGGATTCGCACGGTAGATGGCACCGTTAAGCCCAACGAGCAAACGGCCCTGTCTTTTCTGATTACGAACACCTCCGATATTGATTTGCCGGATTTGCGCGTCATTGCGGATAAACGCACAGACAACGACCACCTTGAAGCCTGGAATACGAACTATTTCGGCGCTTTGCGCAAAGGGGAATCCATTATGGCAAGCATCCCGATTTCCGGGAAAGCCGATTTAAAAGATGGCGCCGTTGAATTGGCGCTGACCATTGCGTCGGGCGAAAAAAATCTGAAATCCATTCAGCAAACCGTAACCCTGCACGAACTTCGCCCGGTTATGTTGGGGATCAAAGGCTATAAATTTACGACAAGCGCAACTTCCGACCTCATCACACTGAAAGTTGATATTAAAAACGATGGCGATGAGAGCTCCGGACCTGTGGAAGTGCGCTTTAGCTGCCCGCCCGGCATCAGTGCTTCCGGTGAACGCACCAAAATATTGGGTGTCGTGGGGGCGCATAAATCGCGCGAAGTCAGCTTTACATTCACCAAGGGGCAGTTCAAAGAAGCTGTTGCAAAGATTATCTGTGTCGTGTTGGATGGCGGCGATGAACAAGCGCGCAAGACGCTGGAATGGCAGACCGGTGGCGGCAAAGCGCTGGCAACCGGGCCGATCATGATTTGGACGGACCCCGCGCCGCACGAAAATCCCAACAATAAAAAAGTGCGCACCAACCAGAACCAGATCAGTCCAAAAATGACGGTGCTCTCGCCTACGCCTTTGGAAACCAAAAATTTCAATATCAAAATGGGTAGCGTGGAAATGGAAGGTTCTAAATTCAGTGAAGAAGAACTCTCCGCGCCCCGGACGGAAAACGAGCGCTATGTTTATTCCTATAAAGTTACGATCCCTTTGCAACAAGGTGAAAACCATATTCAGGTTGTGATTGACGGTGAGGTATCCGAGACGCTGATCGTAGTATATGAACCCGACCGCGCGAATTTGCACTTGGTGGTCATTGGCCCAAAACACGAAGATTTGAAATTTACCGAAAAAGACGCTGCGGATATTGCAGCTGCTTTTCAGAACCAGGGCGGCAAAAACAAACTCTTTAGCGAGGTCTTTACGTATGCACTACATACGCCCGAAAAAACAAGTGAAACAGCTATCAAACAGGCTTTCTTTGATTTAAGCTACCTCTGGGATGACAAACAAATCGGGGTGAACGACGTGCTCTTGGTTTTCATTTCTTCGCATGGAAAAATAACCAATAACCGGTTCAAGATTTTGCAAACCGGATATGATCCTAAATATCAGGATATTACAATTGATTTTAAGAACAATGTATTAGATGTGCTGTCGCCGATTAATTGTAAAAAATTAATCTTCTTAGATGCCTGCCACAGCGGCGGGGCAAAAGACGGGTTCGGTGCTGTAAGTAAAGCAGTCGTAGATTTGGCAAATTCGCAACCGGGAGTGAGTACCCTGAGTTCGTGCAGCAGCACAGAAAAATCTTACGAAGATCCGAAATGGGGCAACGGCGCTTTCACCAAAGCCCTGCTGGAAGCTTTCGGTGATGTGCAGTGTAATGACATTAACGGCGCTTTTCGCGCAGATACGAACGAGGATGGGATTATCCGACTGGGTGAATTGTACAGCTTCTTGCGCCGCCGGGTACCCGAATTGGTCAAACAAACCATCCCGAATGCACCGACGACCCAAACGCCGTTTATGCCTGAAAGCCAGTTAGATGTCAATATGCCGATCTATTACATAGAAAAAAAATAGCCCATGAAACCAGCAAAGTCTTTATTTCTAACGGGCGTTTTGGTATGGTTCGTGCATTTTTCTATGGTCGCACAATGCCCGACGATTGGATCAACGGTAGTAGTCACGAATACGAGTTCGGATATTTCGGTTCCCAATTCATTTGCCTGGGCGATTAATTGTATCAACATTACTACGCCGTTAACCACAATCCGATTCAATATTCCTCCGGCAGGTATTAATACCATTTTCCTCACTGTGGGTTTGCCTGTGGTGACCAAACCCAATGCGGTTATAGATGGAACAATTACAGAATCCGTGATTGTTGACGGGACTAGTGTCGGCGGAGCAGCTCCAATTAACGGCCTGGTATTGAGTGGCTCGGGCATCACGGTTCGGGGAATCCAGATCCGGAATTTCACCCATGGCAGTACGGGCGGTCATGCGATACGAATAACCGGATCAACAGGCTACAATATTGAAGACAATTTTCTTTACGGAAACCGCATCGGTATTGGGACGACTACCACCAACCTGAACTTGAGTGTCACGGGAAATACCATCGGGTTGGACGGAGCCGGGCTTCCGGACGGCAATACTGCGAATGGAATTGTTTTTTCAACACCGGTAATGGATGCCGACATCAGCGATAATACCATCGCTCACAATGGAGCAGGCATTACGATTCCCACCGGCAGCACGGTGCGCATTTCAGAAAACAGCATGTTTTGCAATGCCGGAGCCGGCATTGACCGCACGGATGGCCCTGGTGTGCCTATCATCACAAATGCTTCGACCGCGGTTGTTTCCGGAACGGCTACTGCCGGACACCTGGTAGAAGTTTTTGAACACGATTTAAGCAACTGCCCAATTACGACGGCTTGCCAGGGCAGGACTTTTCTCGGCGCGGTCACGGCTTCGGCTGTCGGAACCTGGACTTTAAACCTGACGGCTGCCAACCCGGTCAACCCGGCCAATTCGGTAACCGCCACCGCCACGCAGTCGGGCAGCAACACTTCCAGATTCGCCACTTGCCGGTCAATCGTGAATTGCAACACTTTTACGGTCAGCATCACGGTAAATCCCATTGATTGCAATGGAGGCAGCAACGGCAGTCTCACCGCAGTACCATCCGGAACCCCGGGGCCATATACCTATTCCTGGAACACAGGCGCTACGACATCCACCATCAGCGGCTTGGGCCCGGGCACGTATACGGTGGTTGTCATGGATGCCGCAGGGTGTAGCTTTACCGCTGCCGCCACCCTATCAGACCCGCCCCTGCTGACCCTGGATTTTTCGACTACCAACGTTTCCTGTGCCGGTGCGGCGAATGGTTCTGCCACGGCCTTGCCTGACGGCGGGGTACCGGGCTACAACTACCTATGGAATACGGGCGCAATGACGCCAACCATCAGCAACCTGGCGCCAGGGACTTATTCTGTAACGGTTAACGACGTTAATCCTTGTCGCATAATTGGCAGTGTGACCATTACAGAACCGGCTGCATTGACGTTGAATGTAACTTCAACCGACGAAACCATGTTCGGCGCAGAAGATGGTACCGCAACAGCTACCGTTGCCGGTGGAACAGGGCCGTATGAATATTTATGGAGTAATGGGGGCGTCACGTCTACCATTACCGGTCTTGCTCCGGGAACTTACCCCGTTACCGTAACGGATGCCAATGATTGTACAATAGAAGGTTCCGCGACCGTTGCGCCTTTTGATTGCGGCGCTTTTTCGGTAACAATTGACGGAAATGACCCACTTTGCAACGGTGAATCAACAGGCTCAGCGACGGCCATTCCCGTAGGGGGCACAGCACCTTACGACTACATTTGGAATACAGGCGCCATGACCCCAACCATCAGCGG
>JBJXFD010000137.1:0-2680 GCA_046153985.1 Saprospiraceae bacterium
TCATCTCCCGCATCCAAGGAAAAAAACAATCCGCCGAATGGCGCTGGCTCCTAGAAAAAGCCAAAGCCCTGAAAGAGAAACCTTAGGTAAAACAATCATCACCGCGCTCGAAATTAGCAATTTAGCCCTATACTTGTCCCACCAAAACAATCTCCCGCCCATGCCCAACCAAAACCCGGAACAACTCGCCCGCGACCAGATTGACGCGCAACTGCTCGCCTGCGGCTGGGTCATTCAGGACAAAACAAAAGTAAACCTGAGCACCGCCCTGGGCATTGCCGTGCGCGAATACCTCACCGATGTCGGTCCGGCGGATTATGTGTTATTTGTGGACAAAAAACCCGTGGGCCTGATCGAGGCCAAACGCCCGGAAGAAGGGCTGCGCCTTACCACCGTAGAAGAACAATCCGGCGAATACGCAGCAGCCAAGCTCAAACACCTGAACAACGATCCGCTACGCTTCGTCTATGAAAGCACGGGCGAAGTGACCCGTTTTACCGATACACACGATCCCAAACCGCTCCAGACCCGAATTCAGTTTCCATCGCCCGGAAACGTTCCAGAAATGGGTCAAAGAAGAGAAAACCTTACGCTCCAGATTTTTTGATATACCTCCTTTGCAGCCCGAGGGCTTGCGGGATTGCCAGGTGACCGCCATTTCCAATCTGGAGCAATCTTTCCGGGAAAACCGCCCCAAGGCCCTGATCCAAATGGCAACGGGTTCGGGCAAGACCTTCACCGCCATCACTTTTATCTATCGGCTGCTCAAATTCGCCAAAGCCAAACGGGTGCTGTTTCTGGTGGATACCAAAAACCTCGGCGAACAGGCGGAGCAGGAATTCCGGCGTTTTGAGCCGCAGGACGACAACCGGCTTTTCCCCGAACTCTACGGCGTGACCCGCCTCAGCAGTTCCTTCATTCCGGGCGATAGTCAGGTGTATATCAGCACGATACAACGGCTGTATTCCATCCTGAAAGGTGAAGAACTCGACGAGCGGAACGAGGAGGAAAACCCCAACGAAAAGTGGTTGCCCAAAGAGCCGCTCCCGGTGGTGTACAGCGAACGCACGCCCCCGGAATTTTTTGATTTTATCGTCATTGACGAGTGCCACCGCAGCATTTACAACCTCTGGAAGCAGGTGCTGGATTATTTCGATGCCTTCCAGATCGGACTGACGGCTACGCCCGACAACCGCACGTTCGGCTATTTCAACCAAAACCTGGTCTGCGATTACGGTTACCGCACAGCCGTGGAAGACGGGGTGCTGGTGCCGTACAATGTGTTTGAGATCGTCACAAAAATCACGAAAGAAGGCGCGGCCCTTGCATTAGGCGAATACATCGGCACCCGGGAAAAACTGACAAGGAAACAGTTCTGGAATACGCTCGATGAAAACGTAGAATATTCCGCCAAACAACTGGACAACGATGTGGTGAATGTCAACCAGATTCGCCTGATTGTCAAGGCAGTAAAGGAACAATTGCCTGCCATGTTCCCGGACAGAATAGGGGCAGACGGGAGTTTTGAAACGCCGAAAATGCTCGTATTCGCCAAGAGCGACAGCCACGCCGACGATATCATCCAGATCATTCGGGATGAATTTGCGGAGGGCAACCAGTTTTGCAAAAAGATCACGTACCGCAGCGAGGAAGACCCCAAATCGGTGCTTCGGCAGTTTCGCACGGGGTATTATCCCCGCGTGGCGGTTACGGTGGACATGATCGCCACGGGCACCGACATTCGTCCGCTGGAGGTGCTGCTTTTTATGCGCGACGTAAAAAGCCGCAGTTATTACGAGCAGATGAAAGGCCGCGGCACCCGCACTTGCAGTCTGGAGGAACTGCGCACCAGCGGCACCCCGGCGGCCAAATTCACCAAAGACCATTTTGTGATCATTGACGCCATCGGGGTGGAAAAAAGCCAGAAGACCGACAGCCGTCCGCTCGAAAAGAAACCCGGCGCATCGCTCAAGGAAGTGCTCGAAGCCGTGTCCATGGGCAATACCGACGAAGACTTGCTCAGCACCCTGGCCAACCGCCTCATCCGGCTGGACAAGCAGATCAACGAACGCGAGCAAAAGACTTTTGCCGAACACGCCGGAGGCAAAACCATCCCGCAGGTGGTGAAACAACTGCTCAATGCCCATGATCCAGATACGCTCGAAAGCATCCGTTTAGAAGTGGCTAACGCTATGCCCGGCGCCAGCCCCCAAGATTTGCAAACAGCACTTACCACTAAACACTTATCACTCTTAGAAGCAGCGGTTGCCATTTTCCACAGCCCCGATCTCCGGGATTTCGTGATAGACGTGCGCAAAAAATACGACCAGATCATTGACCATATCAATCCCGACGAGATCCTGGACATCGGCTGGGTGAAAGACAATAAGGCTGGAGCAGAAATACTGGTGAACGAGTTCCGCGACTGGATCGAAGCGCACAAAACGGAGATCACGGCCCTGCAAATCTTCTACGGGCAACCGTACCAGCGCCGCGACCTCAGTTTCAAAATGATCAAAGACCTGTCCGAAACCCTCAAAAATGCCAAACCCACGCTCGCGCCTTTACACGTGTGGCGCGCCTGGGAACAATTGGAAAAGGTGAACGGACAACCCAAACACGAACTCATGGCCCTCGTCTCGCTCATCCGCCGCATGATTGGCAACGACGAGACTCTGAC
>JBJXFD010000184.1:0-5112 GCA_046153985.1 Saprospiraceae bacterium
CGTTTTCGCGACACGTTTTCGCAAAAAAATCGCTCAAATCTACTGATAAGCAACGGCATATTCGCTCGCCTTTTCAATAATTTCCGTCACGGTATTGTTAATCGTGCAATGCAGGTTTCATGCCAACCGCCACCAAATGCCCCAGCAAAACCGTTGCCACAAAAAACGAAGCTTAACCTCACTCAACCACCCGCATCAGCAATCCATCCCGCGTTCCTCTCCATCTGGCAGTCGGGTCGGCTTTTGAATAAGGGATGACCGCCACCCGATCTGCAGGCGCTTCAAAAAAGCGGAGGGCAGCTTTCAGGTCTTCTATTTTCAACATTTCTTCAATTTCCGAATTACCGGGAACGGCAATGATGAGTTGCCCGCTCTGCGTTTTTTTAAACAACCGGATCAGGTGGTCGAGGTAGGGATTTTGCAGCACCAACTGTTTGTCGCGGTTGTAATAATGCCCTTTTTCGAGTTGAAAATTGCCGTCAAAAAAAATTTCCCGGCTGAACCTCGGCATTACGGCCTCGAAGTCTTCCCAATACTGCGGTTTTTCATAATTAAAAAAACGCAGCGACTGGTCGTTCACTTTTCCAGTAATGCGGTATTCAAACGTCGTTTCCGGAAAGGCCGTGAGCGAATCGCCGCAGGCTACCGGCATTAACGGGCTGAAGTCATCCAGCAGGACATTGCCGCCGTAGATCAAATCGTCATTGCGGGCGTAATGCACTTCCAGCAACAGGTATTCATAGGCGTCCTCCGCTTTAAAATCAATGGTATAAGGCCGCCAATCCAGGTGGTTGACGGGCGGGGTTTCGGCCAGCAACTGCCGGGGATCACAAAAGTCGTCGCCTGCCCAAATGCGCAATTTCACGGGTCGGTTGAAATTGGCGGGCAGTTGCGAAATCCGGCTCAAGCCGCGATAATCTTCCGAGCGGGCTGCATAAAAAGTCAGGCTGTAACACTGACCGACTTTCAGGGGTTTGACTAATTTTTGCCCGAGGGCTTCCCAGGTGCCATTGTCCTTTGTGACCATGCCGAGGTAGGTTGTGCCATGCCGGGGCAACGCTGCAACCCCCAAAATTGCGTTGGGCAATACATCCGGCGGAGTTTCCTCCTCCGCGCCGCAGTTGGTCCAGCAGACGGGAACCCTTCCAGCTTCAGGCAAGTCTTCAAACGATGGGTTCAGGATGGTAATGGGCAGGGGTAGTGGTTCCTGGCCGAAAGCGACAAAGGCGCTACATAAGTATGAAATGGTGATCCATCGTTTCATACAGGGATAACGTTTGGATATTCATTTTCGCTTTTCCTCCAAAATGGAATCGGGACAATCCATCGTTGATAAATCAGAAAGATTGTCCAATAAAATATTGCCGTTGTAGGGCGACTTTCCGGAATCGAGGTAATAAGCCTCCAGGAACAAATGGGTATAAGGGGCATTGGGTTTTAAATCCACTGCGTAAGAACGCCATTCATGGTGGTCAACCGCAGTTGTTTCTCCCAGTAATTGCAGGCGTTCGCATAAAGCATTACCGGCCCAGATTCGGAGTTTGACCGGGCTTTTGAAATTGCTCGGTTGGCTTGTCATCCGGCTAACACTCTGGTAGTATTTTGAACACGCCGCAAAAAAAGTAAACCCGTAGCACTTTCCTGCCACAAGGGGCTGATCCAAAGGTTGGCTTACGCCCTCCCAGGTGTCGTTGTCGCGTACGACCAGCCCGAGGTAAGTTTTGCCGTCATTGGCCGGCAACTTCACCCCAAACACTTTGCTTGGGTGCGTATCTGGCGGCGTCTCCTCCGGAAAACCGCAAGGCGTCCAGCCGGAAGGAACCTGGCTTATACCCGGTTTGTCTTCAAAAGAAGGATTTTTGAGTTCGATAGCCGTCGGTTGTGCCCATAAAGGGAGGCATACCATACTCAGGAAGGTAGCGCGCAATAATCGTTTCATGTGATCTTTAGATTTAATGGAATTAACAACAAGGTCTTATCTTGCACAAACAAAAATAATAAAATTGCGATTGTTTTTCCAACGTCAATTACAAAAAATGGAGCCCATTCTTCTGCTGCACGGCGCGCTCGGCGCACAAGATCAATTCGATGCATTGGCCGTCCGTTTATCTGAAACCTACGCCGTCCACCGCCTGAATTTCAGCGGGCACGGCCCGGATACGGTCATGCCGGAAGCTTTTTTGCCTGAATTTTTTATGAACGATATTCTGGAATATTTATCCGGAAACGGACTGGATTCGGTGAACATTTTCGGCTACAGCATGGGCGGCTACATCGCGCTGATGCTGGCTTTGCACCATCCGAAGCAGGTACGCGCCGTGCTGACACTGGGTACCAAAATGGACTGGAATCCCGAAACCGCCGCCCGGGAAGCCGCCCGCCTGGATCCTGATAAAATTTTGGAAAAAGTACCTGCTTTCGCAAAAGCGCTGCAACAACGACACGGGGAACCGCGCTGGCGGACGGTCCTGGAAAAAACGGCGGGTATGATGCAGTATTTGGGAGCGCATAAACCTTTAAATGAAGCGACACTGCGGGACATTGCGGTTCCAGTCACGGTTGCTTTGGGGGATGCGGATGAAATGGTGCGCCGGGAGGAGGCCATGCAGGCTGCGGAATGGATTCCCGGGGCGCGGTTTGAGGTGCTGGAAGGGGGAAGGCATGCGATAGAGCAATGCCCGGTGGAGGATGTAGTGAGGGTTATTCGGAGATATTTATAGCAACCTTACCCAGGCGTTTCACACAACGAAATTTTTTGTTTCACACAACGGCACAACGATCACTACGCGCCGTTTTTGCTAATCCTGCGTTGTGCTCGTTGTGCCGTTGTGTGAAATTTTCGTGCGCAGAGAACGTAGCGGGAAATACCCTAAAAATAAAATCGCAACCCAAAGCCCCCACCCACATCCGCCTCCGTGCGCTCCAGCACCGCCACCCGCGGCGTCACCTGCAAGTACAACTCCAATCGGTCAATCCAGACCGAAAGGCCGAGGGTTCCGCTGACACCGATGCTGATTTCATCATCGCCAAAGCGGTTGCCGCGGTCATCGTCGTAAACGCCGAGGAAAGCGCCCGGGCCATAGAAAAAGCGGAATTTACCGTCGCCGGAAATGGGTTTTTCCCAGAGGCCGTGTACATTCACAAAGAAAAAATCGTCCAAATCCCAGGCGGCGAGTATGTCCACCGACATGGCCGATGGTTTGTGAATTTTGAGCGTTAATCCGCTGGGGCGCCCCAACTGGACGCCGATGCCGACTTTTTGAGCCGATAGTGAAGTCGAAAAAAAGAACAACAGCAGGAAGAATCCGCCCGAAAGGCAACTGCGCAAGGTGTTTTTCATGTGAAGCGTATTTTTTGAACAGAAAAAACGCTTATTTTGACGCCTCAATTGTATCAAGAGCTTGATCGGGATTTCCTGATTGAGCGAGGGTGAGGAAATTTTATTTTAGACGAGGCGAATTTTGCAGACATAGCCAGCAGCTATGGCGAAAAAATTCAACGAAGTATAAAACAAAATTTACCACCCACAGCCAATTGAGGAATTCCCGAACAAGCTCTATACTTATGCCAGATCAAGCAGCCATCAAAAAACTCATCAGCAGCAACCGGATTGCGGATGCTTTTACTGCCCTGAGAAGCGCCTTGCCGCAGGAAAACGACCTCGTGACGCTGGAATTTCAATGGAATACCCTGCGCCGTGAAGAAATGATGGGCATCATCGGATTTTCGGACAAAACGGTGCGTTCCAATCAAATCATTTCCGCGCTGCTTGCCTTTACCGATATGGTTGAAGACGATGGGCAGCCCGCCACACCAACCGGGACGTCCACCACCGGCAATTCAGCGCAGGTGACGGGGAGCGGGAACATCATCATCCAGGGAACGCAGGGCAGTCCTATCCACATTAATGTGCCGCAATCCCATACACAATCGGAAAGTCCGGCAACCACTACCACGCCTACTCCCGCCCCAAATACAGCAGGCGCCAAAAAACTCTTTTTTTCCTATTCCAAATACGACCGCGAATATTTAGAGCAATTGTTTCGTCACCTCTCTGTTTTGCGCCGTAAAGGCAAAATAGCGGCCTGGGATGACCACCAAATCCTGCCCGGTGAAGAATGGGACGGCGTCATCAAAACCCAGTTGGTAGAAGCAGACATCATCCTGTTGCTCATCAGCTCTGACTTTTTGGCTACCGACTACATCTGGGACGTGGAAATCAAAACCGCGATGGAGCGGCATGACCAAAAATCGGCCACTGTGATTCCGATTGTGCTGCGCCCATGCAGTTGGGAAGATACGCCTTTCGGCAAATTGAACGGCCTGCCTTCCAAAGCAAAACCGGTAAGTTCCTACGGCGACCGGGATCAAGCCTGGCTGGAAGTGGTGCAGGGGATTGAACGGTTGTTGTAACTCGTAGGACAGAAATACCCACTCAACACCTCCATTTACCCGTTCAGCACCTTATAGTTGGAGCCTGCCTGTTTTCATCCCTATACTTGTGTCATAAAAAGTACAGAACATGAAAACACGCTTCTTTCAATTATTCGGATTGTTCCTCGCGATTATCGCTGCAGGATGCTCCAACAGCAATGATGATAATTCACCGGCAGGCAACCTGCCAGATGTGCTAACCGACGGAACCGGCCAATGGAAGGTTTCTTATTACTGGGACAAAGACAAAGACGAAACGAACGACTTTGCAGGATACACATTCAACTTCAAAAGCGATGACGTTTTGGAAGCCGTAAAAGGTGGCGTAACGACCAATGGAACCTGGCAGCACAATTCCAGCAGCAACAAGCTGATCATCAATCTGGGCGCTGTAAAACAGTTAAGCAATGCAACGGACGACTGGCTGCTCATTGAACGGACGGACAACCTGATCAAACTGCGCGACGACAATACCGAACATTTGGAAGAATTGTTTTTCCAGAAATTGTAGATCTAAGGGGTTCACGTTCACGTGTCGGACACTTTTGGAAGTGTCCGACACGTGAACGTGAATCCCTTAAACCGCCTCAGCCTTGACCGACAAAAACGCGCACGAAGCCTCGAAGATCGCCTCTTCGAGGTTTTGTCGTTTTTTGCTAAGAGTCGTGGAATCCCATT
>JBJXFD010000151.1:0-4543 GCA_046153985.1 Saprospiraceae bacterium
CGGTCATTTACACGAATAAACTCCCGTTTTTGGGGCAAAATACGCCTTGCTCTCGAACTCTAAAGAGCAGACACGAGACTAAATGGACGGACACTAAATAGAGAACAGCCAAATCTTTTTAATAAACAGAATTATTCGCCTTCATTCAAACCGGAGTCTCCTGCAGGGGATTCCGGTTTTTTTATGCTCATAAAATGAAAGCTTGTAACGATTCAGCTTTTCAACCAACTCAACTGTGCGTAGGATACTTTATCGCTCAAACAAAGCGCTCAACAGGATGTTATTGTCCACTAACCCTTGGCTGTGTTCGTTTTCCAGAATGCCATGTACGGAAAGAAAGCTGATAAAAATATGCTTGCGCGTTTGTGAATAATGCTGGAAAAGGGCGCGCTTTTTGCGCAACGCTTCAGCCTTGGCTCTTGTAAAAACATAGGGGCCTTCGTGAAATTTGATTTCAAACAGGTTGATGGAGTTGTCGTTTCTGTTCAGCAACAAATCAACCTGTACCCCTTCTGCCCCATCGCGTCCTTTTTGGTAGAAGGAGGAAGCCTCGGTGTAAATGCCAGAAATGCCCAGTGCTTTTTTTATCTGTGGAATATGTTTGAGGCAGATGCTCTCGAACGCGTAACCGCACCATGATTTAAAAGTTTGGGTTTGGCTCAAATGTTTCCACACATCGTCGCCCTGAGTAGGCATAGAATCAATGAACTTCAGATAAAAGAGCGAATATTCATCAGTCAGGCGATAGATGATTTCCTTTTTTTTCTTCTCTAAACTGGGAAAGGAAGCGATAAAGCCGGAGGCTTCCAGTTCCTCCAGATAGGTGGAGGTACCGCCACCGTCGGGCAAGCCAGTCATTTTTAAAATATCCATGCGGCTCATCCCCGACCACTTTTCGGCCAATGCCCTGATAATGGCAATGTGGTGTTCAGCATTTTCGAACAAGGCCGGGTACAGTCGGCCAAACTCCCTTCGCAACAGGCCACTGTTGGCAAAACAAATTTCCTCAATGTTTTGCATGGCGCTTTTTCCGTTCACCACCTCGTTCAGATAATGGGGTATGCCGCCCATAGCCATATAGACCTGCAATATTTGGTAGCGGTTCAGCCCAACGCCCCTTTCTTTCAAAAACATTTCGGTTTCACCTAAGTTGAAGGGCTGCAAATCTATCCTTTTGGTGATCCGGTTGTGGAGGCCGCCTTTGTCATTTACTACTTTTTCGATCATCCAGGAAGCCGCCGAACCGCAAATAACCACGATCATTTTTTTTTTCACTGCCCAGGTGTTCCAAAAAAAGCTCAGGGCATTCAAGAAGCCTGATCTACGAGAGGCCAGCCACGGGAGTTCATCAAAAAACAGGACGTTTTGGTAGGTCGAGGGGTTTTGCTCACAACAGTTTATTAGGGAAAAAAAGGCTTCCTGCCAGGATTTTAGAGGCTGTTCAGGTGCAAGCGTGCCAAAAGTTTTTTTCAATTGAAACTGGAAATTCAACAATTGTTCCCGCAGGGATGCGTTCTGTACGCCTGAGGTTTCAAAACGAATCTTTTCGGCAAAAACCGTGCTGACCAAGTGGGTCTTGCCAACCCGCCGCCGCCCGATGACAGCGATCAATTCTGATTGCCCGGACTGTAGCGCTCGCAGGAGTATCTCTTTTTCTTTTTGGCGGCTTATCAGCATAGTTAGTTCTGAAAACAGCTATATGTTGCGGAATATGGCAAATATACATAGATTCCGCGACATATAGCTGTTTGTTTTTAAAAAGTAGTAGTTTTGCAGCACCACTTCTGCATATCTATGAATCACTTTTTCTCTATTGCCCGAAAAGGTTTGTTTATTGCCTGGTTCGCCATACTGGTTCTGGTAACCATTTACTACCTGACGCACCGCGAGTTGTTTACCGCCGAACGCTTAGCCGACTACGTCCTTTACAACAAAGAGCAGTTGCTTGTGGTCTATGTCCTATTGTTCATTGTCCGGGGATTTACCTTGCTGCCCAGCACCCCTTTGGTTATTGCGGGCACGATGGTGTTTCAATCCCAGCCGTTTCTGGTGTTGTTCATCTCTATGTGCGGCATTATGGCTTCTACCGTCATGATTTACTACTTTTCAGACCGGCTGGGACTGAGTGATTTTTTTGGTAAAAAATACGCTCAAAAGATGGGGAAGATTCGCGAGCGCTTAGAAAGACCTTCCGGCTTGTTGTTTTTGGTGTTTTGGGCTTTTTTTCCGGCGGTGCCCACCGACCTGGCCTCCTATGTTGCCGGCACGATCCGCATGAATTTCGGGAGGTTCTTCCTGGCTGTTTTTATCGGAGAGCTGATCCTTTGTTCTGCCTGTGTTTTTGCAGCAGAGTCTCTTTTCTAAAAACCTACTTGCCTAAGATTTGAAGAATGCGCTTCGCGTCAAATGCACTGTTGCGGAGCAGGTTTTCCATGCCGGTGATCGTTTCGCCGGGATGTAGAGCAGACGGCTCTTCCAGGAAAAACATCCTGTGCCGTATGCGGAGTAGTTGCCTGTCCTGTTCAGAAAGATTCAACGAAAGCAAATCGCGCACCAGGGTGCGCAAATAGTCCGGCAATCGTAGCCCTCGCGAGAGAACAATCGCCAGCAATTCATTGAACAACGGCTCAGGAACCCCGCCTGCCTGCATCATACGCAACGCAATTTCTATATTGACAAGGTCTTTGTGAAGCAGCAGTTGACGCAGGTTTTCCAGCGCTTCAGGTACAAGGTCAACGACTAAAGGTCGCTGTTCAGCCTGGTCGAGGAAACGCGTCAACTCCCGTTCGTTGATAAAAATCAGGTTGCGTTTTGCCAAAGCTGGGTGGAATTCAGGCGCCTGCCCCAGCAGAACATGGGTGATTTTGTGGTTGGGCCGGGTGGCGTATTCGATGCCTTGCTTTTCCACCCGGGCAGGTAAGGTCGCAAGGTCGAACAAAGGCGTGCCTGCACAATACAAAACCTTTCCGGCCTCCAATGCCCGATCCGGCTTCTCCTGGCTGCGCCGGAACAATTCACTTCGGATCAAAAATGCCAGGTCTTCCTGGTTCAATAAACTGAATAGCACCTGAACGCTCACTTTGGACAATGCTCCGGTCTTTCCGTCTAAAGCATCATACAACGGCTTAAGGACATGAGCAGGAAGAGGCGCCTCCCGGGTAATTTCCCACAATTCCCGCAACAGCACGACCGAATTGTATTCCAGGAAGCCTGCGAAATGCACTATCCCGTGCAGTAAAAGCAGGCTTTTAGGCAGCGTTTTTAGCAAAATACCATGACCTGACAGGGCTTGCAATGCCTGCAATTCCCCCATGTTATCCGGCAAGCGCTGTAATTTCGTTCCGTCAAGAGACAAGTCTCTGAGCCGGGTTAGTTGGCCGATAGTGGCCGGGATGGAGCTGATGGGGTTTTTGGTGAGATGAAGCTTCGTCAGCGTATTGGGGAGCGCCGGCCATTTGCGGAGGTTATTGTCGGAAACATCAAGCTGGGTCAGGCGGGGCAATTCGGTCAGAAATTCCGGCAATTTATGGAAAGCATTCCCGGAAAGGTCAATTTCTTCCAGTCGCGTGCAATGCCGAAGCCAGACCGGCAGCTGGTTCAGTTGGTTTTTGAAAACATGGAGCTGAATGAGGTAATTGAACGGGGTTCCGAATTCGGGGAGTTTGCGCAATTTGTTCTGCCCGAGGTGCAAGCGGCGCAGGTTTTGGCAGCGACCCAGTTCGACGGGCAGGGTGGAGAGCGCGTTATTCCCCAAGTACAAGTTTTCCAGTGCTTCTAGTTTTCCAATAGCGGCCGGGATTTTCGTTAGCTGATTAGCATTTAATCCAAGCTCTTCCAATTTTCGGCATTGAAACAACCCTAAAGGCAATGCTGTGAGGCGATTGATTCCAAGGTGCAATCGCCGCAGCGCTTGTAGCCGCTGGATGCTTTTCGGAAGCAGGGTTAATTGATTTATAGAAAGATCCAGCCGCGTCAAATGCTTTAAATCGAATAGCGCATCGGGCAATTCCTGCAGGCCGTTGTTCGCCATAGATAATTCCCGGAGCACTGTCATGCGCGTTATGGCTTCCGGCAAAGCGGTAAACCTATTTGTGGCAAGCGATAAAACGCGCAGCGACAACTGGCCAATCGAAGCGGGTAAACTTTGAAGTGCATTGTTATCCAAAACCAGCGTGTGGAGGTGTTGTAAAGCCGCAATCTCTGAAGGCAATTCCCTGATTTGGCAGGCCGACAAATCCAATACTTCCAGCATTTTTAATTTAAAAACCGCTGTTGGAAATTGTTCGAAGTTCCGGTTCGTCAAATAAAGCTCCGTTACCGCTTCCGGTTGCAACAATGCAATATTGAGGTCGTAAACTTTCATCCTACGGATATTGGGTTCCTACGGAACTATGCTGAAAATTTGAGGTAACTCATCATCCCTAAGCGCATAGCATCGTGACTTTGTTTATTTTGCGCGACATTTAATGTGAGTTCAGACTTTATTGAAGGAGCGGAGAAAGTATCAAGGCGGGCTAAAGCCCGCGAAACGAAGGGCGCCGTG
>JBJXFD010000165.1:0-7648 GCA_046153985.1 Saprospiraceae bacterium
CGAAGGCTTGGTGCGCCGTTACCGCACCAACTCCCTAATCGAACGCACGCCCGTCCCTCACCGCCCGAAGACTTTCCCAAAAACGCCATGCGGCAATTTTGGCTCATACGGAATTGTTCACAGTTTCCCGTGGGTATGCCCCGGTGAGGGGTAGGTTGCGTACGCGTTACTCACCCGTGCGCCACTCGCCGACAGGTATTGCTACCCTCGCTGCCGTCCGACTTGCATGTATTAGGCCTCCCGCTAGCGTTCATCCTGAGCCAGGATCAAACTCTCCATAGTCAAATTCTTATGTTCCCGAAGGAACGATATTTTAGCTTGACCAATAAAGTTTGCCTGTTAAAAAAAAACAGAGTTTGCTTTACAATTATCAAATTCTTACCTTCCACAACAGTGTCAATGAACTTTTTCCGCATTGCGCTAAAGTCCTGCATTCAGGGCTTTCGCATCGTTGCGATATTCTTGTGTTAAAGAACATTCAATTTTTTCGCTTGCATCGTTTTGCAAGGGACGGCAAAGGTAATTCACTCATTCGATCTGTGCAAAAGTTTTAAGTGATTTTTTTTCACTTTTTTTTCAGATATTCTGCACAGTCTCTTTTCAAACTTTCATTCCAAATTACCTTTGGTTAAGCGCTCTCTTTCAAAGCGGACGCAAATGTAGAACACCAAACATTATCTGGCAAGCTTTTTCAGAACTTTTTTATTCTTTTTTTTAATCTTTTTCCAAGGGCCTGATTTTCCAACTCTTACAAAAGGGCTTTCTGAAAATAGGTGCGCGCAATTCTAAAACCGTTATTTTTGCAGCGTTTTTTAACTTCATCAGAACAACAACAATCATGAAAAAGCATAATTTCAGTCCTGGCCCCGCGATCCTGCCCGCCAGTGTCCTGGAGGAAGCAGCACAAGCCGTAAGAGATTTCAACGGCATGGGACTATCATTGCTGGAAATCTCGCACCGGAGCGCCGCCTTTACGGCCGTAATGGAAGAAGCCGTCGCCTCTGTAAACGAACTACTGAACCTGGACGACGACTACGCGGTCTTGTTTTTAAGCGGCGGGGCAAGCTCGCAATTCTTCATGACAGCCATGAACCTGCTGAATGAAGGGGAAACGGCCTGCTATGCAGACACCGGAACCTGGGCATCAAAAGCCATCAAAGAAGCGAAGTTGTTTGGTACAGTAGAAGTCATTGCTTCATCGAAAGACAAAAACTATACCTACATCCCGCGCGGATGGAAAGTCCCGGCTTATGCCAAGTACCTGCACATCACCACCAACAATACCATCTATGGGACGCAATACCACTGGTTGCCGGAATCTGACGCGCCAATTGTTGCGGATATGTCTTCCGATATTTTTTCCCGCCCGCTGGACGGTACAAACTTTGGATTGATTTATGCAGGCGCCCAAAAGAACCTCGGCCCATCCGGCGTAACGTTGGTGGTCGTCAAAAAAGACCTCCTTGGCAAAGTAACCCGCGTGCTGCCTTCCATGCTGAACTACCAGACGCATATCGAAGAGAACTCCTTATATAATACACCGCCGGTTTTTCCGATTTACGTGAGTATGCTCACCATGCGCTGGATCAAAGCAAACGGCGGTCTGGAAGGCATGGAAGTCCGCAATCGCCGCAAAGCCCAGCTTTTGTATGACGAAATTGACGCAAACCCCTGCTTCGAAGGTGCAACGGTGAAAGAAGACCGGTCGCTGATGAACGTAACGTTCTTAGCCAAAACCCCGGAATGGGAAGCTGCTTTTGGAGCTGCCGCTAAAGATACCGGATGTGTAGAGATCAAAGGACACCGCTCGGTGGGTGGATTCCGCGCTTCTATCTACAACGCCATGCCGATTGAGAGCGTGCAGGTGCTGGTGGATGTTATGCGGGATTTTGCACAGAAGAACGGGTAGGAGTTAAGGGGCAAGTTGGCAAGGGGCAAGGGGCAAAGGGCAAGGGGCAAATAAGCAGCCGTTTACACTTAGCTTTTGCAAATTTGCCCCTTGCCAATTTATCAATGCGGCAACCGCTCCCGCAGGGCGCCATAGATCCACGTGCCCGCAATGGCGCTCAGCAACGTGACCGCAACAACGCTGAAGCCGCCGCCGATTTGCGCAAACAATGGCCCTGGACAAGCGCCCGTAATGGCCCAGCCAATTCCAAAAATCAGCCCACCATAGATCACGCCTTTATCGAATGGTTTGTCTTCGAAGCGTACGGGTTCTCCATATAAGGTGCGGAGTTTAAAATGCTTGATCAGCCAGACGGAAATGGCGCCAACCACAACGGCAGCGCCAATCACGCCGTACATGTGGAAGGAATGCAGCCTGAACATTTCCTGAATGCGGAACCAGCTGATGACCTCCGCTTTAACGAACGTGATGCCGAAAACGATCCCTACGGCAAGGTATTTGAGATTATGCCACCAGGGATGTTGCAACTCAGACTCGTTGGTACACATGGCGTCGATGTGACGCATATCTTGGTTATTACTTGCCATTTTGATCACTATTTAATCCATTGAAAAATGAGGGGCATCAGCAGGTTCGTGCTGACGAACCCGCCAATCATAAAACTAACCGTCGCCACCAAAGAGGGCCATTGCAGGGTAGCCAATCCCATAATGGAGTGGCCGGAAGTACACCCGCCAGCATAACGCGTGCCGAAGCCAACCAAAAAACCACCCACGATAAAAAAGACGAATCCCTTCCACGTGAACAGGTTATCCCAGTTAAACAAATCGGCGGGCATCAGCCGGGTGTAGTCCTGGATGCCGTATTCCGACAAGGCCTGACGAGTAGCTTCTGCAACTTGTACCTCATTGGGATTTTGCAGGAAGGTGACCGCTAAAAAAGCGCCGATCGCAATTCCTGCAACGAAAAACAGGTTCCAGAGTTCCTTTTTCCAGTTGTACTTAAAAAAAGGAATATTAGCCGGAAGGCAAGCTGCACAAATGTGCCGAAGGGAAGATGAAATGCCAAATTTTTTGTTGCCGAGCAACAACAGGGCAGGCACGGTGAGCCCGATGATGGCTCCGGCAAACGCCCAATGCCAGGGTTGTTTGAGTAGTTCAATCATTTTCGATTATTATTACAGGATACGATAAGAGCTTGTTCAAGATGAGCAAACACCTTATTAGTTACTCAATGCATTGTTAATGATTTTCAGCAACTGTGGCGCCGTCATGACGCCCGATTGACGCCAAAGCATCTCGCCTTTCCGGAAAAGCATCAGCGTGGGAACGCCCTGAATCCTGTATGCCTCCGCAACTTGGGGGTTTTGATCCACATCAATTTTGACGATCCTGACCCGCTCGCCAACCTGGCCCTTCAGGTCTTTCAGGATGGGCGCCATCATTTTGCAGGGGCCACACCATTCAGCTGAAAAATCAATGAGCACCGGCGTTTCGTCGCCGATAAGGCTATTAAAAGTTTGTTTGTTAGACATGATTCTATACTATTTAAGGATGAATGATTAAAGTGTACACTGCTCCATGCAATCGAAAATATGCAACAGTTTGCGGTCTTCAAGACTGTAATAGACGTTCATGCCGCGTTTTTCAGAGCGCAACAGTCCCTTGTCTTTCAGTTTAATCAAGTGGTGCGAAAGCAAGGATTGTTCCGTCGGAATGCCGATCCGCTCCTGGATTTCAGAAACTGCCAGCGGTTCTTCTGCTTCCAGCACTTCCAGAATTTCCAGTCGAACCGGGTGCCCGATCGTTTTTAAAATTTCAGCTACCCGGTTAATTTTCTCCGGGTCGAGGGTTCTTTTTTTGGTCAGTACCATCATAAATCTTCTGCTTTATGCACAAAGATATGAACATACATTCATATAGTAAGGTTGAAAAAGAAGTGTTTTTTTTTCAAAAACCACCCTATCCTACCTGTTCATGTAAGTCCCACAACCTGTTTAGACCTGAAAATGAGATGCTTATCTATTTTTAAATAAACTTTTCATTTTTGTAACTGCCAAAGAAGAAATTTTTTTTACCTTTGCCGCCACGTTTTTTAAGAGGTAAACTTTTTAAATTGTAAGGCAATGGACGCGATTAAATACGTACACGAACAACTGACGCCCAAGAAGGATTTTCCTGACTTCCGTCCGGGCGACAACATAATTGTAAGCTACAAAATTATCGAAGGCGATAAAGAACGTATTCAGGATTACCGCGGCGACGTCATTCAGGTGAATGGCGAAGGCGGAACCAAAACGTTCACGGTGCGCAAAATTTCCAACAGCGTTGGCGTTGAGCGTATTTTCCCATTCGCTTCTCCGAACATCGTTGAAATCAAGGTCGTAAAGCGCGGCCGAGTACGCCGGGCGAAATTGTTCTACCTGCGTGGCCTTGTTGGAAAGAAGGCGCGTATCAAAGAGAAGAAATTCGTAGCTCCTCCAAAAGTTTAAGCTATAAAGCAAATCCTGCTTTGAGAGAAAGACCGGGCAATGGCCATCAGCTGTTGCCCGGTTTTCTTATTTAGTGTCTGCTCTTTAGAGTCCGATAGCTGCGTTATGTTTGAACCCAAAATCGGTCATTTACCTCAGTAAACTCCCGTTTTTGGGTTCAAACATGCCTTGCTCTCGAACTCTAAAGAGCAGACACCGACTAAATGGATGGACATATTTAAGGCATTTACTGCGTTGCCAATAACTGCTGAAAAACTGCTCTGGCCTTGCTGGAAATCAAGCTTTCCCGCGCTTCGGCGATGCTGTCCAACAGGCTTTGTGCGGGTTTGATGCAATGGATGGCCATGCCCGCGTTCGCAACAACCACATCCATTCTGGCAGTAGGCCCTTCACCGTTCAACACGTCGTGAAAAATCTGCGCAGCTTCGGTGCTGTCTTTTCCCCCCGCCAATTCCTCTTGCTTCAACCGCCGGAATCCCATTTCTTCAGGAGTTACCAGCAACTGTCCTTCGTTGGCATAAATGCGCACCTCATCCGTAAGCGAGATTTCATCGTTGCCATCCAAGGTATGGACCACGGCAAAACGGCGGCCTGCTTCCTGCATCACGTATTGATACAGCCGGGACAACTCCAAACTATACGTGCCCAAAACCTGATAAAGAGGCTGAACGGGATTCACTAAAGGCCCAAGCATATTAAAGAAGGTTTTCAGCCCCAATTGTTTGCGCACAGGTACCACTTCTTTCAGCGCCGGATGGAACAAAGGGGCGTGTAAAAAGCACAAATTCGCCCGGTCTAACTGCCGTTTTAAAAGGTCTGTGTCATTGGTGAACCGGTAGCCCAAAGCTTCCAGCACATTAGATGAACCTACGAGCGCCGACACTCCGTAGCTGCCGTGTTTCGTCACTTTATGCCCTGCGCCCGCTACGACCACTGCCGCAAGGGTGGAGATGTTGAAGGTCTGTTTGCCGTCGCCGCCGGTTCCTACAATGTCAACCGTTTCGGCGCCTTCCACATCAAAAGGGATGCACAATTCGAGCAAGGCTTCGCGAAAACCCTGCAATTCCTGCAAGGCAATAGCCCGCATTTGATAAACCGTCAGGAAACTGGCCACCTGGATCGGGTTGTATTCCGCCCGGGCAATCCCAATCAAAACGGTTTTTGCTTCCTCGCGGCTCAGGCGTTCGTGTTCGAATAATCGGGATAGGATGGATTTCATAAAGGATATTTATTGTATACAAAAAGCGAGAAAGTTCTCTAACATTTTTTTGCCGTAAGGTGTCATAATGGATTCCGGGTGAAATTGCACACCGCGCACATTCAGCGTTTTGTGGCGCAGCGCCATGATTGCGCCCTGCTCATCCACCGCTGTTATTTCGAGGCAATCGGGTAGCGCTTCGCGGCGAACCGCCCAGGAATGGTAGCGCCCCGCCTGGAAAATTTTCGGTACGCCCATAAACAGCAATTCCGATTCCACCAGCACTTCCACCGGGGTTTCGAGGCCGTGGTAGACCTCGCTTAGGTTTTCAAGTTGCGCTCCAAATGCTTCTCCGATGGCCTGATGCCCGAGGCAGACCCCGAAAACTGGAATTTTGCCGGCGTAGCGCAGGATTAATTCGGGCATAATGCCGGCTTCTGAAGGCACTCCAGGGCCGGGCGACAGCACGATGGCATCGTAATTCGCCACCTCGTCGAGGCTGATTTCGTCGTTTCGCCGCACCTCCACCGGATGTTTCAGGAGTTCCTGAAGGTAGTGTACCAGATTGAAAGTGAAGGAGTCGTAGTTGTCGAGGACGAGTATTTTTTTCATATTCCGTGTTTAAACCTGATGTTTAAACCTATAAGGTTTTTGAAACCTTATAGGTTTTGAGCAGCAAGCAGCGCTTTTTTCAAAGCGCCAAGTTTGTTATTCACTTCCTGAAGTTCGTTTTCTTCCACGCTGGCCGCCACAACTCCGGCGCCGGATTGATAAAACAAGGTATTGTCCTTGCTCAAAAAAGAGCGGATGACGATGGCCTGGTTCATGTCCCCGTTAAAAGCAATGTACCCGAGCGCACCGCCGTAAAAGCTGCGGTTTTGGTTTTCATACTGATCAATCAGTTGCAGGGCTTTGTATTTTGGAGCACCCGAAAGCGTACCCGCAGGAAAGGTGTCGGCAAATACCTGAATGGGGTTGATGCCGGGAACGAGATCCCCCTGCACTTTTGATACGAGGTGAATGACGTGGCTAAAAAACTGGATGTCCTTCAGTTCTTTCACGCGCACGTTGGTGGCGTGACGGCTGAGGTCATTCCGGGCCAGGTCTACCAGCATGATGTGCTCTGCATTTTCTTTCGGATCAGCGATCAGCGCTAATGCGCGAAGGGCGTCTTCTTCCTTGTCGCCGCTGCGGCGGTAGGTTCCGGCGATGGGATTGACGCTGGCCACGCCGTCCTTGACGACCATCTGGGCTTCTGGCGAAGACCCAAAAATGTGATAATCTCCGCAATCAAAATAAAAAAGGTAGGGAGAAGGATTCACCGAACGCAGCACGCGGTAGACATTAAAGTCATCGCCCTGGAATTTTTGTGAAAACTGCCTCGAAAAAACAATCTGGAATACGTCGCCCAGGAAGCAGTGGCGTTTGCCGATGCGCACCAACTCCATAAATTCTTCATCCGTCAGGTTGCTGCGCTCTTCGCCCTGAAGCTGAAAAGGATGCGTTGCAAAACGCTGGCTTTCAATGATTTTTTCCAACGCCTCCATCTTAGAAACTTCTCCCGGTGGGATGTTTTCCAAAATTATCATTTCGTCCTTGAAATGGTCTATGGCGATGATGAAGCGATAGAGCGAATAGCGCATGTCGGGCACATCGAACCTGCGCTTGGCTTGATCAAAACGCAGGGTATCGAAGTACTGAACGCCGTCGAAACCGGTATGCCCCAGCACTCCGTTGAAATTGGCGCCAGCCTGGTTGGGCTCTACCTGAAACCGCTGCAAAAACTGCCAAAGCGCGTCGGGCACCTGTTCTGCTTTGCGCCGATGAACCACTCCCCCAGGCAGCTTTTCTACGATGAACCCGCCCTGCACAATAAACTGCGCGATGGGTTCCATGCCAATGAAAGAGTGGCAATCTTCCTTACTGCGAAAGTCGTTGCTTTCCAACAACACCGATTCCCGGTAGCAATCCCTGATTTTCAGGTATAAAGCAACGGGCGTAACCGTATCGGCCAGCAGTTTTTTTGTGCGAACATTCAGGGCAATTGCCC
>JBJXFD010000185.1:0-3351 GCA_046153985.1 Saprospiraceae bacterium
GATCTTACGTAATCTCCCAAACTTCCCATTCCCTCTAATCCCACGGGGTAGTCTTGTCGTTGACCAATTAGTTGATTATCACCAATCACCACATAACTCGGGTCTTGTTTCGGGTGGGATTTGGTAAACATCCCATGCTGAAGAATATACACCAGGTTGGTGTAATGCACAATTCGATATAGCCAAACAGTATCAGGTATTTTGCCGGGCATAGATTAAGCGTTGGAATGCAAATTTAATCGTTTTTGTCTCACTGCTCAAGTCTGTCCATACTCTAGGAGCGCATCCAAACCATGAAACAAAGGTAGGGTGTAAACTTACATTAAAACACAAAATGTTTTCTAATGTAAAGAGGCAGGTCATGTGCCATTCCTTCTGCGCTAGGGGTTGGGGCTAAGAAGAGGTCGGGCGTGGGCGTTTGGGCGTTTCGAGCAATTCCGGTATTGACCAGGTTTTTGAGCCGCTTTCAGATTCCAGCGTGAGGTCTTTTTCGGTGAAATAGAGCATCGGAGGGGTGTTCTTTCGGAATTTACTTACCACTGTAACCTTCATCCAAACTTTGCATTGGTACTTCGTAGGGTAAGATGGAAGCCAATTTAATGGATTAGGTTAGGTGTCAATAGGATCAGTCGGATAGATATCAACGGCCTGTAGTTGTTTTTCGATTTCGGTTCTTAATTCTTCGGGATTTGGCAGGTAGAGTTGGTATTTGGAGATGAACAACTGAGATGAAATATTATGCAGGGCATACTTGACGAGTAGTTCATCCTTTTCTTTTGCAAGCACAATACCAATGGGTGGGTTGTCGCCCTCGGTGTTTTCTTCGTTTTCAAAATAGCCGAGGTACATATTCATTTGGCCCACATCTTCGTAGCCAGCCTCTTCCTTTTTCAAATCAATGAGGACGAAGCATTTCAATATCCGGTGGTAAAACACCAAATCAACATAATGATGCCTATTGCCAAGGGTAATACGGTACTGTCGGCCAATAAACGCGAAGCCTTTTCCGAGTTCGAGCAGGAAATATTGCAGGTGTTCGATGAGGCGTTTTTCCAATTCTGTTTCGCTGAGGTGGTAGGGTTCGGGGATTTTCAGGAACTCTAAAACATAAGGCTCGCGGATCAGGTCTGCAGGGCTTTCAATAATTTGGCCTTTGCGCGCCAACTGTAAAATGCCTGCCTTGTCTTTGGATGCTGCCAGGCGAAGGAAGAGGGAGGATTTTTTCTGGCGAATCAGTTGCGTAGAGCTCCAATTTTCGATAATAGATTGCTGAGTATAAAAGGAGCGTTCGAGCGGGTCATCTATTTTGAGCAACTCCACGAGATGCGACCAGCTCAATTTGTGCGGAAGCTCCGCATAAATTGGGAATACAGCATACAACTGCCTCATTCTGATGATATTACTCAGGCTGAAACCCTTGCCATTCTTTTCCTTCAAATCGTTGGAAAGCCTCGGCAACAGGGCTTTCCCATATTCAGCCTTTGCACTCCCACCCTGTTCAAATTCCACGATGTGCTGCCCAATCAGCCAATAGGTCTCGAGCATATTGGCATTGACTGCCTGCACTGCCTTTTGTCGGCCTTGTGCATACACGTCAGAAATCTGGGCGACAAGGGTATTGTAGTTCGTCACGTCAAAAATGGGCAGTATTGCGTTGCTTGAAGCTGTTTTTGCCATATTGGTCCGGATTTTGGGCGTAAGATAAAAAAGAAACATTCTTTTAAGTCCTGCCTCAAACGCTATCCTTTATCCGCTCATACCTCAAGCCCTACTGCCTTGTGCTTTGGAAGGATCTAGACAACCCCACCACCAACATATTGTGCCTTGTTAATTAGGAATTCAGTTGCCAAACAGGATAAACAACAGTGCTAGACCTCCCCAAATTACAATCCATGCAAGCATAGGTATGGCTGGGATACACACCAAAATGTTGGCCGCAAGCAATTTGCCTTTGGAGCGCAACCAAAAAGCAAGCGCCATTAAAGCGATCAAACCGAGCGGAAGAAGCCAGTTCATGAGTTGGCCAAAGGTGGTCATGCCATCGCTAATGTTGCTGCCATTGAAGTTTCCTTCTAGATTTTGAGTAGGTGTGAATAGGGTTAACGCGCTGCTGATTGTTACAAGCAGGGTAATCATATTGAGTGCCAGACCGAGATAAAAGAGGAGGTTTGATCTCATGATGTGGGGGTGAAGGTAGCCACAAAAGTGAGGATTGCGGAGCGGATTGACAAATTTGGGTGGAGTGAAGTGGGTGGATTTGGGTCGCCCCGACCCGGCACGGGCCATTGCCTTCTGCGGATCGGACGGGTCAGTTTTGAGATTTGCCTTGATTAGGTATTGGAATTTTCCAGTTTAGTAATATAAGAGATTGAACTGCGGAAAAACGGGAGATAAAATATGGATGATTCGAGTTTCAAATGCCGCGGTTTTTTTAAGCCTTATGCGTCACTGCTCCTTTTTTATTTAGAATAATTTTATATTGTAATCAACTTGAACTTTTTCTCTCACAGTACTAGTTTTATTGACATACCTTTCCTTCGCAGTTACATTCCCTAAAAACAATCGACCCATGTTAGGTAATGATACCAGCACAACTTCACTTGTGCATTTCTTCATTTTTTTGCAGCTGCCAGTAGTTTCATTACTGACTTATTTTAGTTTTCAAGCAGCCCAAACACCACTAAACTTACAGCCTTTTAAATTTATAAGGTGGGGGTGGCTTTGCAACATCATATATTTAGTTTTGTCGGGTGTTCTTTCAGAGGCAGATAGTAAAATTTTTTTTTATGGATTATCACATAATCTTAGCCATTTGTGGTTCTCTTATTATAAAATAATAATTCATTTTTTTGATTTACTTGGGTGCTATTTTATAATAAGAGGCTCCAGAAACTTTTACAAAAAGAAAAATTGGCTAAATAAAGTTATTCCATATAATCCAATATTTTTGATAGCGGGCTTTGTGTTTGTTTACATAGTTACAGTGTTAAACACATTTTCCGTAGCGAAATTTGAAGTTTTTCAACTTTTATTATATGGATTTGTTACATTTTCTTCTTACATATGTCTTTCTGAATATTTTAAAACATTTCATGCAAAGTATAGAAACATAAAAAGCCTATATTGGGGATCAATAATTTTCGCCTTTATACAATTTTTAGTCTTACTATATTTATTTGAAGATATAAGCCATTTCTGGATTGATCTTTCGGGCTTTTCCCTTGGTTTCCTAAGCAAGTGCATAATCGCATATGGACTTCATGAATTGTTTCTAATTTATATGAAACACTCGATTGACTATGAGACAGAAAAAGAGCAAACAAATAAACTTTTTTTATTTTTAGGAAAGAC
>JBJXFD010000186.1:0-8104 GCA_046153985.1 Saprospiraceae bacterium
CGCCACTCCAGCGCCTGGGCAAGTTTCCATTTCCATTTCGACAGCAGCAAACCAATCACATTTCGTACCTTTGGTGTTGATTAAACATCTAAAGTATAAAATACAATTGAAACCTGTGCTATTTGCAATTGGAACAAAAGTAAAGTTGATTCGGACAAACGATACCGGTGTAGTAACGGCTTTGCTCGAACATGGCATGCTCCAGGTATCGCTCGATGGCGGCGACATGGAAATCCCTGTCTTTGAAGAAGATATCGTGCATTACAGCGACCCGCTGCGCGATCAGGTTTTCGCCAAAGCCAAAGTTGTGCCCGCTCCGAAAAAATACCAGGCGGAACCACCGCCACCCCGCACCGTATCTGAAAACCAGTATGCCATCCTGCGCAGCAGCGGTGTGCAACTGGCCTTTGATCCTGCTTTTCGAAGCGATGCCTCGATCGAAAAATACCTCATTTTCCTCATCAACGATACCCGCTACGAGGTCGTCTACGATATTGCCCTGTCCTTCAATGGCCGGCGAGCGAAGCAACAGGACGGAAAATTAGAGGCAGTGAGTGCGCTTCAGGTTGGCGAAATGACCTTCGACCAACTCAATGAATCCCCGGAAGTAGAACTCTCCTGCTGGCGGGTTACCACGGAAGGGCCTGGCGCGCAGTTAAACAAAGTATTAAAAATCAAGGCAAAACAGTTTTTTAGCAAGGTAGTGACCGCGCCGTTACTAAACCGGCCGGTGCATTTATTTCGCATCTTTGAAAACATCAAAGACGAACCCGCCGATAAAAAAGAAGGCGAAGACTTGCTGGCCTACACCAAACGCCAGGCAACACCGGCTAAGTTTTTGCCGACCAACCCCAGTCACATGCCCCATGAAGTTCGGGAAAAGGCCGAATTTAGTCCGGAAATAGACCTCCATATTGAGCAGTTGGCCGAAAACTGGGCAAAACTAAGCAACGCGGAAATTTTGCAGATCCAGATCCGGCATTTCGACGCATTCATGGAAAAATCCATCCGCATTGGCGTCGAGCGGGTTTTTGTCATCCACGGCCTTGGCACCGGCCGTTTGCGCGACACCATTGCCACACGTCTGCTCCGCATCCCGGAGGTCAAAACATTCAAAAATGAATACCATCCGAGGTATGGGCATGGGGCTACAGAGGTGATTTTTGATTGAAAGCGTTTAATAATGGAAGTATGCCAAGGAAAGATAAATACCATAGTCTTGTAAGGGAGGCATTAGAGCTTGATGGCTGGGTAATTACTGATGATCCTTTGACAGTTCCAACTCCTGGCT
Source organism: Saprospiraceae bacterium (assembly GCA_046153985.1). Taxonomy (GTDB): domain Bacteria; phylum Bacteroidota; class Bacteroidia; order Chitinophagales; family Saprospiraceae; genus JABWAJ01. The sequence goes on from JBJXFD010000186.1 coordinate 1,292, forward strand.
TGGATTTCTATATTGACTTGGGCGCTGAAAGAGATATGATCGGCGCTCAAAAAGAAGGCGTTGAAATTGCTATTGAAATTAAGTCTTTGGAGGGGAACTCTTTTTTCTATGATTTTCATCAAGCATTGGGCCAGTTCATGATGTATCGCCTTGCTTTAAAGAAGGCAGGAAAAAAACATGTCTTGTTTCTTGCAATACCAGACGCTATATTTGTTAGACTAAAGAGAGTAGAAATATACCGGGAAGCGTGGAAAGAATACCAGGTGAACATGCTCATTTTCAACCACGTAAAGAAAAAAATCGTCAAATGGATAAAAAATTGAATTATCATAATGCAATCATGACTTTTCTGAACGAATACGTTCCGATAAAGCCATCGGGCTGGAAAAATGTTCAAAATCAACTAATTAGTGACATAGCAAATGGTCACTATCAATTAGTTCGGGTTGGTTGGCACAATGGAGAACATATTCACTATGCCGTTTTTCATTTTGACCTGGTCGGCGATAAGGTTTGGATTCAACAAAATCGAACTGACTTGCCCATTGTAGATGAACTTGAAGCATTGGGTGTTCGGCGGAATGATATTGTATTGGCATTCCAAGAACCTACAAAACATCAAGCCCAAGCATCCTAACAGCAGAAGCTGTCCAAAAAGGGTGGGAAAACCTGAACGAAGTGTTCAGGTCTCCTTATTTGTCAACAGGTTCAGGAGTTGGCAATTTAATCAGCTGGTCATACAAGGCTTTCATTTCACTATTCACCTCATAACCCGGCGCGCCCCAGGTCACGCGGACATCTAACCCGGTGTCTTTTCGTTGCAAAAAATAATAGACATTGCCCGGGTAGTTGAATGCCGTAGAATCGGTCAGCAGGACAGTCGCCTGTTTGAACATCGCTTTTGCAGTACGCTTTTTAGTCGCAGGTATTTCCATACGCTCGCCACCGAGTCCTTTCTGGACAAACAATTGTCCGTTTTCCAACAGCAGATATTCCGTGTAAGCGCCGGCAAAACCGCCGCCGTCGCCAAAAGCAAGCTGCTGCTCCGGCAAATTGGCCGGGGTGTATTGGGTGCCTTTGCACGCAGAAAAAACAGTGGCCACCACTAAAAAAAAGGCGAAAATCCGGGAGGCTTGGGAACAGGTGAGATTCATCATAGGTAAGGTTCGTTTTGTTTGCCCAATACTAAGAAATATTTGAGGCCGGTGAAACTATTAGGGGGATTAAATAGTTCTACCTTTGCTTTACAGTTAGTAAATGGGGGTGTACCGGAATCGACAGGAGAGTGAACTGACTAGTTAGCATGCCGGAGAACGATTGTTCACTCCGTAAAAAATGACGATCAAACCACAAATGGCAATACTCAGTATGCCATGGCTGCCTAGTTCTAGGAATTAAGGCACCATTGTACGCAACGCACGCCCTACGGGGCTTGCTCTCCGCCTGAAGGAGCGGCGTTCGTGCATCAACCAACCTCAGGCTTTGGAAGTTCAATTGGCCCGATTGCGCTTCCGAGAACCAGGGCTGGGTGTGAGACACAGGCTGGCCGACTAACCTACCCTCCCACCAAGATCCAAATAGGCGGATAAGCATGTAGAAGGCTTTTTGGTGCTTTCTCTGGACGCGAGTTCAAATCTCGCCACCTCCACAGAAAGAAGAGCCGCTGAGGAATCAGCGGCTTTTGTTTTTTATTTAAAAGGTAACTTTATAATTAAGCTACGTCAAATGCACGGTATTTCGTATTTTTGCGCCGTTTTTGAAGGATAGCAGCTTCGCATGCCGGCCCTGGTCGGGAAGCGTAGCATAAAATAACAACCATGATCGTACTGGCAGATATTTCCGTAAAATATGGAGATCGCGTGCTTTTAGACAGTGTCAACTTAGTGATTGGCATACGCGACAAAGTGGGTTTGGTGGGCCGGAATGGCGCCGGAAAATCTACCACAATGAAAATTATCGCCGGCGATGTCCGGCCCGATGAAGGAAAAGTGAGCCGGCCATCGTCGAGCACGCTGGGTTTCCTGCATCAGGAAATGAATATCCCGAAAGGGAAAACGGTGCTGGATGAAGCGCTCACCGCTTTTGCAGAGACCAAAGCCCTGGAGCACCGCATCGAAGAGATGCACAAGGAGATGGAAACCCGCACGGACTACGAAAGCGCCGACTATGAACGCCTGCTGGAAGAGTACTCGTTAGCAAGCGACCGTTTTACCATTCTCGGCGGCACCGCAATGGAAGCAGAAGCTGAACGTGTATTAAAAGGACTGGGTTTTAAATCCTCCGACCTGCAACGACTGACCGATGAATTCAGCGGCGGCTGGCAAATGCGCGTGGAATTGGCCAAAATGCTGCTCCAGCGTCCGGACTATCTCCTCCTCGATGAGCCAACCAACCACCTGGACATTGAATCCATCATCTGGCTGGAAGGCTTTTTGAAAACTTATACCGGCGCAGTCATCATCATTTCTCACGATAAACAATTCCTCGACAACACAACCGAGCGTACGATAGAAATTGAATTGGGCAAGGCATTTGACTACAAAGCGCCGTACAGCAAATACGTTTCCATGCGCGCCGAACGCCTCGAAAAACAACTGTCGGCCTACGAAAACCAGCAGCGCAACATCGCCCAAAAAGAGCGCACCATCGCCCGCTTTATGGCGAAAGCCTCCAAAACCAGCATGGCGCAATCCATGCAAAAGCAACTGAACAAAATTGATCGCATCGAAATTGACGACTCCGATACGGCGGTCATGAACCTGCGGTTTCCGCCGGCGCCACGCTCCGGCCAGGTGGTGGTAGAAGCTTTGGATCTGGAAAAGCGCTACGGCAACCTGACGGTACTCGACAAAGTCTATTTCAAATTGGACCGCGGCGACCGGGTGGCTTTTGTGGGTCAAAACGGACAGGGCAAAACTACGCTCGCAAAAATCATCGTGAATGAAATTGCGGCCACTGGCGGCCAGGTTATCCTGGGGCACAACTCCCAGATCGGTTACTACGCCCAAAATCAGTCGGAGACCCTGCAATCCAACCTCACGTTGCTGGAAACCATGGAAAATTTTTCGCCCCCTGAAATGCGCACTAAATTGCGCTCAATACTGGGCGCCTTTTTGTTCAGCGGGGAAGATGTGGATAAAAAAGTATCGGTTTTGTCCGGCGGTGAGCGCGCGCGCTTGGCTTTGGCTTGTATGTTATTGCGCCCGTTCAATTTGCTGGTGCTGGATGAGCCGACCAACCACTTGGACATGCTCTCGAAGGATGTGCTGAAGCAGGCGCTGGCGGATTACGACGGCTCCCTGATTGTGGTCAGCCACGACCGGGAATTCCTGAGCGGTCTGACCAATAGAACGCTGGAATTCAGAGACCGCCATCTTTATGACCATATCGGTGATGTGAACGCCTTCTTAGAAAAACGCGCCCTGAACGACATGCGCCAGGTGGAGCTGAGCACCGTCAACGGGTCATCCAACGGAAATGGTGCAGGACCTAAACGGGAACTCGACCGCGAAGAACGCAAACGCCTGATGCGTAACGTCCAAAACGCGGAAAGGCGCGTCGAAACCTTAGAAAAGGAAATTTCGGAAATGGAAGAAAAAATGGCGGAACCGGCGGTGTATAATGCCCCGGATTACCCGTCCTTCATGCAGCGCTACGAACAAAAAAAGAAGGAATTGGCCTCGGCGGTTGCGACGTGGGAGGAAGCGATGATTGCTGTGGAGTAAGGGGTAGAGGGTAGAAAGTAGAAGGTAGAAGGTAAGCGCCTTTTTCATTCATCATACTGATGCAAATCGAGAAATTCGATGATCTGCACCAGCTTTTCTGCATAGCGTTTATCCGTTGCATAACCCGCTTTTTTCAGCCCGTAAGCCCAGCCTTTATAATCGCTGCTTCCGAGTTTTTTCAAGTGGCGGTACCGGGCGCTGTCCAACAGTTTTGAATGTTCGCGAAAGCTTTCCCAGGGCGATTCAAAAACGCGAAACATATCGTAAATATCGTCGTCGGTGTAGTTGCGGCAAGTACAACCCCGGCATTTTGAGCGGCATTTGATGCCAAAATGGTTGTTGGATTCCACGGAAAGGCGGCTGTCGCCAGCATTGGATTCCAACAATCCCTGTGCTAAAGTGATGCTGGGGGGAATGCCGTAAACTTCCTTTTCTTTGATGGCCGTTGTGGCGTAGCGCTTCACGTAGTCTTTGCAAACCTGCACTTTTTCTTTGGCAATGGCGGGGTCGAGGCCCTTGCGCTCGCCATAATCCGGACTGAGCACAAAAGTCAGGTTGGAAAAGGTATTGGCGCGCCGATCCTTCCACTTTTTGCCGCTCCCTGCTACAGGTTTTTCAGGCTCAACGGCAGGTGTTTCATAGTGTGCAGCAGGCAGGACAACCGGTTCTGCCCCACCTATTCCGGCGAGGTCCCACTGGCCTGCAGCGTTCAATCCAAATGAGATGGTGATGTCTTTATGAAAAAAGACATAGCCGCACAAAAAGAGCAGGAATAGTTTGAACCAGCGCCGGCTGATCCAATCTTTTATTTTTTGAACGGAAAGATTGCCCGCTGTTGTGAATTCGGAGGTAAGTCTTTTATTCATAAGCGCTATTGGTTGCCACGGTTCGGGTATTCGTTAAATGCAACAAATATAAAACAAAATGTTGTTAAAAACAACACTTTTTGTTTAATAAAATAAAATCCCCAAAGCGCCCTGAAATGGAAAAGTCTTGTGAATTATAGATAGTGTCAAAATTACACTACATTTGCCGTTTCAGGCAGTTAGCGCAGTTTCGCCAATGATCTATACCGTACGCAATGGGCTAACAACTGTTATAAACAAATACAAGAGCATGTTGGAAAATTCATCAATATGTTCTAAGACAAGCAATAACCATGATCGCAGTTGTTGACAGCGGCTCTTCCAAGGCAGATTGGATGCTGGTCGGAAAAGAACGCATCTGGAGCGTTCACACGATGGGATTTAACCCGGTTTTTCACAGCTCGGAAACCATTCGCAAAGAATTGGATACGGCGTTCGAGGCGGATGTACCCAAGGCGGATGTCCAGCAACTGTTCTATTACGGATCGGGTTGTTGGGACGCGAAACGGAAGTCCGTCATTGCCCAGGCACTGAAAGGCGTGTTTGGTAATGCGCAATTGGAAATAGAACACGACCTGCTCGGCGCGGCCCGGGCAACCTGTGGCACTAACCCGGGTATTGCCTGCATCATTGGCACCGGTTCCAACAGTTGCCTGTACGATGGCCACGATGTCATTGACAATATTCCCAACCTCGGTTACCTGATCGGTGACGAAGGCAGTGGCACCCACTTAGGCAAGCAATTGATCCGCGCCTATTTTTACCGGGAATTGCCGCGCGATTTGATCCAGGCGTTCGAAGCGGCCTATCCTGGCGGAAAAGAAGCCATTTTAGACAAATTATACGGCGAAGAGACCCCCAACGTTTTTCTGGCTACTTTCTCCCGCTTTTTGTCGGAACACCGCGACCATTTTTTCATCCAGAAATTACTGTACCGCCGCTTATCGGAATTTATTGACCGGCATGTGCGGAAGTATGAAGGCCACCTTTCCGTTCCGGTGCATTTCATCGGATCGGTTGCCTACTATTTTCAGGATATTCTCAAAATCATTCTGGAAGAACGCGCTATGCAGCCCGGGATTTTCATTAAAAAGCCGATTGACCGCTTAGTTGCGTTTCATTCAGATCATCACAACTAAATTACACCACAATTCCTCATCCTATGGGCAAGGAAATCAAAAGAATAGCCGTATTTACCTCCGGCGGCGACGCGCCCGGCATGAATGCCGCACTCCGCGCAGTGGTGCGCACATCGGCGTTTCACGACCTTCATGTTCACGGTATTTCCAGAGGCTATGAAGGCATGATAGACGGCGAGTTCAAACGCATGGAAATTCGTGACGTCGGAAACATCATTCACCGGGGCGGCACCGTGCTCAAAACCGCGCGCAGCCCGCGTTTCATGACGCCAGAAGGCCGCAAAGCCGCGCACGAGTCGCTGACTGCATTCGACATTGACGGCTGCATCGCCATTGGTGGCAACGGCACATTTACCGGCGCTGAAATCTTTTCAAAAGAATGCAATATCCCGTTCATCGGCATACCGGGTACCATTGACAACGACTTATACGGCACGGATTATACCATTGGTTTTGATACAGCCATCAATACCGCCGTGGAAGCGGTGGACAAAATCCGCGATACCGCCGATTCGCACAACCGCCTGTTTTTTGTGGAAGTTATGGGCCGGAACTCCGGCTTTATTGCACTGAGTACGGGCATTGGCAGCGGCGCCGAAAGCGTCCTGATCCCGGAAGTAGACGCTTCTTTGGACGCGTTGATTGACAAACTCAAAAAAGGGGCGCGCCGCAAAAAGTTGTTCAGCATCGTCATCGTTGCGGAAGGCAACAAAGAAGGCGGCGCAACTGCGATTGCGCAAAAAGTGCAGGAAGCTTTCGATTATTACGATACCAAAGTAGCCATCATCGGGCACCTCCAACGCGGCGGCTCGCCCAGTTGTTTCGACCGGGTATTGGCCAGCCGGCTTGGCTTTGCGGCCGTGGAAGGTTTGATCGCGGGCAAAAAAAATGTCATGGCGGGTATTGTAAACAACAAGGTCACTTTTACGCCTTTCCAGGATGCCATCACGAAAGAAAAACCAGTGGAGGATGATTTGGTGAGGATGGCGGAGATTTTGGCGATTTAAGGAATTGATGATTGATGATTGATAAATGAGGATTGATGATGTGACTGAGCGTTCCTTCGCTTGAATGCCCGGTGGG
>JBJXFD010000187.1:0-69377 GCA_046153985.1 Saprospiraceae bacterium
TGATGGGAGGCATTGCGCTGCTGCGCCAGACTTATTTAGACGGTCAGTGGCACGCCGCCCAGAAAGCAGAGACGAACATTTCGCTATCGGCCTGGAATGCAGTGCAGTCGCTGCCCCAAATTTTCGAGGTGGGCAACAAATTGGAAGTGCTGCGCGCGGCGGCACTCGGCAAAGAATTCGGCATCACCTACCTCTTCAAAGGCGATGGCGACGAATACCAGCGCATTGCCGAGCTGAAAGCAACCGGTTCCACGTTCATCCTTCCGCTCGATTTCCCGGAAGCTTACGATGTAGAAGACCCATTTGATGCGCAATTGGTGAACCTCTCGCAGATGAAACACTGGGAGCTGGCGCCATACAACCCTGCCAGAATTGCCGAAGCGGGCATTCCTTTTGTGCTGACTTCGCATGGTTTGAAAAAAGCAGATGACTTCCTTCCGAATTTGCGCAAAGCAGTGGAAAATGGCTTAGCCAAAGACGCAGCGCTGAAAGCCCTGACGGCCACACCGGCCAGCTTAGCAGGCGCATCAGACAAACTCGGCAGTTTAGAAAAAGGCAAAATCGCCAATTTCATCATCGCTAGCAACGATATTTTTGAAAAAGAGACCAAAATCCACCACAACTGGGTCAACGGCAAACCGTACATCCTGAAAGAATTGGATGCGCCGGAATTAACCGGAAATTACAACTTAGTGGTGGACAATACTACCTACCAATTGGCCGCCAAAGGAGAAGGCGAAAAAGTGGAAATGATCATCGTGGTGAACGACAGCACCAATGTGAAAGTGAAACACCAGGTTTCAAACGGCCTCATTACCCTGTCCTTTACGCCGAAAGGCGAAAAGAACGCGATCCGCTTGTCGGGCACGGTTTCAGGCCGCACCTGGTCGGGGAAAGGCCAGAACGGCGCGGGGCAGTGGATAGACTGGAAAGCGGACTACACGGGGCCTGCCGCTGCCAAAGAAGAGAAAAAAGACGACCGCAAGCCGCGCGAAAAAAGCGAGCCGGGCGCCCTCACCTATCCTTTTGTAGCGTATGGCTGGGAGAAAAAACCGCAGCCCGCAACCTACCTGATTCGCAACGCTACGGTGTGGACGAATGAAAAAGACGGCATCCTGCAAGGCGCCGATGTGCTCGTTCAAAACGGGAAAATCGCGCAGGTAGGCAAAGGACTGAAAGCCACTGGCGCGGTGGAAATAGACGGAACCGGCAAACACCTCACGCCCGGTATCCTCGATGAACACTCGCACGTAGCGGTCAGTCGCGGCGTCAACGAAGGCACGCAGGCCAGCAGCGCAGAAGTGCGCATTGGAGACGTGATCAACAGCGAAGACATCAATATCTACCGCCTGTTGTCGGGTGGCGTTACGGCGGCGCAATTGCTGCACGGCTCAGCCAACCCGATCGGCGGGCAATCAGCGCTCATCAAAATGCGCTGGGGGTATGCGCCTGAAGCGATGAAATTTGAAGGGGCGGACGGGTTTATCAAATTTGCCCTTGGGGAAAATGTCAAGCAATCGGGCGCGAGTGAAGCGACTGCGACGCGCTTCCCACAAACGCGCATGGGGGTCGAACAGTTTTATGAAGACTACTTCACCCGCGCCAAAGAATACGGCGCCCTCAAGCGCAGCGGAAAACCTTACCGCAGAGACCTTGATCTGGAAACGGGCCTTGAAATCCTGGAAAAGAAGCGCTTCATCACCTGCCACTCCTACGTGCAAAGCGAAATCAACATGCTGATGAAAGTGGCCGAGCGCTTTGGCTTTAAAATCAACACATTTACCCATATTCTGGAAGGCTATAAAGTGGCCGACATCATGGCTAAACACGGCGTGGGCGGTTCCAGCTTCTCCGACTGGTGGGCTTATAAATACGAGGTTTACGAAGCCATTCCCTACAACGGCGCACTCATGCACGAGCAGGGTGTTTTGGTGGCTTTTAACTCAGACGACGCCGAAATGGCGCGCCGCCTGAATCAGGAAGCGGGAAAAGCCGTGCTTTTCGGCGGCGTACCAGAGGAAGAGGCGCTGAAATTTGTTACCCTCAATCCGGCCAAACTGCTGCACGTAGATCACCGCGTGGGTAGCATCAAAGTGGGCAAAGACGCCGACATCGTGCTGTGGAGCGACCATCCGCTCTCCGTTTATGCGAAAGCGGAACAGACCTTTGTGGATGGCATCAAGTTTTTTGACCGCAAAGAAGACGAGCAATTGCGCGCCGCTGTTCTGGCAGAACGCACCCGTTTAGTCCAGAAAATGATCGCAGCCAAGCAGGGTGGGGGACCAACGCAGCCAGCCCGCGGCGCATCGCAGTCGAAAGAATACCATTGTGATGATGTGCATGATGAGATGGAGGATTGATTGGGGATGTTGCCGGTTGTTCGTTGTCAGTTGTTCGTTGTTCGTTCAGCGCGGCTTCCGAGAGCAAAATATGTCATTCCTTTGGATCACGGCGTATAACAAACAACAATCAGCGAATACCCAATTGATGCGAGCCCAGAACGAACAACGTTCAACGAACAACGCTGAACATAAAACATAAAGAAACAATATCATGAAAATAAAATACATTCTAATCGCAGCCGGATTGCTGGTGCAAACAGCGGCAGTTTTCGCCCAGGCTGGTCCCGTGCCGGCCAAACCGCAAAGCAGGGGCACCTACATCACTGGCGCAACGGCGCACCTCGGCAACGGGCAGGTGATTGAAAACAGCGTCATCGCTTTTGACAAAGGCAAAATCACGTTTGTAGGCGCTGCCGGACAAACACCCTCGGTTGATCTGAACGCTTATACCCGGGTGGATGCCGCCGGGAAGCACCTGTACCCGGGCCTCATTGCCCCCAATACTCAATTGGGATTGGTGGAAATTGCAGCCGTACGCGCCACCCAAGACGCTTCGGAAATCGGCGATCTGAATCCCAGCATTCGGGCTTTAGTGGCTTATAACACCGATTCGCATGTCATACCGACCGTGCGCTCCCAGGGTATTTTGCTGGCGCAAATTGTGCCGGAAGGCGGGCGCATTTCGGGTCAATCGAGCGTCGTGCAATTAGACGCCTGGAACTGGGAAGATGCGGCCTACCAGACCGATGGCGGCGTCCACATGACCTGGCCGGAGCAATTCCGCTTCAATCGCTTCACGGATGAACTCGTCAAAAACGAAGGTTACGCCGTTTCGATGCAAGAATTAGAAGCATTCTTCAAGGAAGCGCAGGCCTACATTCAAAAAGCGACCGTGGAAACGCGCAACCTGAAGTTTGAAGCAGCGCGGGGCCTGTACGACGGCTCCAAACGCCTGTTCATTCAAACCAATAGTGCAAAATCCATCCAGCAGGCTGTGTTGTTTGCGCAGCAGTACAAATTCAAATTGGTCATTGTGGGCGGCAGAGACGCGTGGTTGGTGAGCGATTTGCTCAAAGCCAATAACGTGGCCGTCATCCTTGGATCTACCCAAAGCCTGCCCGCTACGGAAGATGCCGATGTGGATCAACCATTCAAAGCGCCGGCGTTGTTGCAAAAAGCTGGCGTGCTGTATTGCATCGGCCACGGAGGATTCTGGCAGCAACGCAACCTCGCGTTTCAGGCCGGACAAGCGGTTGGCTTTGGCCTCAGCAAGGAGGAAGCGATTATTGCGCTGACCCTGAATACGGCTAAAATCTTGGGCATCGAAAGCCGCACCGGTTCGCTGGAAGTGGGTAAAGACGCCAATTTGTTTGTCAGCGAGGGTGATATTTTGGACATGCGTACCAGCATTGTGACCCAGGCATATATTCAGGGCCGCAGCGTGGATTTGGACAATAAGCAAAAGGCCTTGTACCGGCGGTTTAAGCAACGTTACGAGAAATAATTAAATGAAAATCGCCATCAACGCCCGTTTTCTATTGCCCGACAAACTCGAAGGCATCGGCTGGTTCACGCATGAAGTCGTAAGGCGGCTGGTGGACTGGCATCCGGATTGGGAGTTTGTTTTCCTGTTCGACCGCCCGTTTGATGAGCGTTTTTTGTTTGGGCCAAATGTATCTGGGATCGTTGTGCCGCCCCCGGCGCGACACCCGGTATTGTGGTACCTTTGGTTTGAATGGACGCTTCCGGCAGCTTTGCGCCGCTGCGGAGCCGATGTATTTTTTTCGCCCGACGGATTTTGCTCGCTTGCTGCGCCTGTCAAAACCGTGATGGTGACGCACGACCTGGCGCACCTGCATTTTCCGGCTGAAATTCCGCCTTCAGCCCGGTACTATTACCACCATTTCGTGCCGCGCTACCTGCGCCGCGCTGATTCGGTGGTGGCCGTATCGGAGTTTACCAAAGCGGATATCATAGCACGTTATGGCATTGCAGCAGCAAAAATTGTGGTGAGTTGCAATGGTTGCAGGGAAGGTTTCGCGCCGCTTTCTGAGGAAAACCAGACGCGCGTTCGCGGAAAATACAGTGGCGGCCAGCCTTATTTTTTGTACCTCGGCGCCGTTCACCCCCGCAAAAATATTCACCGCCTTATTCAAGCGTTCGACTGCTTCAAGACTGCAACCGGCGCTCCGGTAAAACTCCTTATTGGCGGGCGTTTTACCTGGCAAACGGGCATCATTCGCAGTGCCTGGGAGGCAGCCGTTCACAAAGAAGACATCCTTTTTATGGGATACGTTCCGGAAACTGAGTTGCCGGAACTGACGGCATCCGCTTTGGCGCTGACCTATGTCTCTTTGTTTGAAGGGTTTGGCGTGCCGCTGCTGGAGGCCATGCATTGCGATACGCCGGTGTTGACCTCCAATGTGTCTTCGCTGCCGGAAGTGGCGGGCGATGCTGCGCTGAAAGTGGATCCGGAAAATGTGGAACAAATAGCCGCAGCCATGAAGCGGTTGTATGAAGAAAAAAAACTCCGGGAGGCGCTTGTCGAAGCCGGTCGGCAACAGCGCATGCGTTACAGCTGGGACGGGGCTGCCAAAGTGGTGGAACAGGCTCTTATGGCGCTGTGATTGTGCTACAGTGCCAGGAATTGAAAATCGAAGGGCTGGAGCTGAATGACCTGCCCCGCTACGCTGATGCTTTTTGCGCGTCCATTTAAATTGCAAAGTGCATGGCGGGTTTGCCCATTATGCGAAAAAGTAAAAAAATAAAGGTCGGCGCCCCGGTATTCTACGCTTTGCATCTGTGCAGGTAACAATTCAAGGCCCAATTTTGCGGTTTCCCATTGAGCAGGAGTATAAAGATTTAATTCATCCGATGTAAACAACAAGCCGCCGCACAACGCATTGACCAACAGAATTGTGCGTTGTTGTACTTCACTTAGGCGAATATTGTGCCGGCGTAGCAAAAATACATCCGGATCGTTGCGCCAGACCTTGCCATCAAGGCGCCACCTGCCCAATGTGGTGCGGAGGGCCAGCAGTGTAGAAACCCGTTCGCGATTGCCCAAAAACCGGAGCAGCCGATGTTCCCAGCTGAGGTGAATATCCGCTCCAATCCGACAATAATCTACCAGACCGAATGCACTGCCCAAAGGCACACCACAGCCCAGCAGCCATTTTTCTCCGGCTACCTCACGCAACCACTGCATCGCTTCGCGCATGATCATTCCCCGCGGCTTACCCGGGCGGGGCAAAATGCAGACCGCGTAAAGGAAATCCAGCTTCAGCAGGTCGAATTTCCATTCCAATAACATTCTTTCCAATACTGGCCTAAGGTAGGCTTCCCTAAAAGCTTCGTTGTAGAAATCAAGCGCATAAAACCAGCCGCTCCATAAGGGATTCCATCCGGCGCGGACCGGGGCTCCAAAATCATCGCGAAGTAGCCATTCAGGGTGCTCCTGGAACAGCATGGATTTTTGTTCGCAAATAAACGGCGCTATCCAAATCCCTGCTTTGCTACCTGCATGGTGAATCCGATTGGCTACTTCCGCCATGCCATTGGGGAAGGAAGGCTTTAGGTTAAGCCAGTCGCCGACACGGGTTTGATAACCGTCATCAATTTGAAAAAAATGGAGCGCGGCTTGTTGTTCGACAGGAATCAATGCTTGTGCCGCCAGGTTTTTCAACAAAGTTGCTTCTGAAATATTGGTGTAATAATTGTACCAACTCGTCCAGCCAGTTGCACGGGGAGCGGTCGCAGCAGGTAATTTTAGTGCTGAAAACCAGGCATCAAAAACGGCAGCTTCCGTTCCTTCGATGATCAGAACATCCAGTACAATAAAGGGTTCCTTAACTTTCAGGCCGATGCAGTCTTTGTGGATTGACATTACGCCGCGTTTGAGGTCGTGGCCAAACCAGGTGAAACCAATCGCTTCGTTGAGAGATCCTATAAAAAATAAATGCCCGTTTGGGCGTCGGACATAGCTGTATGTCCAGGAATGAAAGTAGCCTTTTTTTCGGGGAATTTCCTGAAAATGCGCATCTCCGTAGTACTTCATTAAGGAGCGGGCAAACCATTTTAACGTTGGAATGCGCTCGGCGGATGCATATTCCCGGCTTTCTGACCAAGATTGAAAGCCATTGCAAAAAATGCTTTGCGCAGGGGGATAGTCGTATTCAAAATCAATGAAAACTTGTTGAAGATATACCTCCGTTTTCGGTGAAATGAGGATTTGTAGCCGCTTTCCTTGCCCGTTGAAAGCTGAACAATGGAAGGAGACTGTTGCAAGGTCGGAGGAGCATTGCTCGCCGGACTGAATTTGGAACCGTTTTCCGGATAAAGTAAGGGTTGCCTGCATCATAGGGATTAGCCTTACTCTCTCAAGAACTCCATTTCCTCCTCTTCCTCCAGCAAGCGCACCATCACGGAGGGCTGGCCATGCGATTTATCGTTTTGCCGGTAGCGCACCACATAGTCCACCGCCTCGATGACCGCAGAACTCACTGCGCCGAAATGGGTGGGCATGGGGGTACTTTCAAGGTGGGCGTAGGTAGAAACTAAGGGGTGTTTTAAATTGCCGATCAAATCGCGGCAGAACTCATCCTGAGCGATTCGAACAGCGATGCTGCCATCGGGGTTTTGAATTTTTTCGGGCAGGTTGCGCGCTCTATCGTATACCACCGTTAAGGGGCGGGTGTGGTAGGAGAGCAACGTTTCAACCCGTGGGTGCAGGTGTTCTACATACTCCCTGAGCATTTCAATAGAATCAACCAAAATTTCAAAACTATTGGCGTGCGCATTGGGTTTTAGCCTTAACAACCGAAGCACTGCAACCGGATCGGTGGCATCGCATGCGATGCTCCAAAGGGTGTCGGTGGGGCACAGGACTAATCCGTTGTTTTCTATAGCTGCCAGCGCGCCTTCGACATGGTGTTGTGGAATCATATGAAGCACCGGGTTTGTAAAGATCGTCATGTGGACTATTTTATACTGCCTGAAAAGTATTTCAAGGTCGGAAGATTTCAGCCTTTTTGTTGTTGTGGGATGACGCGTTATTGTCTGCTAAGTGGCCAAGTCGCAAAATATACCGCTCAAAGTGGGAATTCTTCCGAAACTATTATTTAATTTGACATCGTTGCGAGTCGTTGCTTCCTTCCTGATTTTCAAATTACCATTGAGAACAAGGAAGATATAAGCGACTCCGGCGAGTCGGGCGCCGTTCCTGACCAATCTTGTCGTCGCAGGTAATCCGGCTCCTGTTATCAACTATTTTCAAGCTTTTATATTGTTTGAATGAAACGCGAAATCTTCATAACGCCATTGTCCAAAAAAATGTTGCACCTGTTACTGGGTGTACTATTTGCCACTAACGCCTATGCGGCTCATATTATTGGTGGTGTCCTTACTTATCAGTGCGTGGGCTTTACCGGCGACGACCCCAACTCAAATTCCCGCACTTATCGATTCGTTATGAAAATATACCGGGATTGCCAGGGGAACGGGGCCGGGTTCGACTCTGACCCGGATGGCGCATTTCCCGCTACGGTTACGGTGTTTCGGGAGGGCAACAACACGCCGTTCGACATGTTTAATCTATTACCGCCGGAAGTCAACCCCGTTGATCCTAATCCGGGCAACGCCTGTGTAGTAGTGCCGCCCAATGTTTGCGTAGAGGAAGGAGAGTATGTCTTCTTTGTTGAACTGCCCATTATTAACCAGAGTTACTTTGTGACCTACCAGCGTTGTTGCCGCAATAATACGATCACGAACATCGTCAACCCGGGCGCTTCCGGCGCTACCTATACGATGGAGGTGACACCGGAGGCTCAGTCAAGCTGTAACAGCAGTCCGGAATTCGACAATTTCCCGCCGGCAGTCCTTTGTGTCGGCGAACCTTTTACTTTCAACCACGCGGCGACAGACGCAGATGGCGACCTTTTGATCTATGAATTGTGTACGCCTTTTTTGGGTGGGGGCACGATGGGCAATTTCGGACCCAATGGCGTAGGGCCAAATCCCGACCTGCCACCGCCTTATGCAGCAGTGAATTTTAATGCGCCAACCTATACCGCGCTGAATCCCTTAGGGACAGCTTCGGGACTGAGCATCAACGCAACTACCGGTATTCTGACCGGAACGCCCAATATTGTTGGGCAGTTTGTGGTCGGAATTTGTGTATCGGAATTCAGGAACGGGGTATTGATGAGTTCGGTTCGCCGCGATTTTCAGTTCAATGTCACCACCTGCCAAATATTAGTCTCCGCCAGATTGCAGGGCCCTCAGGAAAATGGCGTTTATCGCTTTAACACCTGTGGAGATTATTCTCTGCTGTTTGTGAACCAAAGTGTTCAACAACAAAACATTGCTAATTTCAGGTGGGAGTTCGATCTTGGCGGCCCGCCTACCGTGGTTACTCAATGGAATGCTGCCGTAGATTTCCCGGGGCCGGGTAATTATTCCGGGCGCTTATACCTGAACTCCGGCGCCATTTGCCCCGATACTGCCTATTTGGACATCACCATCAATCCGGACATTTTCGCCGATTTTGTTTCTGAATATGATACTTGCGTGGCCGGATTGGTAGATTTCAGGGATATATCAATAGCCGACGCAGAAGGAGGTGTTTTGACCTGGGACTGGCGTTTCGGCGACGGGGAAGTTTCGGCCACCAAGTCCCCGCAGCACGATTACAGCGATCCCGGAGAACGCATCGTTACCCTTCAAGTAGAGGATACAAATGGTTGCCGGGATACCATTCAAAAAATAATCCGCTACTTCCCGGTGCCTGTTTTGATTTTGGTATCACCCAACCGGGTTGAAGATTGCCCCCCGGCGGAAATTTCCTTCAACAACCTGTCTTCACCCATAGACGAAACCTATGATGTCGTCTGGAATTTTGGGGATGGGGGCGCCAGTAACGAAATCAGCCCGACGCATGTGTTTGAAGAAGCTGGCGTCTACGACGTTTCCTTATCCATTACTTCGCCCATTGGGTGCACTACGGATACGATTTTCAGGGAATTGATCCGGATATACGCCGGTCCGGAGGCTGATTTTACGGTTTCGCCGGAAAAACCCGATCCTTTTGATCCGGTCGTCAATTTCACCGATCAATCCATTGATGCCTGGCGCTGGAATTGGAATTTCGACGGCGTGCATACTTCTATTGAACAAAATCCAGTTTATACCTTGCAGGATACAGGCCTGCATCGGGTCGTTTTGCGGGTGACGAATGTCTACGGCTGTCAGGACACTACGAGTCGCCTGATAGATGTAGCGCCTTTTATTTCTTTTCACATGCCAAATGCTTTTTCACCCAACAATGACACCGTAAATGATGTCTTTAAAGGGGAAGGCTACCTGCGTGGCGTTCAACGGTTCAGTATGAAAATATGGAGCCGTTGGGGCGATCTGATTTTTGAATCGAAAAGCCCCGATTTCGGCTGGGATGGCCTGATCGGCAACCAACAGGCGCCACAGGGTGTCTATCTGTATGAAGTATCATTAGATCATCCCCGCGGCGAACCAGAGTTTTACAAAGGTTTTGTTACCTTAGTTCGGTAAATATAACATCTCTATAAAGTACACACATGCGATTGCTATTGAAAACTACGACTACTACTTTGTTTTGTTTGTTGCTCGCCGCCGGATCCATCCAGGCCCGGCATATTGTGGGCGGTGTCATGACCTACGAATGCCTCGGCAATGGGAATTACGCTTTTACACTCAAAGTATACCGGGATTGCAACTGCACCGATTGCGCCAATTTTGACCCTCAGGCACTGATTGCGGTATACCGCTGTGGTGGGGGCGCTGACGCTACAAATTGCTCAATCCTGAACCAAAATTCTTTTTTCCGACGTGTAGATGTACCCCTCGCAGAATTCCGGAATGTGGAAGCGCCGGATTACCCTTGTCTGATTCCACCCAATGTTTGTGTGGAAGAAGGGGTGTATTATTTTTCGCTCAGTTTGCCGGTTTCTAATGAAAGTTACCACGTTTCCTACCAGCGGTGCTGCCGGAACATTACCATCAATAATCTCATCAACCCGGAAGCTTCGGGGGCGACCTATTCCGTAGAAATCACCCCCACTTCCCAGAATTTGTGTAACAGCAGCCCGGAGTTTGCTCAATTTCCGCCCACAGTGATCTGCGTCAATCAGCCTTTGGAGTTTGATCACTCTGCCACCGACCCGGATGGCGACCAGTTGGTGTACGAATTTTGTACGCCCCTGCTCGGCGGCGGCCAGATTACTACGCCGGCTTCTTTAGCCAGCAGTTGCGCGGGCGCGTACCCCGACCCTGCCTGTCCGCCGCCTTACGGCACGGTTGCATTCACCGTTCCTACATACACCTCCCTTGCTCCGATGGGCGGCAACCCTGTCGTGACCATCAATCCGAATACGGGGATAATCACCGGTACCCCAACGGTTCAGGGGCAATTTGTAGTCGGGGTTTGTGTGTCCGAATACCGGAACGGGGTATTGCTAAGCCGGATTTTGCGCGATTTTCAGTTCAATGTAGCCAATTGCGACCCGCAGGTGATTGCGCAGGTTGCTTCGGATGAAACCCTGGGGAATAGGGAGTTTGTGATCAATTCCTGTGGTAACAACACGGTTACCTTTCAGAATACCTCCTTTTTAGAGCAATTTATTGACGTCCACCGCTGGGAATTTCTAATTGATGACACCCTGCGCACGTTTAGTCCCTGGAGCCCTACGGTGACCTTCCCCGGCGTGGGCCAATACGAAGGAACCCTGATGCTGAATCCGGGTACTAATTGCGGGGATACAGCCACAATCTATGTGAATATTTTTCCTGAAATCCGAGCCGACTTTGAGTTTGAATACGATACCTGTGTGGCTGGCCCGGTAGTTTTTACCGACCTGTCGACTACCGGCAGTTGTTGTCTCACCGATTGGGATTGGGAATTTGGAGACGGCGCACGCTCGGCGGTTCAAAATCCTTTTCATAATTACCTCATCCCCGGAGAATTGCCGGTGACACTGACGGTGAGGGACACCAATGGTTGCGAAGATGAACATACCCGTATTATCAGCTATTTTCCGGTGCCGGCGCTGATTGTAATCTCGCCCAGCGAAGCCAATGGCTGCGCGCCCGTTTCCGTCTTTTTCGACAACCTATCTTTCCCGATTGACGAGACCTACGACATCGTCTGGAATTTCGGGGACGGCGGAACGAGTTCTGAAATCAGCCCAACCTATATCTACGAATCCCCGGGAACCTACACGGTTTCCGTAGACATCACCTCGCCCATCGGCTGCCAGACCGATACGGTTTTTAATAACCTTATTGTTGTGCGGCCTTCTCCGCAAGCCGGATTTTCTTTTACGCCCGAAGATCCCAGCAGCATTCAGCCCACGGTGACCTTCACGGATGAATCGCAGGGCGCCATCCGTTGGCTCTGGGATTTCGATACCGGCGCTACTTCCGCATTGCCCAGCCCCGTTTATACGTTCCGGGACACGGGCGTCTATGAAGTGATGCAGGTGGTGACCCACCCCAGCGGCTGCAAAGACACACTGATCCGGATTATAGATATTTTGCCGGAGGTGCGCTACTTCCTGCCCAATGCATTCACCCCCAACAACGACAGTTCGAACGACCAGTTCAAAGGTGTTGGCATCATGGAAGGCGCCACGGGTTTCAAACTCAGCATCTGGAACCGCTGGGGCGAAATGGTTTATGAAACGACCAGCCCTGACGACGCCTGGAACGGCCGCGTGCAGAACACCGGCGACGAGGCGCCACCCGGCGTTTATGTCGTACTGGTTGTATACCGGGAGCCGCGTGGGAAATTGGTGGAAATTAAAGGTTTTGCGACGCTGATTCGGTAGTGTACCGCTGAACGCTGTTCAGCGCGATCGTGCTTTGTACCAATGAACGCCTGTTCAGCGGCCAGTAAGTTTATAAATTAACTCCGCTCGCGCGATGGCGCCGTAACTGAGCTGGCGGCTGAGTTGTTGGCTGAGCGTAGCCGAAGCCAGTCGAAGCCAAGTCGAAGTTCCGCCTCGCGTGTCTCATTCCCGACAGGGAATCTCGGGCTCCGCCCGGTTTTCAAGGTCTCATCATTGCCCCGCTCGCGCGTAGGCTCCGCCTCGCGTGTTCTATTTGCCGGGCTCCGCCCGGTTTTCAAGGTCTGCCAACTAAAGTTGGCGACCACTTAAGCAACCTTTCAGTAACCTTTCAGCCGCATTTCAGCGCTTTTTAAGTGGTGCGCCCCCATCTTTGCTTTGCGATCCGAAACAAAGAACAACGGATGTATTTTTAACCTGCACCCCAAAAAAAACAGGTGCGCAAACACAAACAACCATGCCATTTGAAATTGCAATCAATCCAACCAACCTGAAAGTGACCGGCCACGCTCACATTCTGGAGGGTGACTCCACTGCGGACTTCAACCGCGTACCGGTGGGTACTCCCGGAAGCCTCGTTACTTCCAATTACAGCATCCAGCGCGACCAGGACATCATCGTTCGGTTCCACTGGCAAACCAGCGGCATTTTCACCGCCTTCCTCGGCGGCGGCAAATGGACCTGCGACGTTTTGCTGGAGCAAATGGGCGGTGGCAAAACATTCGCCAATCCGAAAGCCGTAGTCGGCGACACAGGTACTCCGAACTTCTACGAACTCGACGTGAAGATCAACAAGAATTCCCTGAGCCAGGGTGTTTATCGTGTAGTTGCCCGCCTGCGCTGGGGCTTCGCTTCCGGCAAACCGGGCCCGATTGTAGGGTTTAATGACCTCGGCTTTATCAACGTGTACGAAGATTAATTTATTCAAACATTCATCAACCGGGTGCGTTCCATCGCGGGCGTGCCGAAAAACCTCAATCATCATGCCATTCGAAATTGCAATCAATCCAACCAACCTGCACGTATCGGGCAATGCCTATATTCTGGAAGGCGACTCAACGGAAGACTTCGACCGCTTACCGGTAGGTACGATCGGGAAACTTGTGCCGACCAATTACAGCGTCCAGCGCGATCAGGAAATTGTTGTTCGCTTCATGTGGAAAACCAGCGGCATTTTTACCGCTTTCCTCGGCGGCGGTAAGTGGACGTGCGACGTATTGCTGGAACAAATGGGCGGCGCTGAAACAGGTGTTAACCCGCAGGCCAGCATCGGCGACGCCGGTATTCCGAATACCTACACCGTTGACGTAACGTTGAACAAAAAGACCCTGAGCGAAGGCGTATATCGTTTCATCGCACGCCTGCGTTGGAGCTTCGCTTCCGGCAAACCAGGACCGATTGTTGGCTTCCACGAACTGGGTTTCGTGAACGTGTACGAAGACTAATTTTCTTAGACGTTAGATTTAAGACGTCAGACATTAGACTTCAGCTTTTGGACTTCAGATGTCAAATCCCAGCAGGGATCTGATGTCTGAAGTCTGATTTCGTTTATTCACTCCAAAAAAACAGGCGCTATGACCCCCCAAAAAGACAGGTACCACCTGGAACGGGTTTCTACCGGTGGAAAATCGGAATTTGAAACCTTCAAAAATGAAAAAGATCACCTGCACTATTTTCATTACAACGATGAAAATGGGCAGGCTTTGCTGTATAGCCAGGGCTACAAAGACGCCCGGAGCCGGAATGGCGGCATCTCGTCGGTGGAAAAGAATGCGAAGCGGGTAGAACGCTGCCTTGACGGCGATTGTCACTATTTCATCATTCGCGCAGCCAATAAACTGGAAATTGCACGGAGCCGTGATTTTGCAGATGAAGCAGAAATGGATGCTGCGATTGATCAGATGCAGCGCAGCCTGCTTGCCGGTGTGGATATAGGAACTACACCCGCCCCGGCGCCTAAGCAAGCACCGGTTGCGCCCAAGCAGGAACCCGCGCTTCAGCCCTCCCGCTATCGGTTTAGCCTTGAGTTGCAACACCGGGGCGAAGGTGAACCCATGCTGGGCGTCATTGAATACCCGGTTACAGGTGACAAAACTACCTTTAAGGGAATTGATACCGGAGCGATTGAGCGGTTCGTCACCCGGTTTGCCGTGCCGCCACCCGCCAAAAAACAACCACGGCCTCCTTTAGCGATGCTGCCTCCTCAATCAGAAGACCTCACCATCACGACAACAGAAGGTCGCTACCTTGGGGATAATCTGTTCCCAGGCGACGCTGCGCTGGAAATACACATGGATTTAGCTGAACCGGGAGCAGCGGGCGAGGCAACTTTTATGGCAAAAGTGTATGCAAGGTCGTTGGACTCAGGGGATAATATCCTCCTGTTAGAGCAGCAGGGTTTTGTTGCTGAAACAGGGGGAATAACCATGCCGGTGCGCCTGGAGAACCTAATACCGGGCTCTTATCGGCTGGTGTCGAATGTGGATATGCATACCAATGGCGTAATCAAACACCTGGAAGCCAGTCGTTTGGTGCACTTAGTTGCTTAACCAACCCACTGAACAGGAAATCCGGTTCAGTTCATATTGGTATTCGGATTAATCCCGACGGGGAAGTGCATGCCGGAATGCAAGACCGAAAATTCGCCCCCGCGGACTTTCATTTCTCCGGTCTCCCAATTCATCCGGCGTACATAATCGCATTGCGGGCATCGAAAGATGATCCAGTTGTCTTTGCGTTCGCTAAAACATTCGTGGCGCTCTTCTTCGTGGTTAGAATCATACTGTGATGGTGTCATGGTCGTCATTTTTTAAAATTTGACGTCCTCATCCTGTTTCATGCGGGTCTGACAAAGTTGATCAATAGTACAAAAGTTGTACGGAGCAAGACAATAAAAGTTCCGTGAAATTGGCAGGGTAGTGCACAAATATGGCTACCTTGCATCAATAATCCAAATTAAAAAACGCGATAAAAAAACCTGTCGTTATTTTTCTGATTTTCAAGTAACAAACACTGCGCACAATAGATAAACACGTAGGATCTCATTAAAGATCACGTGTCTGATTATTGACCCAATAAACACCATGAGAATGCCTACCCCCTACATCGTGTTATTTGGCGGTAATGAAAAAGCTATTTCCGGCCTGAAAAGCCTGTTCGACCGGAAAGCTGTGCTTAAACCGTACCGCATAGAAGACGCTTCCGTCTTTAGCTTAGCTGAAACAGCGGCTTCCTATTTTGTAGTTTTTGCAGAAAAAAACGGCAGTAAATCCATCGCGGCCTTGCGTACCCTTCAATCGCAATTCCCGGCCATTCCCCGCATTGTACTTGCCGCTCCGGCGCTTCTGGAACAGGTGGATGATTACGTCAGCGCCGGGTGTTCGCGATTTTTGTTCTATCCGCAACAGGCGGACCGGCTGTTGGATCTGATCGCAACAGAAAGTACAACGCTGCCCGGATCGGCGCCATCCCGCGACCGCAACAATTTCACCGGCGCCATCCTGAACATGATCAACCAAGCTTTGTCTATTGGCATCGTACCCAAATCCGTGGCCCGGATTATTAGCCTCAGTACACTGCCCGATTTGCCGCCAACCGGTATCCAGGCGCAGTTTTTGGGCAATTTTGAGGTATGCATTGAGGGTAACCTGCTTCCGGAATTGAAAGGCAAAAAACTAAAATTGCTGTTGGCGTACCTACTCTACCAGGCGCCCAGACAAATCCATAAAAACACCTTAGCCGATTTATTTTGGGGCGACATAGACACCGCTGCCAATTCGCTCCAGGTTGCCGTCTGCCAGTTGCGGAAACACATCCGGGAAACCACCGGCTACTCCGATTTGATTAGCCATGAAAACGAACGATATTTCATCAATCCGGCCTACGCCCTTTCCAGCGATGCGGCTTCGTTCCGCACATTTTGGCAAGACGGGCAATTGCAGGAATTGCGCTCAGGCCTGGAAGAGGCATTGCCTGCCTATCACGAAGCCATCGGGCAATACAATGGAGAATTTATGGAAGACCTGGGCCGTCATTGTGAGCCCTGGATCGAACAGGAGCGGAACGCTCTGTCTGAAAAATACCTGCACGTGCTGGAGCGCATGGGCGTTTATTTTTTCCGGGAAGGCAATCCCACTGTTGCCATCAACCTTTGCCAGCGCATCTTAGAAAAAGAGCCCTATTTTGAAACAGCCTACCGCCTGCTGATGATCTGTTACGACCAGTTGGGGCAGCGCGGCCACGCCATTGCCACCTACCAAAAGTGTACGGCAGCGCTCTGGGAGCAATACAAAATCAAGCCTTCCGCAGAAACAGAGGCAGCTTACCGCAAAATGGTGAGCGGAGTTGGGGTGGATGGCAGGCTATCGAGTTGCGCGTAGTGGGAATGTTCTGGATTTTAGGGATTGTTGCAATTCAACGAAAATATCCATAACTTTGTATAAATTCAGTTTATGCAAAGAGCTTCCAATTTTAATCCTTATTGGATGCTTCTCAAAGATTTAAGCGTTGAAGAGAAGCTATTTCTTATTGAGTTGCTTGTTAAGTCAATTCAAAAAGGATCTGCTGCGCCTCAACTACAGGAAGCTCCTTATCCTGATCAGAATGATAGTTGGGTACAACATTTCGCCGGAAGTTGGAGCGACCTGCCAGGCACAGCCGAAGAAATGATTACATTGATTGAGGGAGCACGTACAATGAGTCGTCCTATAGAAACCCTATGAAGTATTTATTAGACACGAATATCATTATTTTTTGGCTTAAAGGCCGCTATAATATAGCCGATAAAATCAAGCAGGTAGGCGCTGCTAATTGTTTTGTTTCCGAAGTTTCTGTCGCCGAATTGCGATTCGGAGTAGCTTGTTCAGAGCCGGAATTACTGGAAGAAAAACGCAGCCGTTTATCCTCTTTTTTATCTCACCTTCAAATTATTCCATTCTCTGTTGCCATTGATCTTTATGCGACTGAAAAAGCCCGATTGCGCGCTAAAGGAGAGATCATTTCTGATTTTGACCTGCTCATAGGCGCTACTGCTGTGCAATTGGAAATGAAAATGGTGACCAATAACAGCAAACACCTTTCCAGGCTACAGGGAATTGATCTTGAGGATTGGACCACGGTCTGATTTTTATGATCCACCCACCATTTTTTCATCTTCCCGCATCTTTGTTTTTATAGCTTAATTTTTAGTTATAAAATTTATTTCTTAGTTTTGTACTTTAAACAGGTTTCATAAACCGAAACGATTCCTCAATCTGGTGAATGAGGCCGTGTACCGTCAGCGACGGGCATTAATTGACTTTTCAAAAGGTAAAGACATGGCGCTATATCTATTCGAAAGTTCGCTGTGCTGGCTGCTTTTCTACGGCTTTTACGCCCTGACGCTCAGCAGCGAAACCTTCTTTCAGCTCAACCGCTGGTACCTGTTGTCTACCTTAGCACTGGGGGCCATTATCCCGCACCTTGAAATCCCGGCAGGCTGGGTAACACAGGCGCCCGAAGTAGCTTTGAGTGCCTGGCTGCCCATGGCAGAAGTGGGAGCAATGCCTACTGTTGTTGTGACAAGCACCTTAGGGAGTCCCGCCTTCGACATCTGGGCTGTATTGATGCCGGTTTACTGGCTCGGTGTGGCCTTCGCCAGCCTGCGCTTTTTATTGGGCGTAAGCCAAATTTTCCGACTATACCTCAAAGGGCAAAAAATCCGCCATGCTGCCTACACGCTGGTGCTGACTGACCCGGGGCGCCTTCCGTTTTCTTTTGGCAGGTGGCTTTTCGTTAGCCGGGAAAACCACTTTTCAGAAGCCGAAACCGAAAAAATCATCCGGCACGAGCTGGCGCATATCCGCGGCCGGCATACTGCGGATGTCTTGTTGATGGAAATCTTTTGCATGCTGTTGTGGTGGAGCCCCGCCGTTTACCTGTATCGCCGATCCCTGCGCACCGTACACGAATATTTAGCCGACCATGCGGTATTGCGCACGGCCCGGCGTAAAGAATATGGCCATTTGTTGATCAGACAGGCGCAATCCGGAATGCAGCCTGTCCTTGCGAATCACTTTTTTCATTCACAACTTAAAAAACGAATTAAGATGATGACTAAAATGAAATCTGGAAAACGGGCCTTAGCGAAATACCTGACAGTTTTCCCATTACTGGTACTGGCGATGTTGTTGTTTGCAAACCGGGAAGCGCTGGCGCAAGCGAAGTTTTCCGATAGTCCGATTGCCAGCGACCCCATTTTCAAAGTCGTGGAAGAAATGCCGCGCTTCCCTGGTGCAGGTTGCGAAAACAGCGAGTTGAGCACCGCTGCTAAAAAGGAGTGCGCTGACCGGGCCATGCTGGAATATATCAACAAAAACATCAAATACCCGAAAGCAGCGCGCGATGCCGGAGCAGAGGGCATTGTGGTAGTTTCCTTTGTTGTTGATCAAACAGGTGAGATTCGCGATGCAAAAGTTGTACGCGATATCGGCATGGGGACCAATGAAGAAGTGCTGCGCTTAGTTGGCGAAATGCCCGACTGGATTCCAGGCAAGCAACGCGGCCAGGCCGTCAATGTTCAGTTCAATCTGCCGATCAGATTTAAATTGGATACCTCCGAGCCAGAAGTGGGTGAAAACGCGAAGCCACAGCCCCAACCTGCTTTCCCTGCGAAGGAGAACGAATGGGAGCCTGCCAATTTCAGCGCATCGCCTAACCCGGCTTCCAACCAGGTACGGGTGTATTTCGAAACGGAGGCAAAATCGGTGTATATAAGCATTGATGACGCCGCTAGCAAACTCATCTTCGAAGAGAACGTGACGGACTTCAATGGCGTTTATGACAAAACCTTCGACTTAGCCGGAGTGCCAAAAGGCATGGTTAGGATAATAGTAATAGGGGATGGTAAGGGCGTTTATTTACACAAACTCATTGTGCAATAGGGAATGCGAATGGGAGCTATGAAAATTTAAAGGGAAGGGGGCAAGTTGGCAAGGGGCAAATTGGCATTTTCCAATTTCAAATTCCTTTGCCAATTTGCCTCTTTACACCCCTAAGCAGCAGCGTACCCGGATTCAGACCGCAATTCAGGAAATTGTAATCCAAGAACAATGTCACTTTTAAGGATACCCTTTTCTACCAATTGTTGTGCAATCAGTACATCCGTCCGATTTTCCTGAACCCAAACTTTACCGTCCTTTATGTCAAAATGAAAGATAACATAAAATTGGTATTCGTCTTTTCTCCAGCCACAGTTCAGGAGCTGATAATGCCTTTCTTCACGGTCAATGATGACCTTGGCTTCAAGGCCATCCCGTTGCTGATTATACATCGCAGCGTATTCCCGAAGCGTGTCAATGATGATTTGCTCGTATTTTATTAGTTTGTTATCCATTGCGTTATCTCTTCTGACATAGGATCAAAAATAACAACTTTTATTTGATATCGGTCTAAGGCTTTTAACAAAATAGGTATTTTTTTGATTTTTTGGTAGGTTTTCTCTGGAATAGCGAGGAAGATCAATCTTTCCGGCTCTTGTTCTTCCAGGCCTAACCCATAGTCTAAGTATTGACCTAACGCTGTATGGAATTCATTAGGTATACTTTCACCTGCAAAACTTTTAATTTCTACTACTATCTTTTCGCCCTCTTTTTGGGCTGCAATAAGTTTCTCCGCACCGAGGTCAACCGGATAGTTGACACCGACCAATTTCAAGAAATAAGGATCATGTGTGACAACCCAACCATCTTTTTCTAATGCTCGGCGAACTTGATGATGGTATTTATCTTTTGCAGCCATAAAGTTAAAGTTTTATATTTTGATGCAAGATTAACTGGTTTTAGTAAATAATTGACCCGGTAATGAAGAGCAAGAACAACCGTTTTACGGCTGCCATCCGCATTGACTGCTACCATGACTACTATGTATTTAGACAGAACTTATTACAGTTGAGTCTGCTATGGTAAGGCAGCAGTTATTAAAACATACACTATCTATATGTAATTATTTTTAATTTTTTTAATAATTTCATGTAGATAGTAATCATCCTTACACGCGACAGCCTTTCTGGCAAATAAGTACAAATCCTTATTGATCATATTTACACAATCCGAATCGTTATCCTGAATAATACAGGCTCCATGTAGTGTAGTTTTTAAAGATTGTGGAGTAGCAAGAATAAATAATTTGTCGGTTAATGGAATGCCTATCTGGATAATTTCTTGAATACCTGCATCAGCGTAATTTTTTAGTTGCCCTCTTAATTGAAAGCAAGATGTATCTGGAAGTAAGAAGTGATCATCAGATTCTATAGAAAAAATCATAAAATCCAATGGCTCCATTTTTTTTAATATCCGCAACGCTATGGAAGCATAGTCAACATAGTTTGAATATGGCGTTTTTTGTTTTTGGCTAAGATGCTTAACTATCTCTTCGGGGCTAAAGTCATGTATCCTTGAAAAAATTTCTGATTGGAATTTTAATAATGTTCTATCCAAAGTCTTTTTGTATTGAGGATGTCTGAGCTCTCCTAAAATTCCTAACATTGTTAGCCAACATAAAGCCTCATAAGCTTCTTCCTGCCGCTCCTTTAAAACTAAAAATTTCTCAATTATTGAAACATGTTTAACGAAATCATCTTCAAAAAGGATTTTTAGTTCTCTCTCTAACGTTGAATGATCCAGACTCCCATTTTCCAATCTGGTATTCAAGTGATCCTCACTAAAAAGGGTTTTAGTTGATTTTTTTGGATAAAAATTATTAAGCTCTTTGTCATACAAGTAAATAAGCTGTGTGCCATCATTGAAAAAACCTCTTTGATGGCATTGAGAAACATAATGATGATTAGTAGGAGTACTCATCTTATCTGGAAGTATGAAGACATACGTATTGCTGACGCCAAAATTACATTTTTTATTGTTATCGTACTTGCTACACCACCATCACCTGAGCCTCTTCCTTAGTATAGAAAAGTCATCAATTAAAGTCTATAGCTGTTTTACAAATATTCTTAAATCTAAATTACTAGCTTGTTCATCGTTACCGACTAAAACCGAATTGATTCCTAACCTGGGATCGCTCATGATTTTTTTGTAGATAAGTTGAAAATTAGTCACCTCAAAAGTCTCTTCATTGTAGGTGAATTTATTGCCAATAGAAATGTATGGCAAGTCAACAGATTCGTTATTTGAATCAGCATGCTCAAGTATATCTTTTAACACTTTTTCATCAGTAAACGAATACAAAAAACCGTGATTCTCATCATCAAGAAATAGTATTCTGAGATAAAGCCTATCGTTGCTTGAAATCATAACAATTTGCCAGTTTAAAAATTAGTGAAATATTTTAGTGCAAAAATTGAAATTTTGCCTTGCATCTCTTTCAGAACCATACTTTTCATGCGGGTATCGCCTGCCCTTTCCACTGGTTTCCTTAAATTTAGCCACTCCTTCTCACACATCCAAAATACCCAAGATTTTTAGCCTATTATGTCCGATTATGTCCGAAAAAGTCCTATTTCACCCCTTCCCCCAATCCCGCATAATCCCCAATCGCCGACTAAAAACATACTTCGGCGTGCTTTTATACAACCCTTCGTAACGCGCGACGGCTTCTTGTTTGTAGCCAGAATTTTCTGGTTCCAAACGGAAAAGGACGTAATAAATGGCGGCTAATTTATCGGGATCGGTATAGAGATCGAGCATGTGATAAAGCAATTTGCGAGCCTCCTCTTTTCTACCGTGCAGGGAGTGCGTTCGGGCGTTGAGCAGTTCGGCTTCAAAAAGCAGGTCGGGATTGCCGAGGCCGTGTGCGATGGCCATCGCATCTTTCAACGTTTCGTCCAATGGGGGCAAATCGCCCATTTCCAGCAGCACCATGCCTTTTTCCACAAGGCTGGAACCCAAAACCAGCCGGTTGTTGATTTTGCGCGTGATGTCTATGGCCCGGTTGTAGTGTTGCAGCGAGCGCTGAAACTCCCGGGTATAATAAAAAACATCCCCCAGCGTATTCACCGCTTTGGCAATGCCTTTCTGATAATTCAGTTCTTCGCAGAGCATCAGGTTTTTCTGCAGGTAATCTATGGCTAAGTAAAAATCGCCTTTTACGCTGTACAACTCTCCAATCAGGCCCAGGGCAATGGCAATGCCTTGTTTGTCGCCGAGTTCTTCACAAAGCGCCAGGTCTTGACGGAAGAGTTCCATCGCTTTTTCGTAATTGCCCTTGCGTTCATAAACGCTGCCTATGCAACCGATGGCGATGGAGGTCAGTTGTTTATTGCCCAATTCTTCGCTTAGCGCAAGGCCCTGTTCGTAGCAACTGAGCGCATTATCGTAGTCGCCGCGTTCAAAATAGACGATGCCCATGTTGGTATACAGTGTGGCCATACCCTGCTTGTCATTCTGGCGACGGCAAATGTCCAATTGCACTTCCTGACACTTGATGCCCTCGTCGTATTTCCCCTGGTTCATATAGGTCAACCCCAGGTTGGCCACAATCTGCGCACTGCCGGCGGTACCCGTGCGGGTATAGCCCAGTTCGATGCTGCGTTCGAAATAGGTCATGGCTTCGTCGTATTTCCCTTGCCGGAAATAGAGGTTGCCGAGGTTGCCGTGTACCCGGGCCAAGCCCAGTTCGTCTTCAATGGATTCAAACAGGCCTGCGGAAATTTGCAGGTAGTTCATGGCCTTGGTGTAATCGCCGCGCAGCATGAGCAATTGTCCGAGGTTGTTGTTGGCTTGCCCTAAGAGGACCACATCGCGCGATTTTTTGGCTAAGCCAAGCGCTTTTTCGTAGGTCTGTTCACACTCTTCCCATTGGCCGATGAGTTCCAGCACTTTGCCTTTTTTGATGTAGGTACGGATTTGATCCACCACATCGCTTTGGCGGCCCAGTTTTTTGAGCAGTTTCTCATAATACTCCAGCGCTTGTTGGTTTTGGTAGTTGCGTTTGGAGTAATCGGCTGCTTTCTGCAAATAGAGGCAGGTCTTGTCGAAAACCCCGGCCTGCTCGTAATGGAAAGCCAAATCCACGTATCGCTCGTCAATGTTGTCGGAATAAAGGCGTTCGATGGCCTCGGCGATGAGTTGGTGCAGTTGTTGAAGGCGCACCCGCAATTGCATGCTATAAGCAGCTTCGCGCAGCAAAGAGTGCCTGAAAATATAGCGCAACTCGTTCATGGCCTGCCAGATCTGGCTTTCTTCAGCGGTTTTCACCTGTTCCTTCAGCAAGAGTTGGGAGTTGCCATTGCGCAGCACAAATTCTTCCTGCACTTTCATCACTTCTGTCAGCACGGGTAATTCAAATTCCCGGCCAATTACAGCCGCCGCTTTAACTGTTTCGCGCACCAAAGCAGAAAGTCGGTCAATGCGCGCCGTCAGGATGGAATTGATGGAATCGGAAAGCTTGATATTTTTGTCTTTGATGGTCCAAAAGCCCTTTACATATTCCAGCACCTGGCTTTCGGTAAAGTATTCCAGCACCTGCTCCAGATAGAATGGGTTGCTGTTGGTGGCACGCAGCAGCAGGTCGAAAAAAGGCTCACTGATGGGGCCTCCCAGCCGGGCTTCCGCGAAAGCGCGCACCGATTCAGGTTGCAGCACATTGAGGTTGATTTCCAACTGCGCCACTCCGAGGTTTTTTACAAAGTCTTCCGCTAAGAGCACCGGTTTGGCGCCATCGTCGAGATAGCGCGAAGTGATCAGCAAAAGCAGGCGGTGGCGGTTCATGACGCGCACCAATTCGTGCAGCAACTCGCGGGAGCTGTCATCAACCCAGTGGCCGTCTTCCAATTCCAGTACCACAGGCCGCAACAGCGCTTCCGCCGCGATCAGGTTGATGATGGCTGAGATTGAATTCTGATACCGTCCTTTGGCGTCCAATTGTTCCCAAAGCGAATCCGGGTAGGTGATGCCGATGAGCGCAGCCAGCACCGAATGGGTACGCTGTAATTCGCGAGAAACATAAGCAGCTTCTGCTCCTTCCAGTTCGGCAAGGCCTGCCAGCAGGGCCTGCCCCCGGGATTCAAAGTACTCCCGGTTGGCGGTCAGTGGCCGGTCGGGCGACTGATCGAAGTAGTTTTTTAAAAAATAGACAAAGGGATTGAACGGCTTGCGCAAAATCTGGTCCGACTGGCATTGGTGCCATTCCGTAAGGCCGTGTTCTGCCAGCAGCAGCCGCAATTCATAAGCTACCCGGCTTTTGCCGATGCCAGCTTCCCCGTACACATAAGCAACACCCGCCGGGCGGTTTTCGAGCAGGGGTTTTGAAAAAGCAAACAACTGTTCGAGTTCGGCCTGGCGACCAACCATGGTGCCGGTATAAGCGGGCATGTTGTCGTAGTCGCGCCCGATGAGCTTGAACGTCGGGATATTGCCTTTGATGCCTTTGTATTTGATATCGCCTTTGTGCTGGAAGCGGAAATGCCGGTTTTTGTGGACTTCCCCGTCCACCAGCACGTCGCCCCAGTCGGCATACGTCATAATACGGGCCGCTAAGTTGATGCGGTTGCCTACTGCTGCGTATTGGCAGCGCTCTTCGCCGCCAACAATGCCGGTGTAGGAAGTGCCGAGGGTGACGCCTGCCCGGAATTCCACACCCGCGCCGTGCTTGAGGTAGCGCAGTTCTTCCCAAATCGCCAACAGGAATTCAATGGCCCGGTCGGTATTGTTTTCAAAAGAAATCGGCGCGCCGAAAAATACGACGATGACCCCGCCTTTGTCGCTGAAGTCTACTTCTTTGAAATAGCCGGAAAAATTATTGACCTGGTTGAGGATGATGGTTGCAAACTCGTTGAGCGCTTCGTGGCTTTTAAGGCCCGTGAAGGACAGGAAAACCGCAATGACGGTGCGGAACTCGCCTTCGCCCTTGTGTTCCAGCAACGGCGCCGGCAGGAATCGAAGCCCTACCGATTCGTCTAAAAGCGGTAGGTTGGAAGCGCGCAGCGGCGTTTCTTCAAAAGGGATATTACCCACCACACGGTAATACGACTCGTCTATTTCTTCCAAAGGCACCACGTAAGGGCCGGCTTGCTCGCGCCAGAATGCATCGAGTACGATGTCCTGGTTCTGGGCGCGGATCTGGCAGGCGGTACATTGGTCTATGCCCTTGCCCCGGAAATAGAACGACTTGTGCTGATCGCCCACAATGCCCCATTCCACATCGCCGTATGCTAATCCGATTTTGATGCCGATGGTAAATTCGCCGAAGCGGAAGGCACGCTGACTGAACATGTTGCGCGCTTGCAAGGCTGCAAAAAGTGCCTCGCGGGCATTCACTTCAGGAGCACTTTCCGGGAAAACTGCGATGAAAGCGTCACCGGCAAAATAGGGGATAAAGCCGCCTTTGGTGTAGACCAAACGCACCAGCGGCGCAAAGATATCATTCAGGATGACCGACATCTGTTCGGCGCCCCGGCTACCTTCCCGGGCCAGTACGTCCATGAGCGGCGTGAACCCGGACAGGTCTACGAACATGGTATAAGCACGGAATGCGCCGGTTTGACGGTCGCTTAAGAATTGATCCTGAATGTAATGCGGTATCAGATTTTTCACGGACGGCGTGGTGTTGTGCTTTCAGTCGGGAAAATTACGAAGATAAACGCAAATCGAGGTGCATGAATTGTATGCAAGTTGAAATGCACGATAGTCGAAAAAATGAACCCACTCGCAGAATTAGCACTACTTTAGGCTCCGAAGAACAGCATATTCGCCCGACAAACAGGTTTTACTATGACAGGTTTTATCAACGGCATCACCGCTTACGCCAACGGCATCCGAATCCTGACGCGCTACAGGCTTTGGGGTTTCACGCTTATTCCCGGCCTCATTAGCGCCCTGCTTGGCTTTTTGATTTTTCAGGCGGCGTGGGCCTGGTCGGACGACGTTGGCGGCTGGATCAGCTCGCTTTGGCCCTTCGAGTGGGGCAAAGCAACGCTGTTGCGCATCGCCAATGTTTTCGGCGGTCTGCTGATCGGCGCTGCGGGACTGATTGTTTTTAAACAGATCGTGTTGGCGCTGGCTTCCCCGTTTATGAGCTTTCTTTCCGAAAACATCGAAAAACGAATGGCTACCGGGCGTTCTGTGCCATTTAGCTTCGCCAAAGCTATGGAAGACCTCGTGCGCGGCATCCGCATTTCCCTGCGCAACATCATCCAGGAATTGTTCTATTCTTTTCTATTGCTGCTGCTGGGGTTGATTCCGATTTTTAGCCCTTTTGTGGCCGTAGCGATCTTTTTGGTGCAAGCGTATTACGCCGGTTTCGGCAATATGGATTATACCCTGGAACGCTATTACAAGGTGCGCGACAGCGTCCATTTTGTGCGCCAAAACCGGGGTTTTGCC
This sequence comes from Saprospiraceae bacterium, assembly GCA_046153985.1. Classification (GTDB taxonomy): domain Bacteria; phylum Bacteroidota; class Bacteroidia; order Chitinophagales; family Saprospiraceae; genus JABWAJ01. The sequence continues at coordinate 26,533 of JBJXFD010000187.1, forward strand.
CTTGGCAATGGGACCATCTTTCTTTTGCTGCTTTTTACGGGCATCGGGTTTTTGTTTGCCCTGCCTTTGGCGACGGCGGCGGCTACGCCCGAGGTATTGAAGCGCATGAAATTGCCTGAATAGTGTCTGTTTTATAACATTAATTCCCGTTCCGTTTTGCGGTACAAACCCACATTGATCCAGCAGATCCAAAGCAGAAAGGAGACAAAGGTGATTTTTTGGACAACAGGCAAATAGACGAGCATGCCTTTGGTGTAATACAGGTAGTTGTTCAGCACGACCAGCAACATGTTCAGGATTCCAAACCAAAACAGCCCGAACCATTTGATTTTGTACAACCCGATGAATGTGCCTGCTACAGCAATCAGGCCAATAACAGATGCAACATACGTTATCGCATCGTGGAAATTGGTGAATAAAAAAATCGCAATCATCATGGAAAGGGTACCCGAAAGCTGAATGACCAGTCTGGAAAATTTGCTAAAGTGGATATACCTCGGAAAAAGGTACCAAAACAGGGAAAGGGAGAAACAGAGGATTGCCATACCCGTCAGCGCAATCGGCCTGCCGCCATTGTAGTGCCCGTTGATGGCGTGTTCATTAAGCAAATTGCACCAATAATTGTTGACCCAGCTGAACCCAATGGAGTGTTGGTCAATTTGGGAACCTCCCGGGTAATTCAAGGCTGCTGCGATGTAAAGCAGTACAAACAGGAGGATTCCGACCACGGGAGTCAATACCCAAAACCGGTTAATTTTTTTTCGTTTCAATGATCTTAAATTACACTGAATGAATAACCTTTATAAAAAAGACAGTCCTATTCTCTGCCGTATTGTTGCATTAAATCGTTAGACAAATTGTCAAAAACATAGTCGTGTTCCTGGCGAATGCCTGATTTTTCAAGGGGTTCCCAATAAAATCTTGGGTTAAGAACAGAGGTATACGTGGTTATTCTCGTCAATTTGCAGTGATTTTCCCCAACTTTATCAAAATAGTAAATGGCTTCTTTGAACCCCAGCCAGGTTCTGCCTGTCAACTGGTAATCAATGACATCCATCCGCAATACTTTGCCCCGCTCCAGTTCTGTTATTTTTTCTATGATCTTCCCGCCTGAAAAATAGCAGGTTCGGATTCCTCCCACTTCCTCTTTTTCCAAAATACATTTCTCCGGAATCGGCAGGTCAAATTTCATTAGAAATGGCTTTTCTGCAATGAGGGTATCCACCGATTTTATCGCGTCGTACACTTGCTCCGGCGTATAAGCATAAATTTTTTCAGTTTTCACTTCAATGATTTTCACTTCGCCTGAACTGATTTGCTTTTCGATGGGCATGCCAAACAAAACAATCACTAATGGTAAAATCAAAACTTTTAAATCGTTGGTGGGTTTAAACACGCCATAAGCAATTAAAGCCTTATTTGCCCAAATGCCAAGAATTACCAGCGGGATGATGACTGGGATTGACATTACCACACAAATCATGCCTTCCAATTGATTCAGATACAAAAAAATGAGGAAAGCGAGGATGGTAAAAATCATGCCAATAAAAGCCCATTTTTTAAAGGGCATTGCGCCAATGGCCACGCCCAATGAAAAAGGCAGCAAAACAAACAAAATCCAACCGTAATTTGCGAGGCCGTAGTGCAGGAATGCAAACCCGATACCAAGGTAAAGTAGGGTCAGAAGGATGGTCAATTTGACGGTTCTGTCGCTCAGGATTTGGTTCATAAAACTTGGTGTCTAAATTTCTTAAAATCATGCTAAGATATCCGGTCAATTTGTCCAATCAATTTAAATATCCGGTACAGACTTGTCGGATGCAGGTCGTCCAGGGATATTTCATGATGTTTCTTGCTAAATGCACCGGACATGCTGCACCGACCATTTATTAGTAGTTTCCTAACCTCTTCAATCTTAGTATAATAAACTGTTCCTTACCTTTGTTCAACAAATTTTTATAAAGATTAACATATTCATCTATTGTAATGTTTAATTTCACAAAACTTAATATGGAAAAATTAAAAATACTGGATTCGATGAATACAGACCAGATCTTCATCGCATCAATGATGGGTTCCAGGTATTTTTGATAATTGATTAAGATAGCTGATTCGGATCCACTTACTTCGCCCCCTCTAAAATCCGAATATAATTCGCCCGTTCATAAGCATCAGGGTCGGAAATATTAAACTGGTTCATGGCGCCTTTAAAAGCACTAATGGATTGGAATCCTTTCGCCGACATCCAGTTTCGCAAATCGTCATGCATCGTTTCCAAATACCGGATTCCGTTTTTATACAAAGCAGAAGCCGTCATGGCAACATCGGCCCCGGCTAATAGATATTTGATCACTTCGTTTGCACTTTGCACGCCGGTCGTTGCAGCCAGCGACAAACGCAATTTCCCTGACAGGATGCCAATCCACAACAGCGGCAGGCGAATCTCTGAAGCATCGCTGTATTGAAGGTTGTGCAGCACTTTTAACGTCTTTATGTCAAAATCCGGCTGGTAAAACCGGTTGAATAAAACTAAGGCATCGGCGCCCGTTTCCTGCATTTGCAAAGCCGTATTGCCCATGGCGCTGAAATAAGGATTCAGCTTAACCGCAATAGGGATCTGCACCGTTTGCCGCACCAGGCGGATGATGTCTAAATACCGCTGCTCGACCGATTCTCCGGTCAATCGAATATCTGCCGGGATATAAAAAATATTGATTTCCAGACCATCTGCACCTGCCTGTTCCATTTGATGGGCATAGTCTATCCAGCCCTCCGGAGTGATCCCGTTCAGGCTTGCGATGATCGGTATCTTCACCCGTTCTTTTGCCCGCCGGATGTTTTCTAAGTATTGAGCCGTTCCGACATGGTAATCCTCAATATCCGGGAAATAATCAGCCGCTTCCGCAAATACATTGCTGGTTGCCCGGATAACGGCTTCAAACCGGGCATTTTCTTTTTTGATTTGTTCTTCAAACATGGAAAACAAAACAACGGCTCCGGCGCCTGAATCTTCCATTTGCAGGATATTGTCAGTTTTTTCAGACAAGGTACTGGCTGAAACAACGATGGGCGAATGCAGTTTCAAACCCATATAAGTTGTGTCGAGGTTCATGAACTTCTTTTTTTTAGCTTAAAAAATGGGTTGAAAAGCATCCGCACCGGAAGTGGCCATCCCCTCGTATGTTTTCCAGCGCAAGTCAACAATTTCCTGCGCCAGCGTCATCAATTTTTCCGCCTCGTCCGGATTGGTCAGGTTCAGCACTTTATACCGCAATTCGTTGTAGGCGTAATCCTTCAGCGTAATCATTGGTCGTGGCGAATCCAGCACAAAAGGGTTGCGGTTATTTTTGCGCAATACCGGATTGTAGCGGATCAACGGCCAATAACCGCTGGCTACAGCGAGGTCTTGCTGATTCATCCCTTTTTCCATGTCAATGCCGTGGGCGATGCAATGGCTGTACGCTAAAATGATGGAAGGGCCGTCGTAAGCTTCCGCTTCGCGCATGGCCAAAAGGGTTTGCTGGGGATTAGCGCCCATTGCCACTTGCGCCACGTACACGTTGCCGTAAGAAATGACTTGAAGCGCCAGGTCTTTTTTGCCAACCCGTTTCCCTGCTGCCGCAAACTTCGCCGTAGCAGCCGTCGGGGTCGCTTTGGACATTTGTCCGCCGGTATTGGAATACACTTCTGTGTCCAATACTAAGATATTGATGTTGCGGCCGCTCGCCATTGCGTGGTCGAGGCCTCCGGCGCCGATGTCATAAGCCCAGCCGTCGCCGCCAACGAGCCAAACACTCCGGTGAACGAGTTGATCTGCGAGGGACAACAAATGACGGGCAAGGCTGGAATCTATGCTTGCTAAACGCGATTTCAGTGCGGAAACCCGCAAGCGCTGCGCTGCAATTTCAGATTCCAATTTTTGCGGCGATTCAATCAAATCCCGGACAAAATCCACCCCCAATTCCGGTTCCAACTGCCGCAGCAAGTCGTGCGCCATGGACATATGTTTGTCGGCAGTCAGGCGCATGCCCAACCCAAATTCTGCATTGTCTTCAAAAAGAGAATTCGACCAGGCGGGGCCTTTCCCAGCGCCATTGACCGTCCAGGGCGTCGTGGGCAGGTTGCCGCCGTAGATGGAAGAACAGCCGGTCGCATTGGCCACAATCAGCCGGTCGCCAAAGAGCTGGGTCAGCAGCCGGATATAGGGCGTTTCGCCACAACCTGCACAAGCGCCTGAAAATTCAAATAATGGCTCCAGAAACTGCGCGCCATGCACCATGGAGAAGTTGACTTCGGCCCGGACATTAACCGGAATCTGTTCAAAATAGTGGATATTTTCGCGACCCTGCTCCAGCAAAGGCGCTTTGTCTTTTAAGTTAATGGCTTTTTCGCTGCGATCGGCAGGATTCGTTGCCGGGCAAACCTCTACACAAAGGTTACAACCCGTACAGTCTTCAAGGTAGACCTGCAGGGTATACCTGGTTTCAGGAAAACCGCGGGCGTTGATGGGCGCCGACCCGAAGCCTTCGGGAGCCTGTTGTAACAAATCTTCATGGTAGAATTTTGCGCGGATCACGCTATGCGGGCACACAAAACTGCAATTGCCGCATTGAATACAGAGGTCTGGTTCCCAACAGGCAACAAGGTCCGAAATGTTTCTTTTTTCCCATTTGGTGGTGCCGCTGGGATAGGTGCCGTCAATGGGCATTGCGCTGACGGGCAGTTCATCGCCGTGCCCCGCCATCATTTTTCCGATCACTTCCCGCACAAACAGGGGGGCAGCATCCGGCACGACCGGCAAAAAGTCAGTGGTGGCATGGGCGGCTTGGGGGATGGTCACTTCAAACAGGTTTTCCAGGGTTTGGTCAACCGCCTGGTAATTTTTTTCAATGACCGCTTTTCCCTTTTTATAGTACGTTTTTTCAATGGCTTTTTTGATGTGGCCGATCGCTTCTTCGCGTGGGAGCACGCCCGAAAGCGCAAAAAAACAGGTTTGCATGATGGTGTTGATCCGGCCAGCCATTCCGGTTTCGCGGGCAACTTCGGTTGCATCAATCACGTAGAACCGTATCTTTTTGTTGATAATCTCTTTTTGAACAGACAACGGCAGTTGGTCCCAAACCGTCTCCCGGTCGTAAGGGCTATTCAGCAGGAAAGTAGCGCCCTGGCAGGCTAATGGCAACATTTCTACTTTATCCAAAAAATTGAACTGGTGGCAAGCGATGAAATCCGCCTGGGCAATCAAATACGGTGCGCGGATGGGTTCGGGGCCGAAGCGCAGGTGAGAAACTGTGCGGGCGCCCGATTTTTTAGAATCGTAGACAAAATAGCCCTGTGCAAACAACGGGGTGTTTTCTCCAATAATTTTGATGCTGTTTTTGTTGGCGCCGACCGTCCCGTCAGCTCCCAATCCGAAAAACAGCGCCTGGCGCCATCCGGATTCATCCAAGGAAAAATAAGGGTCAATGTCTAAACTGGTAAAGCCGATATCATCTGTGATGCCGATGGTGAAGTGGTTTTTGGGCTGTTCTTTCTTCATTTCGTCAAAAATGGCTTTCACCATAGCCGGAGTAAATTCCTTTGAAGAGAGGCCGTATCGTCCGCCGGTGACTTTGGGCAAGTGCGACATTTTGCCCTGGTTGAAGGCTTCTACCAGCGTGGTGACGATGTCCTGATACATGGGTTCACCGGAAGCACCGGGTTCTTTTGTTCGGTCCAATACGCTGATCGCCTGAACGGTGGTGGGCAAAACAGCTAAAAAATGATCCATTGAAAAAGGCCGGAATAACCGAACCTGGACCACGCCAACTTTTTCACCGCCCGCCTGAAGGAACTTGACGGTTTCCGCCACCGTTTCGCCGCCGGAACCCATGATAACGAGGACGCGCGTGGCCTCCGGATCGCCTGAATAATCAAAAGGTCGGTAATGCCTTCCGGTTAGTCCGCCGAATTTTTTCATCACCTCCGATACGATATCCGGGGTGCGCGCATAAAACGGATTGACCGTTTCTCTACCCTGAAAATAAACATCCGGATTCTGTGCGGTTCCGCGAATAAATGGGTTGTCGGGGCTCAGGCCTCTTTTCCGATGTGCAAAAACAAGTTCGTCGCTGATCATGGCGCGGATAATTTCATCCGGAATCATGAATATCTTATTCACTTCGTGGGAAGTGCGGAAACCGTCAAAAAAATGGATGAACGGGATGCGTGCCGCTAAGGTAGAAGCCTGGGCGATCAGCGCCATGTCGTGCGCCTCCTGCACACTGGCAGCAGCCAGCATGGCAAAGCCGGTAGACCGTGCAGCCATCACGTCCTGGTGATCGCCAAAGATGGACAACCCCTGCGCTGCTAAGGAGCGCGCAGCAACCTGAATCACAGCCGAAGTCAATTCACCTGCAATCTTGTACATATTGGGCAGCATAAGCATCAAACCCTGAGATGCGGTGAACGTGGTCGTCATCGCGCCCGTTTGCAAAGCGCCGTGAACGGTTCCGGCGGCGCCGCCTTCGCTTTGCATTTCAATGATTTCCGGCACGGCGCCCCAGATGTTTTTTATGCCTTTTGCTGACCATTCGTCCGCCAATTCCGCCATCGTAGAAGAAGGTGTGATGGGGTAAATGGCGCAAACTTCATTGACACGGTAAGCGATATGAGCAGTGGCTTCGTTGCCATCAAGGGTTGCTACAGTTATTTTTTGATTGGACATGGTAAATACACTTTTTAGATACTTTCAAGGGTCATTTCGATGGCGTGGCAGGGACACTGCTCAAAACAAACTGCACAGCCGGTGCACAAGTCGTAGTTAAAAAGATAGCGCTGGCCAGGCCCCAGTTTGATGACAGCATCCTCCGGGCACGCGCCGAAACAGCCGTCGCATTCAAAGCAATTGCCGCAGGAAAAACAACGTGCTGCTTCATTCCGGGCTGCTTTTTCAGACAGGCCGCCGACGATCTCCGAAAAATCTTTAGTGGCAGTCTCCAGATCAAGGTGGGGTTGCGCCTGAACGGGCGCTTCGGTCCGGTACCACACGTGCAGTTTTTCAAACCCTGCAATCGGTTTTTTTTCAGGTTTCACATAAGGCGTTTCTTCTAAAAAACTGTGGATAAACCGGGCCGCCTTTTTTCCGTGCCCTACAGCAATGGTGACGCTTCTTTCGCCCGGAACCACATCGCCTCCCGCAAAAACACCGGCGCAGCTCGTCATCATATCGGAACCTACGACCACGGTGCCATCTTCTTTAATCGCCATACCGGGCGCCTTTTTCAGAAAATCCGTGTCAGTGTCCTGTCCAAGCGCGAGGATCAGGGAATCGGCTTCTAAGGTTTCAACTTCGCCGGTAGGAACGGGCTTGCCGTTTTCAATGCGCATGACCTCCACGGTAAAAGATTGCTGGTCAATGCTTTTTATGGTGCGCAACCAATGTATTTTTACGCCTTCGCTCAGGGCTTCGGCTGCTTCAAAATCATGAGCCGGCATGTGCTCGCGGTCGCGGCGGTAGATGATCAGGGCTTCTTCTGCGCCTAAGCGTTTGGCAATGCGCGCTGCGTCCATAGCGGTGTTTCCGCCGCCATAAACGGCAACTCTGCGGCCTATTTTGGGCGCCAGGCCGAGTTCGACATCCCGGATAAAGCTCACTGCATCAAAGATCTGGCCGGCATCGCGCGCCGGGATGTCGGTCTTTTTTCCAATATGTGCCCCGATGGCAACAAATACCGCATCAAAATTCCCGGCTTCCTTTTCGTGCAGGATGTCTTCTACTTTGTAGTTCAACCGGATTTTGACGCCCATTTTTTCGATGCGAAAAATTTCTGCCATCAGGATATTCCGCGGCAAGCGGTAGGCCGGGATGCCAAAATGCATCATCCCGCCAGGTAGCGGGCCTGCTTCGAAAATCTCTACCTCGTGTTTCAGCCTTCGCAGGTGGTAGGCTGCAGACAGCCCGCTGGGCCCGGCGCCAACGACCAAAACCCTTTTTCCGGTAGTCCCGACAATGGGTTCAAATTCCCAGTCTTTTTCTATCGCCAGGTCTCCCAAAAAGCGTTCGACGGCGTGAATGCTGACCGGACTGTCCACCTGAGTCCGGTTGCAATTGCTTTCACAGGGGTGATAACAAACCCGCCCGTGTATGGCCGGCATAGGATTTTCCTCGACCAGCTTTTGCCAGGCTTTCCGGTGTTTTCCAGCCACGACCAAAGCCAGCCAGGCCTGTATGTTTTCCCCGGCGGGACAGGCATTGTTGCAAGGGGGGAGGAGGTCGGTATAGACTGGCTTTTGTTTGCGGAGTGGGCCGGTGCCATCTGCGTGGCTGCGCAGGTCCGGCGTGGATGTTAAATCGTTGAAGTGCTGCAGCATGATCAAGTCCTTTATTTGCCGCAAGGTGGCTTCTTTTTTTTCAGATGGGAATGACAAATCTCAATGGTGTGGGAGATGTAGATCAGTTGGTATGATGTTTCGTAGTCATAGGTTCTTCTCTGCCTGGCGGGGGAAATCAGCAAATCATGTAACTCTTATCTGGGGTTTTGAACATGCTCTTAAGCGTATTACCGGATCTTGAAAAAGGAATTTACCTGATTACCCTTCAATCTGAGGGTAATTTTGAACATAAAACATTCAAATACATTGTCATATAGAAAAGGGGCAGTAAAAAAAATAAAAATTTTTTCAATAGCGGGCGACCCATAAATAGATTTATCCCAGGGGGTATATTCTGTTCACTATCAGGATTTAACCTAAGTGATCTGTGTATAACGATCTGAAAATCATATTAGTAACATTCGGAAGGTGACCAAATCATGACAATCGTTTTGTGAACCTTCCCTGCGGTATTTAGTTGTGCTTTCGATTTTGCGCAACCGGCAGGTGAAACTTGCAAACGGTGCAATACTTCCGGGATAGCGCAAAATTTACCAGCGCTGAGCTGATTTATCTTTTTGTCTGGTAATTATTCAAAATCGCTATTGAATTTTCGCATGAAACAATTATTTACAGGAGTTTATGCCCCACACTTTGTCCTCGCTTTGATTTTGTTTATGACCTCGGGATTACCCAATGAATTACAGGCACAATGCAGGGTTCAGCCTGCGGCCGGCACTTGCAGTGGAGGGAACGGTCAATTAGTGAATAATGGGAATATTAATTCCGGACAAACGTATTGGTACGCCGGTAACGGTTCAATTAACGCAGTGAATATTAATGGAGGAACCCTAAGGGTATGCGGGCAATTAACGTTAGGGAATATGAATTTCAATGGCGGCAACATTTTCATTGAAGCGGGCGGAAGCCTAACCATCAACGGAGGCGGGGCTTCGAATCTAAGTGGCAACTGCGTTATTTCCAACAGAGGGCAACTGACCATCAGCAAAACCGTTGTGATGCAAAATGCAAATAATGCGATATTTAACGCGGAGGGGGCGATTTTGAACATGGCCGGCGGCGCTTATCGGTTGGATATAAACAGCTCGACTTCGATCTTTGTTAATCATGGAACCGCCAATATTCATACGCTTTTTGTTCAGGGTTCGGCGAGTGGTCCGGCTGTGTGCCTTGGTACAAACAGTTGCACAAATTTAACTAACCTGAATAACAACCTGACAAACTCCTTTGACGCGCCCGGCGGTCAAGCGGTGGTGAGCTATACTGGAAATGCCCTGTTGAACAGCCAGTTAACAAACAACGAAAATGTGGTTGTTTGCCGGGCTACAGGAGCTACGACGTCAGGTGGCTCAAATTTTGGCAGTGCTACGATCGTTAACAACTGTACTTCCTGTGATGCTGCTGTATTTGTCCCACTTCCCATCGAACTCCTTTTCTTCAACGGAAAACAGGAAAAAGAAAGCATCGGAATAAGCTGGGCGACTGCCACTGAATTGAACAATGATTATTTTAGTATCGAAAAATCAACAGACGGTATTCGCTGGATTGTGCTCGAAAACATCCAGGGCGCAGGTAATTCCACGATGAATTTGCAGTATACTTTTGAGGATAAAGCTCCACAGGCGGGGATTCAATACTATAGATTGAAACAAACTGACTTCGACGGCACGTTTACCTATTCTGCGGCTATTGCGATCAACTTTGAAGGTTCAGCTAAAGGGAATTCAATTTCCATTTATCCCAATCCGAATTCATCCAATCAATTAAATTTTCGTGGAATCGGCCTTGATGTTTCCTATACGCTGGAGCTCAAAAAAGTGACCGGAGAATTGCTTTATACCCAAACGGCCAACACCCATTCAATCGCATTACCGGACCTTGAAAAAGGGATGTACCTGATTACGCTGCAATCTGCGGATGATTTTGAGCCTAAAACGTTCAAGTATATTGTGATTTAAAAATTAATGCTTTTGCGTGCCTTGTCTGTCCCGTAGGCAAACAAGGCGCGCAAAAATTAATCACAAAGGCCGCAACGTATGCATTGCCAATGCGCTAATTGTTCCGTAGCAGGCTAATAATTAATTGATCAATTTAAAGGAATCCAAAAACCGGTCAACTGATTTGTTGGGAAATTTCCCCGTTTCTGTTACGGTTTGAATGACATACATTTTATGCTCAATCAGATAGAAGCGAACTTTGAAGATGGCGAGTCCATTTCCGAAATCAATTTTGATCTCTCTGCCGGGGAATCCATTTATTACAATTTCGCTTTCTGACAATAACTTTCCGGCAACATTGTTGACCATCCCGTCAATTGCACTTCTAAAAATAGCAGCTATTTTGTCTGTTTTCTCAGAGCTAATCAAGGTATCCGGATATTCAATGTACGCAGCCATATAGACCAAATTGTCATCTGTTCCGGCTTGAGAGGCATCGTGGATAAAGATTTTCATTTCCAATGCCCCGATTTCAGAATCAATTACTTCTGTTGTAGCGTCCGGTTCCTTCGGAAATTCAATTTGAAATGCTTCGGATTTAAGCAGAAACCAATCTTTAGGTTTCACAAATCCCATGGTGAGAGTCATTATGGTCATAATGCCAATCAGACTTTTTTTCGTTTTCATGATGAATGTTTTTTGGTTATCAATGAATCAGATCTTGATTCAGTTGCTTTAACGTTGATGCATCCTTGAAAAATTGTATATAGCATCGTTTTTTTCATTCCAGCCTCAAACTCACCAGTCCAACACCATGCGATCCAGTCAACTTCGACTCTGGCAGTCCCGGGCCGATAGAAATCTGTACCCCCTCAATGTCCTCCAGTTTCATAGCGGAATTGCTGTTGTTCAAAAAATAATACGGTAAAAAAGTAGGGTAGGGCCGCGGCATAGTCACCGTTTTAACCTTGATCAGTTCTGCAACCGGGATTTTGTATTCCTTCATTTCTGGACTCAGTTCAATGACTTTTCCGTAAGCGCTTCCATCTTTGGTGACCAACGCCACCTGGACAGCTTTTGGTCCGGCATCTAACGACCTGGCTTTGACCACCAACGTTTTTTTATTCGCCAGTTGCGCCCTCACCGGGTTTATTTTTTTATTGAGATAAGCCTTCACGCTGTAATCGTGGATAACCGCCCCGTTGAGATCTTCATTATCTTTTTGAAAAAGTTGGTTGACTTTTATCTGATATTCCGATTCATTGAATTGGTCTGTGGGAACCAATTTTGATTCCCTTGACCACCGGGTTAAAGAAAGCTCGTCCCAGTCTTCCTGCGCATTGAATAAATAAACCGGTTGATCTTTTCCAAGCACCCGAACGCGGTAAGGATTGCGGTCGTAAAAATCCCAGTCATAAGGCAATCCCGGTTTTCCGGCAGGAAAGGTTTTTGTTTGATCCCCACTTTTTACGTAAATATAATACGTGAGAAATCCCTGACTCACTTGCTCCCGGGGAATTTCGGCAGCGTACATAAAGCCGTTTTGCCGATACATATTGATCAATTTCCAATTCGGGCCATTCGTCAACTGAAGCTGAACGCTTACCGAAGGATCCGGCGTAATAACCTGTACTTCCACCTTCAAAGGTGCATCAGCAACTGCAACTTCAGCTGGTTGATGTACGACGTAGGTTTTATCCACCGTTGATGCCGGGGCGTGGAATTCATTCAACCGGATATTTTGCCAGACATCACTTGCCTTCCAACTGGATTTTTTGCCCGCTTTGGTCAGCAGGTAAGCGCCGGGAGAAACGACAAATTGGCCGTTGGAAACTGTGGGTTGATGGCCGTTCCCGGCATTGAGCGGCTGGATGGAAAAATCACGCCCCAGATCGCTTAAGTTGATCGTCATCGGATTTTTATTCCATTGCACCACCGCTACGGTTTTTTCAAGGCTGTTTCTGCCGTATGGATTTGCGATGATTCCGGCGTCGGGCATCACTTCCAGCCGCCAGACACCGCTTTCCAATTGATCCAGAAAATAAGCGCCAGTTCCGGGATAGGTTACAACGGGAGAATTTCCGTAACCCACCACGTGTTTGAGGGTTGAAGGATTTGCCGGAGGAACGCTTGTATGATTGGTATAATAATATTTTTCCGCCGCATTAAACAGCGCAAGGTCTTGTTCGTAATTAATGGAAAACCCATCAAATACAGTATTTTCAGGGTAAGAACCATAGTCTTTATACATGGGAATATGATGAAAAATTTCAGCGCAAATTTTTAAACTCAGCGCTTTATTTGGCGTATATGCCAAATTCATGTGGTGGGTATTGTATTCCGTATTGGCGTAAGCCAAAAACTGAGGGTCATACGCAAAATGGGTAGCAATCTGAATGCCTGCTTCCCGGAAGGAGCGGGCCATTGCCGGGTACATGTAAGATTTCGCGACATCCGCAGCGTCAAATTCATAGACCAATTTGGCGCCTTTGTATTTTTTGATCGTCGCATCAAAAGTGATGTCGTAATCATCCACATTGGGCAATAAATTTCCGGTTAATTCCTGCTGGTAACCCAATCCCGTTGGATACCACTGAAACGTGCCGCCCTGAATACCGGCTTTGAAATATGCCTCGGCTAAATGTACGCTGTGGCTGATGTTATAGAAGACCGGTTTTTTATACCCCGTTTTTTTTACGGCGTTCACCATGCGCTGAATAAACGCCGTTACTTTTTCCGGCGCTTCCCGGTGGTGGGGTTCGTTGCTGATTTCAATGGCAATGAGGCGGGGATCGTCTTTATAAGCCACGCCGGTGTAGGGGTTGACGTGGTTCATGAACTGAAACAGGTAGTTCTCCTGGGCTTTGATGGCGCCCGGATCGGTGAGACAGTTGTCTTTTCCGTATTTGGCAGAAAAACCCGGCGTTGGGTCGTCCGGCTCCGGCCAGCCATTGCCCCAGAAGGCGATTGGGGTGAGCACGTAATTGATGTTCCGTTCGCCTAATTTTTTCAGTAAATAATCAAACGCATGCAGGTTTTCATTGTACAATAAGTTGCCCAGCGTGTCGCTGATTTCGGTATCCCAAACGTGTACCCGGTACAGGTCAAAACCCAGCCTGGAAAAATGATACACGTCTTCGTCAATGGCTTTGAGCGGGTCAATGCCTAATTTTTTCGCCGAGCGGTAAGCATGCGCAAACGGGACGGTGTAATTGACGCCGAAGCCCTGAATTTCCTGTTTGGTGTCTTCCCAGCGCATGATGCCTTTGTCGTCAACGAGGACGTTTCGTTTAGCGGATGGATTGGTCACTTGTGCCTGTCCCAAGTGGCAGATGCAGGCCATCAATAAGAATAACTTTAAAATGCGCGAATACTTCATGGCTGTTTTTTATGATCATAAAAATCTAATCCCGCCAGCCCCACGGCTTCCCCGGCGCCGGAATTGGCTTCTCCAAATCAAACCGAACCGTAAACAGCCTGTCGGTATTGACCCTGCGGAGGTTGTACGTAAAATATTTGCCGGGCACCAGGTCAATCCACCACACGTTTCCGATGGCTGCCGGAATCAGGTTGGCCGTTTCCTGGTCGGCGGGGAACCAGGAATTTACTTCAATAACTCAGGGAAATTCTGGATGGCTTTTTTATACCGGGGTACGGAAACGCCCCTTACGTAGCCCTGGTTAGGATTGCGTTTTACGAAATCCTGGTGGTAGTCTTCAGCGGGATAAAATATAGATAAGGGCGCTATTTCCACGGCTATTTTGCGGGAATATTTCCCGGAGGCCTCCAGGTTTTTGATGTAATCTTCTACCTGCTTTTTTTGAGCACCGTCGTTGTAAAAAACGATAGAACGGTACTGCCTCCCGTGGTCGGGACCCTGGCCGTTCACCTGGGTAATATCGCCCGAATTGAAATAGACTTTCAGCAACTGTTCGTAAGAAATTTCTTCGGGATTGTACGTGATCTCAACCGCTTCAGCGTGGGAGGTGCTCCCGCCGCCGACTTCTTCATAAGTCGGATTTTCCTCCGTGCCACCTGCATAGCCGGAAACGACTTCTTTTACCCCTTTTACCGCTTCAAAAATTTCCTCCACGCACCAAAAGCAGCCTTGTGCAACTACAATTTTTTCCCAATTCCCAACGTCCCGGGCGGGGGGAGTATTGACCTTATTTGACGAAATGCCAGTTTGATCATTGACTGGCGTCGAACCTTTTTTTTGAGCCTGTGAGCAAGCCGTAAAACCCAGCATTAAAACGACTGGCAAAACAAATTGAGCGATTTTTTTCATGGTGCGTTGATGTTTATGGTTTAAACCGATAAACGACACTTTAGTTTTGCCATTTCAGGGCTGATTGTCGCGTCACGGACGGTTCACTGGTCAAACAACGCTCACGATTCGTGTTGTTCGATCCAGGCTTCTACGGAAGCGCCGCCTTTCCTGTTTTGCTCGGCCAGCGTCCATCCGTCGGTAGCCGTCGTTTGCATCCAAAGCTTGCCGGACCTTCTGAAGACCTGTACGTTCAAGCCATATTTTTTATCGAATAACTGTTCCAATTCACTGACGCTCAAATTCCCGCTGATGACTAAATCGTCGCTTTTCGTATGGTTGGAGCGCACTTCACCAATGGTTTTTTCTTCCTCCAGTTCAGTCACTTTCGGAGACCCTTCTTCAACCTGATGATGGCCGGAGTAGAAGGCTAATTTTAAATAGGGGAACAGTTCGCTGAAAGCGGTTTGGATGTCTTTAAGCTTGATTTGATCAGAAATGGTCATGGCTTTTTTGTTTTGTGGTTGAATATCCTGTATTCTCCAAAGTTACAAAAAAGTTTGCAATTAAGAAACCAAATAGCCACCATATTGTGGCGTTTCTGAGCTGATTTTTCGAACTTGAAGCCTTTGGGAATTTGGCTGGAGCGCGCTATCAAACTGGCCAAAATAGTGCCTGTCTTTATCGTCCTAGGCTTCGACTTACTTCGACTTCGCTCAGTACAGGTCGCTCAGCCAGCTTAGCTGCGTTCGTTTCGACGAAATTTTTCCTATCTTGCGCCCCTAACCAATTTTTTCTTTAAAAATGCATGCAGATATGATATCTTTCCGCACGACCAAAGCTCTTTGGATCCTGTTGTTATTGCCTTTTATTTCCTTTGCGCAGCCTGCCAAAACCGGCGAACCAGATCGATTTGATTTCGGCAAAATGTGGACGCTTGAACAAGCGCCATTCGATTATTTTGAAAAAACGTACGGCTTTCGCGCCGATGAAAAGTGGGTGGAACACATCCGCATGTCGGCGCTGCGCTTTTCCAACTACTGTTCAGCATCGTTTGTATCGCCTGATGGGTTGTTGATGACCAATCACCATTGCTCGCGCGGCGAGGTGGGTAAAATTATGAACCCGGGGGAAGATTTTGATAAAAATGGCTTTTATGCCGCAACTGGTGCTGACGAGCGTCGTGTAGAAGACCTGTTCGTGAAGCAGTTGGTAAAAATTGCAGATGTAACCGATCAGGTCAACAGCGCGATTTCCAAAGCGAAAACGGATAAAGAAACCGCAACCCTGCGCGATTCCACCCTGAAAGCGCTGATTGCTCAATATGGCACGATGTCAGGCTGGACGGGCCTCGAAATCGAGCGGGTTACCTATTACAATGGTGGCCGGTTTTCGCTCTATGGCTACAAGCGCTATGACGATGTGCGTCTGGTGCTGATCCCGGAATTGGAACTGGGCGCTTTTGGCGGCGATCCTGACAACTTTACCTTCCCGCGCTACACCCTCGACTGCACCTTCTGGCGCGTCTATGAAAACGGCAAACCAGTGAATTCTTCCGCCAATTATTTTAAAATGAACCCCGATGGCGTGAGCGATGGGGAACCGGTGTTTGTCGTAGGCAATCCGGGCAGTACGGAACGCCTCCGGACGGTCAGTCAATTGGAATATGACCGCGATTACCGCTACAAAATTCAGTTAGCCTGGCTGACCAACCGCATGAAGGTGTTACAGGAAGAGTACAAACGCAACCCTTCACACGAGGTGCAGGAAGAGATTTTTAACCTTTCCAACAGCGTAAAAGCCATTGGCGGCATTGTGAAAGGTATGCACGACCCGTCGCTGATGGGCCGTAAAAAAGCGATGGAGGACAACATCAAATCTAAATCCAAAGCGGTGTCCAAAGGACAGGACTATTGGGTTCAAATTGCCAACGCCTACAAAACGCTGGAACCCCACGCTGCCGAGGTAACCTTGCTGGCGCCCAGCCCTTACGGCGGGAAAGCGCTGTTGTTGATGCACTACGCCGATGCCTATGTCAAAGCAGCAGAAGGCGGCGCAGGAGAAGAAGACCTCGAATCGCTGCGCACTCAAATTAAAGAAACGGCCCAGGGCTTGGACAAACCGATGGAATTGGAATTGCTCGCCACGCTTTTCGGGGAATTGCAGCAGTTTAAGAGCCCAAACGATAAATATGTGTCAGAATTGCTGGAAAAATCAGCGCTGGCCACAGCTAAAAGCATCCTGGAGAAAACGGATTTTGCCGATGCGAAAAAGTTGGAAAAAATGCTGGAAGGCAAACCTGAAAAATGGGGCAAAGACAAAGACCCACTGCTGAAAGCAGGGCGGTTACTGCTGCCTGCTTACCGGGAAGCTGCTGGCGCATTTGGCGGAAGCGGCGCTGCCCGTCGTGCGCTCGAATCCAAAGTTGGCAATGAAGTGTTCCAGGTTTATGGCCTGAACATCCCGCCGGATGCTACCTTTACGCTCCGTCTGGCAGATGGCATCGTCAAAGCTTATGACTACAACGGAACGGTAGCGCCTGTCAAAACCACCTATTATGGATTGTACGACCGCTTTTTCAGCAACAATGGCCAATTTCCCTGGTCTTTGCCGGAGCGTTGGAAAAATCCACCGGCAGAATTGTTGCGCACACCCCTGAATTTTGTTTCTACCAACGACATCATTGGCGGCAACTCCGGCAGCCCGATCATCAACAAAAAAGGTGAAGCAGTGGGCTTGGTTTTCGATGGCAACATTGAGTCGCTTCCAGGCAATTTTATCTATGACCCGGTCGCTAACCGCACCGTTTCTGTCCACGCCGGGGGCATCATTGCGGCATTAAAATATATCTATAAGGCTGAACGCATCGTTAAAGAGTTGGGACAATAAATGTTAATTGTCTTATCTAATTCTGTCATTGTGTGTTAGTATTAGAGAATTTGTCCTGAGCGCTTGCCGGAAAACCCCGGCAAGCGCTTAGGAATACCCCATCACAAATCACATACCATCAACTAAAACAACACATCATGAGCAAGCTGAATCGGTTTCATTTTGTATTAACCCTCGTGGTACTCTTGTTGGCAGCTCCTGCCTGCAATACAAGCCGCGCCACGAAAGGGGGTGTCATTGGCGCTACGGCCGGTGGTGTAGCTGGCGGACTCATTGGCAAAAATTCGGGAAATACGGCTATCGGCATTCTCATTGGCGCAGCGGTTGGTGGCACAGCGGGCGCCCTTATCGGCAATTATATGGACAAACAGGCCGCCGAAATCCGAAAAGACATGGGCAATGCCACTGTGGAGCGCGTAGGCGAAGGCATCCTCATTACTTTCGATTCAGGCCTGCTTTTTGATGTAGATTCCTACCAAATAAAGGGCGCTACCCGGGATAACCTGAATCAGTTGGCAGCTACCCTTCAAAAATACGACGATACTGAAATCCTCATTGAAGGTCATACAGATAATACCGGCACGGACGATCACAATCAAAACCTGTCTGAAAGCCGTGCCAAGGCGGTTTCCAGCCATTTAGCCCGTCAGGGTGTTTTGCCTTCGCGCATCACAACCATGGGTTATGGCGAAAGCCAACCGAAAGCTGACAATGCCAGTGCATCGGGTAAACAAGCCAACCGTCGGGTGGAAGTGGCTATTTATGCGAACAAAAAATTGAAGAAAGCGGCGAAAAGAGGAGATATTGGGGGGTAAGTTTCGCAGGTTGTGCGATTAACCAGTTTTTTTCTTCCCAAAATTTCCACTAACCTCCTTACCTTAGGGTGAAATTGAAAAACGAAAACACCCTTAAACATGCGAATACCAATACTTCACTGCTTTCTGTTTGTAACGGCGCTGCTGCTGACCGGCTGCATGGGCGATTCGGATGAAAAAAAACTTTATCTTCATTCGGAAAACACTGTATTTGCAAGGCTTCCCGGTGAACCAGATCGCCTGAGTCCGTTAATTACGGTAAATGCCTACAGCCGCACCATCAACGAATTGCTGTTCCTGAACCTGTTACAATTCGACCCTGCCACCCTGGAACTGGAACCGCAATTGGCGAAAAGCCGCCCGCAGATCGCCGAAATTACCGATGGCCCCTGGAAGGGTGGGATAGCTTACACCTTTGAACTGCACGAATCAGCAGTCTGGGACAACGGCGCGCCCATTACCGGCAACGATGCGCTGTTTACTTTCAAGGCACTGTTTGTCCCGCAGGTGAACAGCGGATCAGCCCGCAGTTACCTCGATTTTGTAAAAGACCTTGCCGTGGATGCCACTAATCCTAAGCGGTTCACGGTTTATACCGATCGCAAATACATCCTTGGCGAAGCGGCCATTAGCACTATGCCGGTTTATCCGGAATACCACTATGACAAGCAGGGTAGTTTGCGCGGGTACGCGCTGAAAGATCTGACCGATCCGGAGCAGGTAGCGCGGCTTTCGGAAGATACCACCCTTGCTGCGTTTGCCGAAAACCTGCACAGCGAGCAGTTTTCACGCGAAAAAGGCTTTGTCAATGGCGCTGGCGCCTACGCTCTTGAAGAATGGGTCACCGGTAAACAAATTGCCTTGAAACGCAAAACTAATTGGTGGGGGGAAGCCCTCAGCAAAACCTACCCCTTGCTGCGCGCTTTGCCCGAGCGCTTGGTTTTTAGCATCATTCCCGACCAGGTAACGGCGCTTGCAGCCTTAAAAAGTCAGGAGATTGACGTAGCGAGTCAGATTGATGTGAATGATTTTTCAGAAATCCGGAAGGACTCAGCGCTGCAACTGTTGTATAATTTTTACACCCCCGCTGCTTTGCAATTGTTCTACATCGGCATCAATACCCGCAATGCGAAACTGAACGACAAAAGGGTGCGTCGTGCCCTGGCGCATACGTTGGACATGGACGCCATTATCCGCGATCTGTATGCTGGAATGGCACAACGGGTTGTGGGTCCTTTTCATCCAGATAAGCCTTATTACCACAAAAATCTGCCGCCCATTGCTTACAATGTCGAGCAGGCGCGAACGTTACTGAAAGCGGCAGGTTGGGAAGACACCAACGGGAATGGCGTGGTGGATAAAGTTTTGGACGGTAAGCGAACGGAGCTTGAACTGAATTATCTTGCCAGCGCGGCCAGTAAATTTAGCATGAGTTTGGCTCTGGTGTTGAAAGACAATGCTGCAAAAGCCGGCATCAAAATCAATATCCTCCCTAAAGAATTTCCTGTGCTGATTGAATCACTGAAGCGCCGCGAATATGAATTGCACGGCGGCGCCTGGGTAGCGGAACCTTTGCCGGATGATCCCAAACAACTCTGGCACACGGAAAGCAATACGACCGACGGCGGCAACCGCGTAGGTTTTGGGAATGCAGAAAGCGATGCCCTCATTGACGAGATCCGCGTTACGCTGGATGAACAAAAGCGGGCGGAATTATACCGGAAATTTCAGGAGCTCGTTTACGAAGAACAGCCTTGTATTTTTTTGTTAGCGCCTCAGGAGCGACTCGTCATTCACAAGCGGTTTGAAGCGCGGCCCAGTGTTTTGCGCCCCGGATTTTTTGTGAACGAATTTGCTGTAAAGCGCTAATTTTGTTCCGTTTCTTTTCACCAACTTTAATCGCTTATGAATCGCATTTTTTCCATTTCCTCAGTTGCAATTTGCGTTGCACTCCTTTTTGTTTTTTGTAAACGCGACCCGAAAAACGACAGCAACGTTACCTGGAAGCGCACCACCAATGAAGTGATTGCCCGCCTCGACGCTGATCCGGAACGGATAAACCCGCTCCTGACCTCCACTTCCTACGCTACTCAGGTCGGTAACCAGATTTTTCAATTCCTGATGTACGTTAATCCTCAAACCCTGGAGCTTGTGCCGCAATTGCTTAAGGACGAACCCGTTGCAACGGAAATTGCCGACGGGCCCTGGAAAGGGGGTGTCGCTTACAGCCTGGAAATTCACGATAAAGCGGTATGGGACAACGGTGCTCCGGTAACCGGCAACGACTACGTATTTACCCTGAAAGCTTTGCTGAACCCATTGGTTGATGCAGCGCGCATGCGGGGTTTTGTGGACCTGATCCGCGACGTGGCGGTAGACCCGGGCAACCCTAAAAAATTTACGGTTTACACCAGCGAAAAGCAAATCATTGGTGAAGAGAAGGTTTGTAGTACGTTCCCAATCATGCCCGAATACCTCTACGATCCAAAAGGCTTGTTGAAGAATATTCCAATAACGGACTTATGTACGCCCGAAAAAGCGCAGGCGCTGAGCGAGGCCGGCGGTGCGCTAAAAACCTTTGCTGAAGACTTTCAAACATCGAAATATTCCAATGAAATAGAATTCATTGGCGGATCGGGGCCGTATCGCCTCGAAAGCTGGGAGACCGGCGTCCGGGTTGTGCTGAGCAAAAAAAGCAACTGGTGGGGGAATGGCATAGACCGGGTCACGCTTCAAGCTTATCCGGATCGGCTTGTTTATCAGATGATCGGGGATGCAACGATGGTGTCGTCGGCGCTTCGCACAGAAGAAATAGATGCAGCGGCAGATCTCGACCCGACCATGTTTGACAGCTTGCGCAGTAATCCGGATCTGGCGGCGCGCTACAATTTCCATACGCCGTTGATGTTGTCTAATTTCCTCATCTATGTGAATACCCGCAACCCCAAACTGGCGGATAAACGGGTTCGGAAGGCCATAGCTCATGCATTGGATGTGGACGAACTCATCCGGACAATTTTTAATGGCCTTGGGCAAAGGGCGGTCGGCCCCGTACACCCAAATACAGAATACAACAATACCGACCTGAAGCCGTTGGAACACAACCCTGAAAAAGCCCGCCAACTATTGAAAGACGCCGGTTGGATGGATACAAACGGCAATGGTACGGCTGACAAAAACATCAGCGGGAAACTGGTGGAACTGGATCTGCAATACCTGTACACCGCAGGCAGGCCAATCTCTGAGGCCGTAGCCCTGCTTTTGCAGCAACATGCCAAAAAATCAGGCATCAATTTAGTGTTGGTTGCGAAAGAATTTAATGAGATGATCGAGGCTCAGAAAAAAGGAACCTATGAATTGTGTTCCGGTGGGCGGGCGCTTTCTCCTACACTTTGGGAGCCACATCAAAACTGGTCAACTACAGGCGATAACCGCACAGGGTTTGGCAATGCCGAAACAGATGCGCTGATTGAGCAGATCAAGGTGACCTTAGACAAGAAGCAAAGGAACGACTTGTACAAAAAACTGCAAGCCATCATCTACGATGAGCAGGCGGAACTTTACCTGATGGTGCCCACCGGGCGTATTGCCATCCACAAGCGATTCGAAGTGGAACATAGTGCCCTGCACCCGGGGTATTTCCCACAACAGTTTAAACTTACGGAGCAATAGCTTGATAAGATACATCCCGGATTTTAGGAATTAGTTTCCGAAATTCGGGATGTTTCCCGGTTTTTATCCGCAACAGCATTATTGAGAAAACACATGTCAGAACAAAAAACCTCATTATTGCCGAAGGTAGAGTTGCTTATACTTGGCGTATTTTTGATTTCTTTTATCTTGTACGCCACCTCCAAATGCAGCGCCACCAAAGCCCGGTACGCAGAAGAAGCGAACGAAGAAGCCCTCGCCGACAGTACTTTGCAGACCCCGGCTGCATCAGCCAATGCCCCTGCTAAGGACTCAATCGCATCAACGGTCACAGCTCCGTCCAAAGACGTCGTCCGGGAGCGCTACACCCCGTTGTACGTAACCATAGCCGGACTTAACGTGCGCGCAGAGCCTAAGTTAAACGCCAAAGTGCTTGACCGGCTTGCCTTGTATGAAGAAGTAGCGTTTATGAATGAAATCACAGAGTTTGCGCAAGAGATCACCCTTGGAAAAATTGTTCGAAATGATCCCTGGGTAAAAATCCGGACGAATAAAGGGCGCACGGGCTGGGTGTTTGGCGCCGGCGTTCACTATTACAAAATCAAGCTGGAAGGCGTGGAGTGACGAAGTGTCTGTTTTTATAATCCGATAGCTGCGTTCGTTTCGACTCCGCTCAACGACCGCCCGTTGAGCGAAGTCGAAACGTGGGGGCCTTTGCGTGCCTTGCTCTCGAACTCTAAAAAGCAGACACCGGGAAAATGGACGAATACTTATACTTCTACTTCACGCTGCTTAGTTCCCTCGAAAAAACCGGAACAAGTTGTGAATTGCCTTTAGCTTAACTACATGATTCGCACCTAACAGCGCGAGGTATAATTACTGTTTTTGTAGGCCAAACGTCTCAATGACCGTTACCAGCTGCCCCGGGAATTCGGCCCCCCCAGGGAATCCCATTTTTCCTAAGGCTTTTGCCCATTCTTTATAATTGTCGTTGTCCGGGACAAGGCGCGCATTGGGGCCTGTTGTCAAAAATAGGCTGCAATCTCGGAAGCTGGTCCAGGCATTTTCGTAGTGCCGCAGGCAAACGCCGCTGTATTGTCCACTTTCTCCTTTCCAGTCCTGGGTGCAGTGCAGCGCAAAGTGGTTATTGCCTTTGCGCGCCGCTTCCGAAGCGCCTGCCTGGCTCATCAGCATCGCTGTTGCCATCAACACGGACGCCGGCACCCCGTATTTCTTCTGCTCGCCCTGCGCAACCCGTGCAAAGCGGCTGAGGTAAGCGCGCTTTTCTGCATCGTCCACTGCGGCCAGGCGCTCCAGATAGGTTTTCGAAGCGCTCCCGAAGCTGAGCGGCGAGAGTTCCATCCGGCTTACTTCGCCGGCAGGACGCGTTGCTTCGCTCGCTTTCTCCGTGAAGATTTCCCGTTTGCGCCCGGGATCCTGGCGGCGCACCGGTTGTGAAGACTCTTCTTCCTTTACGCCATCCGGCGCGTTCAGGTTAATTTGAAAGCTCAGGTCCTTTTTAAAAACAACAAACAGCAGGATGGCGCCTAAGCCTATCTGAAACCAATGGGCCCGCAGATAAGCTCCAATTTTAGAGTGGGTATCGTTTCCTTGCATGGGTGATGTTTTTTAGTCAAGAAATCGAGTCAAATTTAAAACAAATAATGTTGTAAAGCAAAACTTTTTGTTTAAAATATAAAAAATAAAACACCTCCCAAGGTTCATGCAGCGATTACGGCCCACCAATCCACCAAGGGCGACCGCGAGGGTCGCCCCTACCGTCTTTCCCTCACCCTCACCCCCTCACCCTCTCTCCCTCTCTCCCTCTCTCCCTCTTATACGCCTCATACGCTACAACGCCCAACCCCAGTAACAACAACCCCGCCCAGGCCTGTTCCGGTTTTTCAACCAGCGTATTCACAACAAAAGCGGCAGAGATCAGCACAAAAACAGACGGCACGACGGGGTATCCAAAAGCCCGGTAGGGACGCTGTGCATCCGGGCGTTTTAGCCTGAAAACGAAGATACTGACACCCGCCAGGGTCATGAATACGATGTCCATGAACGTAACATAAGTAATGAGGTTGCCGAAAGTACGCCAGAAGAGTAGCAGCAGGATGGCCCAAAATGCCTGCCCAAGCATCGCGTAGACCGGCGTTCGGAAACGGGGATGTACCCACGACAGTTTTTTGAAAAAAATGCCGTCTTCCGCCATGGCAAAGTAGATGCGCGGCGCAGACATGGTATAAATGCCGATGGTACCAAATACCGAAATTGCGATGGCAATGGCCACCAATTGCCCCCCAAAAGCGAAAACAGAAGCGACGGCGTCACCGGCCACTTTATTGCTTTGCGCAATGGCATCCAAAGGCAACAACAGCATGTACGCCAAATTAATCAATACGTAAAAAGCCGTCACCAAAATAGCGCCCAGAACCATGGCGCGGGGTACGGTACGCTGGGCGTTGATGGTTTCGCCAGCCAGATAAGAGGCGTGGTGCCAACCGCCGAACGACCACAACACGCCGATGAGTGCCGTCAGCATAGCATTGGTCCAATGCCCGGACAGCCCTGCGCCGGAAGAAAAATCCAATTGCACTTTCCCGGGGTCGTAGTATAAAAAACCGACCGCAATAATAGCGAGCATGGCTAAGAGTTTCAGCCCGGTGAAAACATTGGCAAAATGCTGACTCACATTCACCCCGATACAATTAATGCCAGTGAGCCCGGCGATGACAACAATGGCCAATCCGATCTTCCCGGGTTCCCCCAGCGGGACAAAAATGGTCATATATTCTGCCAGAGCCATGCCAAGCGCCGCCAAAGCCCCGGTATTGATGACCAACAGGGTCACCCAGCCATACAAGAAACCTGCCCGGGCGCCGTACGCTTCTTTGAGAAAGACGTAAACCCCGCCCGATTTTGGAAACATACCCCCCAGTTCGGCAAATGTGAGTGCCCCGGTGAGGGCAATGATGCCGCCAATGGCCCATACCAGAAGGACTAATCCGGGGTGTTGTACCGTTTTGGCGATTTCTCCCGGTGTCAAAAAAATGCCCGAGCCAATGGAGCTGCCAACGGCGATCATGGTCAGGCCGTATAGGGTGAGTTTTTGTTGTAGTTGCGTCATGGTTTGTTTTTCGATTGTTTGATTCTATTTTCCAAATGTAGAGATAACCTTTCATGAATCCATTTCAAGATTGCTATCTTCGCGAATCACAAATAAATCCAGCTTCCTATGAGCCGTGAATCGCCGGAACCACGCCCCAGGGTCATCTCCCGATGGAGTATGCTCTGGCTTGCAGTTGTATTTTTTATCCTGATTTCCATTGCGATGCAAAAATGTGGCATCAACATCATGAAACAAACAGAGGATTCAGAGATGATTGATAAACCGCACCGGAATCGGTGATGAACCTTTAACTTTTGAATCTAAATTCCTTATGACATACGAAAACCTATTAATACAGGAAGAAGGCAGCATCTTGTTGCTCACCATCAATCGCGAACAAGCGATGAATGCGCTCAACACAGCCACCATGCTGGAACTGAAGCGCTTTTTTGGAGAAGATGCGCCAAATCGCCACCACATTCGGGGCATCATCCTCACCGGCGCCGGAGAACGCGCGTTTGTAGCTGGGGCTGACATTAAAGAATTTTTAGCGCTCGACGCTGCGGAAGGAGCGGCCATGGCACAACGCGGCCAGGATATTTTTTTCCTGATTGAAAACTTTAATAAACCGGTTATTGCCGCCGTAAATGGTTTTGCGTTGGGCGGAGGCTGCGAATTAGCGATGGCCTGCCATTTGCGCATCGCCGGCGAAAAGGCGCGTTTCGGGCAACCGGAAGTCAACCTCGGCATTATCCCGGGCTATGGCGGTACGCAGCGATTGGTGCAGTACATTGGCAAAACAAAAGCAATGGAATTGATCCTAACCGCTGACATGATCGGAGCGGAGGAAGCTTACCGCTTAGGGTTGGTGAACTACGTTGTGCCTGCCGGCGAAGAAGTGGCCAAAGCCAAAGAACTGCTCGCAAAAATCATCGAAAAAGGGCCGATTGCCGTAGCCAAAGTGATAGAAAGCGTAAATGCTTATTATTTGCACGATGTGGATGGATTTGCGCACGAAGTGAAAGCGTTTGGGCATACCACAGGAACAGCCGATTTCCGGGAGGGCGCTGCGGCGTTTATTGAGAAACGGAAACCGAATTTTCAGGGTAAATAAGATGGGTTACGTGTCGGACACCTCCAAAGGTGTCCGACACGTAACCCATCTTATTTACCAGCTACTACCCGAAACACCTGCGCCGCCGCCTGCTCCAACCCAATTTCCGTTTGAGCCAGCGCTTCCGCAAGGCTCTGCGGTTTATTTGAAATAGAAAATGCAGCGAGTAGTCCAAGTTCGCGAATGTCAGAAGTGGAAGCTTCTAAAGCGCCGCAAAATGCAATAACGGGAATCCCATGCGCTTTCGCCATCTCGCAAATTCCATGGATCAGTTTTCCGTGATTAGTTTGGTGGTCAATTTTACCTTCGCCCGTTACGATCAAGTCAATGCCCGTCAAAGCAGTTTCAAAATCAGTGTATTCCATCACAGCTTCGATACCCCGCTGCATTTGGGCGTTCAGAAAAGCCATCGCCCCGGCGCCTAAGCCTCCGGCTGCTCCGGCTCCGGGCAGGTGCGCATTTTCTCTCCCTGAATATTCACGAAGTAATTCAGCAAAATGGGCCAGACCGGCGTCCAATTCCGCTACGGCAGCTTCATCTGCGCCTTTTTGCGGGGCATAGACCTGGGCTGCGCCGGTTGGCCCGCAGAGCGGATTGTCCACATCGCAAATGACTTCAACCCGGGCATTGATTTTCAGCCTTCCGGCAATGCGCTGCACTTTGCCGAGGTTTTGGCCCACCGGTTCCAATAGAAGGCCGTCGGCATCCAAAAACCGGAGGCCCAAAGCAGCAGCCATGCCCATCCCACCGTCGTTGGTTGCGCTGCCGCCAATGCCCAGCACGATGTGGCGCACGCCGCGTTGAAGCGCGTCGGCGATGAGTTCACCAGTTCCGAAAGTTGTGGTATACAATGGGTTGCGTGCTTTCGACTCCAGTAATTGCAATCCGGAAGCCTGAGCCATTTCTATAAAAGCAGTTTCCCCATTGCCGGAAAGGCCGTAGCTCACCTGAACGGGTCTGAAAAGGGGATCTTTTACCATGCATTGGACTTGTTGCCCGCCGCTGTGAAACGTAAGGATTTGGGCAGTGCCTTCGCCGCCGTCGGCCAAAGGGAAGCAGCGAATGCGTGTGTGTGGCATCGCAGCTAAAATGCCCCGCTCGATAGCATGGCAAACGCCGGGTGCATCGAGGGCGTCTTTAAATGAGTCGGCAGCAATGAGGATGTGCATTGTTTAGGGTAAATTTAGGTTAGATACGTGTCGGACAACTCCGAGGTGTCCGACACGTATCTAACCTAAATTTAAGCTTCTTCTTCCGGACTTTTCCCTTCATTGATGTTTTCGTCCGAATCAATCGCAGCGGCAGGCGCCATTGCGTTTTCGTATAGTTCGCTAACGGAGTGGCTGCTGTAAGGGCGCGGGCCGATGAGGCGCTCGACATCCGATTTCAGCAGCACTTCTTTTTCAAGCAACTGTTGTGCCAGCAATTCAAGTTCATCGCGGTGTTCGATCAGCAATTGACCGGCGCGCAGGTATTGCGATTCAACCAACCCGCGCACTTCCTGGTCAATCATTGAAGCCGTTTGTTCTGAATATGGCTTGTTGAACTGATCCTGCGACATCCCGTAGAAAGACACCTGACCAACCTGATCGCTCATGCCAAAAACCGTCACCATGCTGTACGCCATTTTCGTGACCTGGTCGAGGTCGCTTTGAGCGCCGGTGGATACTTTGTCAAAAATCAGGGACTCTGCGGCCCGGCCTCCGAAAGTCATGCACATGCGGTCGAGTAATTGTTCGGTGCGCGTGATGTATTCGTCTTTTGGCAAGTATTGCGCATAGCCTAAAGTGCCCATGCCACGTGGCACGATCGTTACTTTCACCAAAGGAGAAGCATGCTCTAAATACCATCCGCAAACGGCGTGGCCGGCTTCATGGTAAGCAATGATTTTCTTTTCTTCCGGAGAAATGATCATGCTCTTCTTTTCCAAACCGCCAATGACCCGGTCAAGTGCGGAGTTGAAGTCATCCATATCTACCGCTTTTTTATTGCGGCGCGCTGCAATCAGGGCAGCTTCATTACACACATTAGCGATATCGGCGCCAGCAAATCCGGGCGTCATTTCGGAAAGCACAGCCGGATTCACATCCGCTGCTTTTTTGATGTTTTGCAAGTGTACTTTGAAGATGGCTTCGCGCCCTTTCAGGTCCGGGTGATCAATTCCGATCTGGCGGTCGAAGCGGCCTGGCCGAAGCAGAGCCGAATCGAGGACATCCGGGCGGTTGGTAGCCGCCATCAGGATAACGCCTTTGTCAGTGCTGAACCCGTCCATTTCTACCAGCAACTGGTTGAGGGTATTTTCGCGCTCGTCGTTGCCGCCTTGTAAACTGTTGCGCCCACGCGCCCGCCCAATCGCATCAATTTCGTCAATGAAGACGATGCAGGGCGCTTTTTCACGCGCTTGTTTAAACAGGTCGCGTACCCGTGAAGCGCCGACGCCAACGAACATTTCGACGAAATCAGAACCTGAAATCGAAAAGACAGGCACGCCAGCTTCACCGGCTACGGCTTTCGCCAAAAGGGTTTTACCCGTTCCCGGAGGGCCTACCAGCAACACGCCTTTGGGGATTTTACCGCCCAATGCCGTATATTTTTTCGGATTTTTCAGAAAATCCACCACTTCCATGACCTCTTCCTTAGCTTCATCCAATCCTGCAACATCCTGAAAGGTGATGTTTACCTTACTGTTCTGGTCGAATAAAGTAGCTTTCGACTTGCCAATGTTGAAAATTTGAGCGCCTGGACCACCAGCGCCACCGCTGACACGGCGCATGATGAAGATCCAGATGGCAATAACAATGGCGATGGGGAGCAACCAGCCAAGAATCGGCGCCAGCCAATTGGTCGGATTTTCGTATTTGGGATAAATCCTTTGATCGCGGGGAATATTTTCACGCTCCTGGGTAGCTTCAAGAAACTGGGTGAACGAATCGCCCGGGCCTACCAGCATCCAGTAATGATAGCGGTCGCTGCCGAAATTGCTTTTGGCGGCATCTACATACTCATTGTTGGCGGCTTCTAATTTTTCCCTTTTGATGTAAATATGTGCCCGTTTTTCATTGACCACGACAATTTTTTCGATCGCCTGATCTTTGAGCATTTTTTCCAAACGGTTCATCGGGAGCTGTTCTTTGGTCCCTTCGGATACGCTGTTAAGGCTCAGTGCGATGAGTACCAGCGCAATAAGTCCATATATCCAATAGGAGCCGATTTTGGGGCCACCCGGTTTATTTTCCCCGTTTTGATTTTCATTCCTGTTTTCCATTCAAAACCTACTTTTACATTCCTTTTATGAAATAACGCGTAGCCCCGCATTTCGTTTCAATATCTCGACCAAGCGCCTGAAAAGCCCTACAAATTTTCATATTCTGTAAAGCGAGCGTCTCCCCAGAGTTGTTCCAGGTCGTAGTAAGGGCGTGTTTCGCGATAGAAAATATGCACGACGGTATCAAAATAATCCATACATATCCACCGCGAGTGCCCCTGACCCTCTACATGAGCAGGATTGAGGTGGAGTTCGTCCTTGATGCGGCGATGCACATTTTCGGACATGGCCTTGACTTGCGTATTGGAATCGCCTTCGCAGATGATGAAATAGTCTGCCGGGGCATCGTCTAAATGGCGCAAATCGAGTTTGACAATGTTTTTGCCTTTGATGTCCTGAATGCTATCTATGATGAGATCGTTCAGTGTTTCCGGTGCAGAAGCGGGAATCTTGATTTTTGCTGATGTCCTCAAAATGAAAAATCGTTAGTTTTGTGAGTGAAATACGAAATCAGGATGCGATAGAAGACTTTGAATTTTAGACAGAACATCAAGCTGATGTCTTTTATCTAATGTGAAAAGTCTTTGATCTATTATCTGATGTCCTAATACTAAGGATAAAGTTACAAACATTTTCCTTTTGAGTAACAGCAACAAGCATTTTATCGGAAAGGTTCTAATGGAATTCCCTGCGTTGCCTTCTACAAATTTGTTTGCATTAGAACTCCTATCAAAAAGCAAACCAACAGAAGGAACTGTCATTTCTGTCTCTTATCAAACAGATGGCCGCGGCCAAATTGGCAGTAAGTGGCTTGGAGAACCTGGCAAAAATATTGCTTTAAGTGTCATTTTATATCCTTTTTTTCTGAAAGCAGTACAACAATTTTCGCTGAGTCAGGCAATTGCCCTGGCCGTGCGGGACTGGGCACAGGCCATTTTGGAGAAACCGGTTCATCTGAAATGGCCCAATGACCTCTATATCGGCGATCGAAAAGCCGGCGGAATTCTCATTCAGAACAGCATCATGGGCACTTCTTTGCAGTCGAGCGTGGTGGGAATCGGCATCAATGTGAACCAGGAATCCTTCGACGAAACGCTCCCTAACCCAACTTCCTTGAAAATAGAAGCGGGCGGCCCCGAATTTGACCTGGAAATGCTCAAAAATCTTTTGTTTCAACACCTCGAACAGCGTTATTTGCAGCTCAAAACCGGGCCGTTGGACACGCTTTCCACCGCTTATCGCGAATGCCTTTACGGGTTGGGGGTATCTAAGCTTTTTCAACGGCAGGATGGCGCTACGTTTCGCGGCGTTATTACAGGGACTACGCCCGAAGGATTGTTATGTATCCTCGATGAAGATGGAAAACAAGCAACCTTTGATTTGAAAGCGGTGCGGTTTGTGCTGGAGAAGTAGAAAGTATAAAGTAGAAGGTATAAAGTAGGGGTTATGTAATATGATGAAATTACGGTTCCCTTTAACCTTTACCCCCCGCTATGGCGGGACAAGCTTTTCTACTTTAACCTTAAGAATAACCTTCCACCATGTGATATTAAAAGCAAAGCATGAAAATACACATCATCACCATTGGCGACGAAATCCTCATCGGCCAGATTGTAGACACCAATTCGGCCTGGATGGCCGGCGAGCTGAACCTGATCGGGGCACGGGTCGGCTATATTCATTCCATCAGCGACGACGGGGATGCCATTCGGGAAACCCTTGACCGCGCGCTGGAGGACGCCGATGCGGTGCTGCTAACGGGCGGACTGGGCCCAACAAAAGACGACCTCACCAAAAAAGCGCTGGCTGATTATTTTGGGGTGGACCTGGTCTTTCACGAGCCAACTTTAGTTTGGATTCAGGCACTTTTTGAGCGCATCGGCCGGCCCATGAAAGCCGAAGCCCTGCACGATCAATGCCTGATGCCGGCCAATGCGGTGATTCTACCAAACAAAATGGGCACGGCGCCCGGGATGTGGTTTGAACAGCAGCGCAAAGTAATTGTCTCCATGCCCGGCGTCCCCAGCGAAATGAAATACCTGATGGCCCACGAAGTATTGCCAAAATTGAAAGCGCGCTTTGGCGGTAAGCCCATTCAGCACCGCACGATCCTGACGGTGGGTGAAGGCGAAACGATTATTGCAGGGCGCGTTGCGGCCATAGAAGACCAATTGCCCCCGCATGTCAAACTGGCATACCTGCCAGCTATAGGTCAGGTGCGCCTGCGCCTGACGGGCATCGCCGATGATGCAACCGCGCTGGAACAATTGCTGGATGAACAGGCTGCCGCCATAACGGCTTGTCTTTCGGACATTGTTTACGGGTTTGGCGACACCACGCTGGAAGCTGCCATCGGGCAAATGCTGCTCGCCAGGGGCTTCACGATAGGCGCCGCTGAAAGCTGCACCGGCGGCCATTTTTCGCACAGCCTTACGGCGATTCCGGGGGCATCGGCCTATTTTAAAGGCGCGGTAGTGGCTTATGACAATGCGGTGAAAAGGTCTTTGCTGGGGGTTCGGGCAGAAACCCTGGAACGATATGGCGCGGTGAGCGAACAAACCGTTCTGGAAATGGCGCAGGGCGCCCGGGAACTGCTGCAAACGGATCTTGCGATTTCCATCTCCGGCATCGCGGGCCCCGACGGCGGCACCCCCGAAAAACCCGTGGGCACCATCTGGATGGCCATCGCAAGCAAGGATGCGGTGACGGCGCAAAAAAATGTGCGCGGCAAAGACCGGTTGAGCAACATCCAATACGCAACAATACAAGCGTTGAATATGGTAAGGAAGTTGTTGGCGGAGTGAAATGTGCAAGAGGCAAGGGGCAAGTTGGCAAAATGCAAACTTCCAACGACTCTTTGCAAACTTGCCCCTTGCCTCTTGCCAATTTGCCCTTTGCCAACTTGCCCTTTGCCAATTTACCGGATTAAAGTCACCGTACCCGAAAACAATTCCTGTTTTCCATCTTTAAAAATCAGCTCTGCAAACCAGGTGTAGACCCCTTCCGAGGCTGGTTTGCCCCGGAATCGGCCATCCCAGCCCAGGGCAGCCTGATTGGGCAGAAAATTGGTTTGTTCGAATACCATGCCGCCCCAACGATCGAAAATCCGCATCTGCAAGACGGTGGTCACATCTCCGCCGTCTTGGAGGAAAAAACGGTCGTTGATGCCGTCACTGTTGGGTGAAAATACGTTTGGGATATAAACCTCCCGGCAACTTTCAAAGGCGATCAGCACGGCATCCTCTGCTGCTCCACAGGCATTGGACGTCAGAATCCGGTAAAGGCCGGACGTGCTCACCAATAAGGAATCCGCTGTTGAGCCATCCTGCCATAAATAACCAGTATTCTGAGGCGCCGCTGCCTGCAACAGCAATGTTTGACCCGTACAAAGCGTAGTGTCTGAACCCAACAAGGCTTCGGGTTGTAAGATTCCTGTAAGGTCGATTTGGTCGGTACCAATACAAAAAGTATCAGTTTTGGTAACGGTTACCTCGTAGAGGCCCGGCGCCACGACATCCAGAAAAGCGTTGCCGGAACCGTCCGACCACTGATAAACAGCATTCGTCGCGGTGGCGTCTAAACGAAGCGATCGCCCCTCACACAAAAAGGTATCGGGCCCAATGTCAAGCTGAAGTGAATCGCCCAAAACTTCCAGGATCAGGTCGTCGTAGAAAATTTGCCCGCAGGCGTCTGAAATTTCAACCGTGTAGGTCGTGGTTTGAGTAGGAGAAGCTACCGGATTGTAGATTCCCGCATTGCTAAGCCCTGTTTCCGGCGTCCAGCGGTAGGAAACCCCGCCCCTGGCCTGTAATTGCACCTGTGCACCAGGGCACATCACCAAATCCTGCAATTGGTTCAGGAAAGTCGTGTATTGGAAACAAACCTGATGCGTATTGTTCAATCCGCCGGTAGCAGACGTGAATCCCCAAAAAACTTCCGGGTTGCCTCCGAATAAGTTTTGCACCAAATCGCCGGTGTAGCTCAGGCGCAGTTGGCAGTCTAAATAAACCCGAAGTAATTTAGTCGCTGCGTTCCAGCTTACGCGCAGGTCATGAAATGCGCAATCTTCGATATTGGGATTGCTGTTATTTGCCTGCACGGGCCCTGCCAAATTGTTTGCACTGTTGTGGTTGACCACGCCATTGGTGACGATGGCAATATGATCGAAAGCAGGATCGCCAAGATCTGTATTCTGATAAGTGTCCAGCTCGATGCCAAGCGAGGGCACAACTCCGCCAAACCCGATTGCGCCGCCACCAGTGCCAATGGACGTACTTACCGGTTGAAATCCAAACACAACCCCATCCGCGCCATCCTGGTTTTTACATCCCAGATTGACTTGAACTACTGCTTCAAAGGATTCGGCTAAGCTGATCTTATCCGGATACCAGATAGAGCCGGAAGCCCAATTTTGGGCAGGGGTAAGCTGGAAACAGCTGTCGTTGAGCATGGTGGCCGAGCCATTTAGGAAAAACTGGGCCTGCGCCTGGGTTAAGCAGACAAAAAGTGCAACAAAGCACCCGATTGTCCGGAGTTGCCGGAACATAAAAGCCTGGAGTTTCGATCGAATTTGCAGAGCGCGCATGAAGTTTACCTTATGATAGTATTCGGAGGATACCTCTTCGGCTAAAGATGTTATCTTTATTCCTAAAAAACAGCAATATGGACAATTTTTTGTCGAAGTGGTCTGCTTTTTTTCACCGCATCGCCACCCGCCGCAATGCTTTGCTGGCTCTGGCAGCACAGGTGTTGTTTAGTCTGGTCATTTTTCCGGCAGCGCAACTCCGGTTCGACATCACCGGCGAAACGAGCTTGTTACTACGCCGCAGGTTTTGAAAATTGCAAATTTATGTGTAATTTGCTACCCAAATAACAGGCAATCATGACTGCTACCATCGAAACCAAGCAGCTTTTTACCCTTGAGGAATATCTGCGCATGGAGGAACATGCTGCGGAAAAGCACTCGTTTGAGAATGGAAAAATAAAACTCATGCCCGGAGGAACCGCCAATCACAACGAAATTTCGGCAAACGCAATCGCTACTTTATCCAATGCTGTGCGTCAGTTGGCGTTAAAATTCAGGGTATACTCCAGCGATATGAAAATCTGGATTCCCAACAGCAAAAAAGTGTTTTACCCTGATTCGCTGGTCATTGCCCAAAAACCGGAATTCTATGAAGACCGCAAAGACATTATTACCAATCCTTTGCTAATCGTAGAAGTCATCTCCCCGAGTTCAGAAGCCAGCGACCGGGGCAGTAAATTTCACGATTACCACACCATTCCGACTTTCAGGGAATACCTCTTGCTACGGCAGGACGAAGCGCTGGCAACCTTAGCTACCCGCCAAAGTGATGACCTCTGGCGCATGACCGATATACACGGTTTGGATCAAAGTATCCAACTCGAATCTATCGGTTGTTCAATCACAATGGCTGACCTTTATTTTAATATTGAATTTTAAAATAGCCCACCATTTAAAGCTTGGTTGTCTGTTCTTTAGCGTTCGAGAGGACAGCTACCGAACGCTAAAAACAGACATCAATTAATTACAACCCAGACCCTGCATGTACAATTTATTCGAAAAGAAAGCAGCATAAGGCCGTTTGGTCCCTTTTCTCATGTATTCTACCTTTACCTGAATCTTGTACTGGCCAACAAAAGGAAACGGAATGATCCGGGTTGGGTAATTGGTATGCCAGACCCAACTGCCGTTGGCGTGTTCGGCTGTCCAGGTATAAACCAGAATTGAATTGTCCGGAAGTGGAAGCGGCGGTTGCGAAATCATCGCGATGTGCGCACAATTCTCAGGGGTGAACCCTGCACAGATTTGATTGCCGTTTTGCGATACGATAACCTGTGCGTAGACGCTCGTAGTGAAGAAGAAGAGCGCAGTAAAAAGTACCCAATTTCTCATAGTACCAAAGGTGTAGTGTTTGTTGCGCCATAGCGCCCGAATTTGCAAAAAAGTTAAGTGTGTCATGGGATAGAAAAAGTTATGGATTATATCATTCAAATAGATTGTAAAAAATCAAATTTACCTTCCCCTATATGCGTTAGGGCAGAAATTTGTTAAAAACAGCAATTTCCAATATAGTGACGCAATGGCCGGAATAAAGTATCACGGACAACAAGCCTTTGAAGTGCAATTCAAAACAAGGGGGGAGAACAAGGGTCGCCTGCAAAAGTGTGTGATCGGCTTGGGGGCGACTGTAGTGCTATGATAAGGATGTTACTTATAAAGACGTAACATTCCGGATAAAGTTTAAAATCAGGGTGTTGGCTCCGCAAGCTATGCACTGCAAATATAAGGCCAAGGCAGGGCAAAAACAACTGTAAGCGGATTGTTATTCAAATAATGTAGCAGGACGTCGCAATATTTTACATTATTTTCCATAATAACTACCTGATAAACAGGGTTATTATCTTGAAAGCAGGCTGATGGATTTTTGCCGGACTTTGAAAAAAAATAACCACAAATTCTTTTCATTGCTTACTTTCACGATCCGATTGTTCCAAAATCGTCATGATGAAGCCGCCGGTCATATTTCTCGCTTTCGCCAACGCACAGGACCGCCACCTCGCCCTGCTGGATGAGGAACGCAGGATTGTTACGGGGCATTTGACGCCTTTGGCCAGCGAACAGTTTTTTCAAATCCACACAGAACCTGCGGCTACTGCCAAAGACCTGACCCGCTACATTGCGGAGTTCAAAGACCGGATTGCCGTTTTTCACTACGGCGGTCACGCAGGCGTTGAGCAAATTTTCCTGGCAGATGTCGCCGCCAATGCTGCCGGTCTGGCGCAACTCCTGGCCGGACAATCCAACCTGAATCTGGTTTTCCTCAACGGCTGTTCCACCAAGGCCCAGGTTGATCTGTTGTTGGAGCTCGGCGTGCCGGCAGTCATTGCAACCAACGTCCCCATTTCCGATCCCGGCGCGAAAGATTTTGCCGATATTTTTTATAAATCCCTCGCTGCGGAACACAGCATTGAAGGCGCTTTCAAATTGGCTGCGGCCAATTACCTGCTCCTGAAAGGTGAAGCGGTAGGCATTTACCGCGGCCTGGCTTTGCACACACCCGACCAGGAAAAAGAAACGCTCCCCTGGGGCCTTTATGTAAAAAAAGACAAAGACGCGGCCTTAGACTGGAAATTGCCGCGCAAAAGTGCAGCTTCCTTCATCGTCCGGGGCGCAGGCCGCAAGTACGAGCCCAACCGCGCAATGAACCAAAGGCTCATTGAAACCATCGCAAACGCCATTGAGCCGTACAGCGAAACCATCAGCAACATGGTGGAAAACGCCCGTCGAAGTGGCAAGGAGCCCAGCCTGCGCGATTTGAGGGCCGCTGTTATTGATGCTTTCCCAACGCCTATTGGCACCCACCTGCGCAAATTATTGCTGCTGGAATCCGCCGGCGTGGAACGGCTCTCCAAAATTGTAGATGTTTATACCGTTGCTTCCGAATTGCTGGCTTATATCTTGCTGGCCCAGTTGTGGGATGAAAAATTTCGCCTCCCGAAATTGGTGATCCCGGATGCTCAACTGCGCGTCATCAGCGCTTTTTTTGAAATGAAAGAAGGCGATTGGGAAACGTACGACCACATCGCTTTGGTTAGGGCGATAGGCGATGTTTTTGCCGGGAATGACATCCCGCCTTTCGTCATGGAATATACGGCGCTGCGCGAACAGTTTCTCGCAGAAAACGCGCTCCAGCAAGCCCAGCAATTTTTGCAGGAAATGAAGCAGGAATTACTAGGCTCCATTGCCGCTGATGAAATCGAAAGTTTTTGCGTTCAGGCAGAAGACCATTTGTGTGAAATATTCCGGCATATCGGTTTTTGTGCCAAATATAAATTAGCGACCGTAAAAACCATCGAGCTGCAGAAACGCCGCCACGAATTGCCCCGCTTTCGCCACAATATTGTCGTACTCGACAAAGTGAGTGCCGGGGTTCTGGACGATGTGCTGGAAAGTGATGAGTTTTCAGAAAACAATTCCGTAGTTTTGCTGCACAGCGATGACGCTGTATCACCGTTTCTCAACCTTTCTCCTTTTTTGATTGACGAGAATGCGCTGAAAGGCCAGCAAAACTCGAAACTTTTCTTTTTTCGCTACAAAAGCGAAAACCAGTGTACCTATGTGTTAGCCGATACGCTCAAGGATCGTTTAGACCTCGATGCCGGCATGTACGAACACCTGAAGCAGCAATTCGATACCTTTTTTAGAAATGTATTGTAAATGAAGCAGTCGCCATTCAAATTCCTGGATGCTTACGAAAAGCAGGACAAAGACATCTTCTTTGGCCGGGAAACTGAAGTGGATGCACTGTACCAAATGACCTACCAAACCAACCTCATGCTGGTTTACGGCATGTCGGGAACCGGAAAAACCAGCCTGATTCAATGCGGATTAGCGAATTGTTTTGAATCGAGCGACTGGTTTGCCATTCCCATCCGAAGGCAGGAAAACATCAACTCGGCAATGGTTCGCGAACTGCGCTCCAGAGACGCCGATGAAGCTTTTGAAGCAGATTTTACGCTGCCTCAAATGGTGCATTCCCTGTATTTGGATTACCTGCGCCCGATTTATCTCATTTTCGACCAGTTTGAAGAATTGTACATCCTCGGAAACGAAGAAGAGCAGGAAACCTTCATCCACGCCATGAACGACCTGCTCGGCGCCGATTTGCCCTGCAAGGTTGTCATCGCCATCCGTGAAGAATACTTAGCGCACTTATCCAATTTCGAGCGCAGCGTGCCGCGCCTTTTTGATAAACGCCTGCGGGTGGAACCCATGACGCGCACCAACGCCCGGCGGGTGATTCTGGAAACCGCCAGGAACCCCAAGTTCAACATTCTGCTTTGTGCCGATGAAGTGGCAGACGCCATCATTGACAGCGTAACGGGCGGCGTGGGGCGTGTGCAACTAACCTATCTGCAAGTTTTTTTGGACAAAATGTACCGGATGGCCTGGCAGCGGGACGCCACGGACATTACCTTCGACGAAGACCTGGTGCGCGAAGTGGGCAAGATCGAAGACGTGTTGTCCGACTTTTTGAATGAACAAATTGATGTTTTTGCCAAAGAAATTGCCAATCGCGATGAAGCCCTGCGCTGGCTGCGCATTTTTGTATCGGAAAAAGGCACCAAAATGCCGGTGAGACGACCCGATCTCATCGAGCGCCTGCCCGAAATGAGCGAACCAAAACTCAATATTTTTCTCGAATTTTTTGTCAACCGGCGCATTTTGCGGCCTTTAGACAACGATCAATACGAACTCACGCACGATAGTCTGGCGGCGTTCATCTTCCAAACCCACCCCAAGGGCACCCCTGTGCCGGAGCTTTCTTCCGCGTATTCCCGCGACATCAGCCCGTTTGCGGGTTTTGCGCCTTACAGCCAGGCCATGGCCGCTCAGTTTTTCGGTCGGGAAGAAGAAATTGCGGCCCTGTTTAACCAGATTGTCAACGAAACGCATACCCGGCTAACCCTCGTTTTTGGACAGATGGGCGTTGGTAAAACGTCCCTGATCCTGGCCGGGTTGATCCCGCGACTGGAAGTCCTGTACAAAACCAGCTACCTCCGCATCAATCGGGAATGGACCCACAGTGCCCTCGTCCGCGACTTGCTTTCAGTGGAGCCGCAACCCGGAGAGCTGCCGGTTTTGCTGGACATTGCCTTTGAAAACGCGCCGGTTCAGCCTTCTGAAACGGATCGGAAAGTGATCATTTTTGATCAATTTGAAGAAGCGTTCGTCTGGATGCAGGCGCCCGGGCAATTGCTGCATTTTTACCTGCACATTGCGCATTTGCTGGAAGCGCGGCGCAACTGCGATGTAGTGCTGGTGGTGCGCGACGAATTTTTCTCCCAGCTTCAGGACATGGAAGCCTTCATTCCCAATATCTTAGAAGAACAATTCCGGGTGCGCCCCGTGGATGCGCGCACCGCAGCCCGCATCATCACGGAAATGGCTGAACGCGCAGGCGTCACGTTCGATCGCCCCAATCTGGTGCAACGCATCGTGGAGCAAATCACCGAACCCGATGGCAAAGTCAACCTGACGTATCTTCAATTGTACATGGAGCGTTTATATGCTGCGGCAAATTAACCTCATGCCCGGCATCTACCTCCATATCCCCTTTTGCAAGCAGGCCTGCCACTATTGCAATTTTCACTTTTCCACTTCGCTGGGGCAAAAGGAGGTTTTGCTAAACGCATTGCTGCGGGAACTGGAACTCCGGCGCGATTACCTCGGGGACGTCACTATTCAAACCCTGTATTTGGGTGGCGGCACGCCTTCTTTGCTAGAAGCAACGGAGTTGAACCGCTTGTTTGAACACATTTATCGGCTCTACCGCGTGGCGCCCGACGCTGAAGTGACCCTCGAAGCCAACCCCGACGACCTGACGGAAGCAAAAATTGCGGCTTTGCGCCAAACGCCGGTCAACCGCCTAAGCATTGGCATCCAGTCTTTCGCCGATGCCGACCTGCAATTCATGAACCGCGCACACAACAGCGGCGAAGCGCAACGTTGCATCGAAATGGCCCTGAAAGCCGGGTTCCACGACCTGAGCCTCGACCTGATTTACGGTACGCCCGGCATGAGCGACCAACAATGGGCGACCAATATCGAAACGGTGCTGGCTTTCGATGTGCCGCACTTGTCCTGCTATTGCCTGACCGTGGAACCCCAAACCGCGCTCGACCATTTTGTAAAAAAAGGAAAAGCCCGACCGGTAGACGACGCCCAGGCGGCCCGCCAGTTGGAATACCTGATGCAGCGCTTGGAAACCGCCGGGTACGAACACTACGAAATCTCCAATTTTGCCAAACCCGGCCGCTACAGCCGCCACAACACCAACTACTGGACGGGCGAACCTTACCTCGGCGCAGGCCCTTCAGCCCATTCTTTCAACGGGGTCAGCCGCCAGTGGAACGTGGCCAACAACGCCCGCTACATCCGCGCGCTGGAGCCTGAAAGGCCCGATTGGGATGCTTTGTTTGAAAAAGAAACCCTGACGCCCGAACAGCGCTACAATGAATATGTGATGACGTCACTGCGCACGCAATGGGGGTGTGATCTGGCCCGCATTCGGGCAATTGACGCGGGGTTTGAGGCTTATTTTTTGAACGAGGTCACACCTTTTCTGGAAGACGGCTCGGTTCGGCGCAGCGACGAGGTGTTTTTCCTGACGCAGAAGGGGAAGTTTGTGGGGGATTATGTGGCTTCGGAGTTGTTTTTTGTTGGGACATGGTAGGGGCAGAAAATTTTCGGCCCCTACCATGCTGTTTACAACTTCACCACCCGGCCCACATACCTTTTTCCATCTTCATCTTGTGCTTGCAATTGATAAATCCCCGCTGGCAAACCCGAAAGATCGGCTTCGGAATTTTTAATGGCTGAAATGCTGCGCACCAAACACCCCATGGCGTCAAAGATTTTCAGTTGCTCAAAGGAAGCCTGCTCTGCGGCGGCAATTTTAACTATTCCCCGGGAGGGGTTCGGGAAAATGGACAGAGGTGCAGCGGCGACGGGCTCTTCGGTATCGGTGGTGATCCAGTAGCAGGGGGTGTAGCCTCCTGGATCTGATGGTTTAAACCTTAATCCATAAATTATCTGATTACCAAGACCTTCAACTTCGGCTTGTACGCTAACTGCAACACTTTCATCATAGCCTATTGAAGCATAATGTGCTGCTAATGCCTCCTGTGTCAACTCGAAAGTGTAGTCATTCTGGCTGGCCATGCAAGCACAAATCGGCGGAAATTCATCCGGATCGAAAGGTCCGGTTAACTCATCAATTTCGTGGTTACTGAGAAAAGAACCTCTCAGGCATCTTTCACCTAAAAAAATAGTGCTATCCCAACTCACCGTAACGGGTTGGTATTTCGACCATATAAGAATACTACTCCTTGGTCCAAAATTGCAGTTATATGCTGGGATAAACTCGCTTTGATCAATGATAATTTTAGACATTCTTTGTTCAAAATCGAATCGGGCTATGACACGTACTTCAAAAACAGAATCAAAAGGTGCTGTAATTTCCACTTCACCGAATTCTGGGTCTATACCATAGGTAGCATCAGGATCATAGCCTACGATTACACTGT
The DNA here is from genome assembly GCA_046153985.1 of Saprospiraceae bacterium. GTDB lineage: Bacteria > Bacteroidota > Bacteroidia > Chitinophagales > Saprospiraceae > JABWAJ01. The sequence continues at coordinate 68,070 of JBJXFD010000187.1, forward strand.
CTTTGTTACCCATCGCATCTTCAAACCGAATGGTGGCATGAAACAGGGCATTTTGTTGAGCTTGAAACGGGGTGACCGCCAACAAGATCAATGCCGTGAGGAATACTATTTTTAGTCTCATGGCTTTATATTTTTATAGCAGTTGTAGAAACAATGGCACCATCAAGACTGAGTACTACATAATATGTGCCGGTAGGAACACTGCTCGTATTCATTACTTCCTGATAAGAGCCGGGCGTTGAAATATACTCGGAAGACAATAGAATATCACTGCCTGAACCCGAAGGGAAAAGGTAAATATCCATGCTGCCAGTTACCTCGGCATCGTATTCTACCGTTAGAGAAGTGGTAAAAGGATTCGGATACACGTTTGTTATCTCGTAAGGCGCGGGGGCTACTGCACAACCACCAAGGGGCAACTCAGGTAGCCGAAAAGTATAGTCTTTGGTGGTTTCCGTATCGCAGTCATTTTTTAAGGTCAGACGCAGCTTGTAGTTTGTATTAGGTTGTAATCCATGCATGTAGCTGGTTGAGTACTTAGGGCTTTTGGAAATACAAAATTGCCAGGCCTGGCCTGTCTTCCAGCCGTGATTATAAATAAGTGTATTGGAAGTAGTCAAAATCTCGACTTTGTATGCTTCCTCGTTAGCCGAAGCTGCTAATTGAAAACAATAACTGCAATCTTCCGATACGGATTCGTCAGGGAACACGTGAATATTGGCCATTGGTGGGGCGCAATTGCCGCCAACCTGTGCCAAATAGTCGCAGTAGGCCGCGCTACTCAACGTGCTGAGCATTTTGTTAATTTGGCATGCAGTAAAGGCGCCATGGCTACCCTGATAGCCATTATAGGCCATGACATTGTTGTTGAGGTAGGTTGAATCGCAACAAGGCTCGACCAAGCAGGGGGCATTGCAGGCATCCGCATAATCTAATGTATCATTGCCATCGTAGTCCATCGGCGCGGGAGATGTAATAAAACTCCAGCACCAGCGCCAGGTATTCTCACTGCCTACACCCGAAGGAAAATTATCAGTTGTATCTGCATCGCAGTTAAAATTCACTTTAAAAATTATTTGAGGAGTATCTGTACAGCCATCGAGATTATGGGCATGATCAAGTCCGGTGCAATGCCCAAATTCGTGATTAAGGGTCGCTGAAATAATAACTGTCCACTTTTCCAGGAGGCCTTTTGCGCCTACCCTTCGTTGGGGAACCGCCTCCCTTAGCTTTGGCTAAGGTCGGGGTTCCCCGCCTCGGTTAGCCACAAAATGCCTGGCCTGGCAAAAGCGACACTTATTAATTCAG
>JBJXFD010000194.1:0-4811 GCA_046153985.1 Saprospiraceae bacterium
TATGTCATCATTCGTAGCAAGGATTAATGCAGAGCTTCGCGGCGACCGGGTCATCTGGGCAATTATTGCCCTGGTGTCCATCTTTTCTATTATGGCCGTTTACAGCTCTACGGGGACCTTGGCTTACCGCGAACGGGGTGGCAATACGGAGGCTTTTTTGTTCAAGCACCTGATCATACTCGGCGTTGGTTTGCTGATGACCTACATCTGCCATTTGCTGCACTACATGAAATACCACCGCTGGGCGCCGGCGCTTTTCCTGCTGGCGATCCCGATGCTGTTTTATACGTTGACTTTGGGTACCGACATCAATGAAGCCAAGCGTTGGGTTATGATCCCTTATGTGGGCATCAGCTTTCAGACGTCAGATTTCGCAAAGCTGGCACTGATTATTTTTGTTGCCCGCTCCATTTCAACCAAACAGGACTACATCAAGGATTTCAACAGCGCTTTTTTGCCAATCATCGTGCCGGTATTGCTGGTTTGCGGGTTGATTGCGCCTGCGAATCTTTCCACAGCGCTGTTGCTGTTTTTGACCTGTCTTGGTATGATGTTCGTTGGCAGGGTATCCATCAAGTACATTTTTCTATTGCTCATGTTGGGGTTGGTCGTGTTTTCGATCCTCATTTTCATTGGCCAGGCTATGCCCGAACTGGTTCGGGTGGAAACCTGGATCAACCGGGTACAGGAGTTCATGAACGATCCGGATGGCGGTCACCAGAGCATGCAGGCAAAAATTGCCATTGCAAACGGAGAATGGTTCGGTCTGGGCCCGGGCAACAGCATTCAGCGCAATTACCTGCCTTCGCCTTATTCCGATTTCATTTACAGCATCATCTGTGAAGAATATGGTCTGATTGGCGGCGGCGTCATTATTTTACTGTACGTTTTGTTCTTTTTCCGGATTACGCGGTTGGTCACCAAAAGCCCAAAAGCCTTTGGCGCCATCCTCGCAATGGGGCTGGGCATCATGCTGGTCTTGCAGGCCCTGGTTAATATCGCAGTGGCGGTAAACCTGGTGCCGGTCACCGGGGTCACCCTGCCCATGATCAGCATGGGCGGTACATCTTTGATGTTTACCTGCATCGCTTTTGGCATCATCCTGAGCGTGAGCAAGTATATTGAATCGGTAGCAACAGATTGATATGGCAAAGATTATCATCAGCGGCGGCGGCACTGGGGGCCATGTTTTTCCGGCGATTGCCATTGCTGACGCCATTAAAAAAATACGCCCCGACGCCGAAATTCTGTTTGTCGGCGCACAAGGCAAAATAGAAATGGAGAAAGTCCCGAAAGCGGGCTATCCGATAGAAGGCTTGTGGATCAGCGGTTTTCACCGAAAACTGACTTTGAGAAACTTGCTTTTTCCTTTGAAATTGGCAGCGAGTTTGTGGAAAGCCCGAAGCATCGTGGCACGGTTCAAACCCGATGCTGCGGTAGGGGTAGGCGGTTATGCCAGCGGACCCTTATTGAAGGCGGCGACGAGCAAGGGGGTTCCAGCGCTGTTGCAGGAACAAAACTCCTTTGCGGGGGTCACCAACCGGCTGTTAGCTGCTAAGGCAAAGAAAATTTGCGTCGCCTACGACAAGATGGAGCGCTATTTTCCTGCGGAAAAAATTGTGCTGACCGGCAATCCCGTGCGGCGCGATCTGGCCAATTTGCAGGTGACGGCAGCAGAAGGATTGAAATACTTTGACCTGGAAGCAGGCAAAAAAACCATCTTCGTTTTTGGCGGGAGCCTCGGCGCCCGTTCCATCAACGAAGCCATGGCCGCTAATGCGGAATTGCTGAGCCGGCAATCGGATATCCAGGTGCTTTGGCAGGTTGGCAGCCTGTACTACGAAACGTATAAGGATTGCGCAACGGCGCGATTGCCCAATGTGCGTTTGCGGCCTTTTATTGACCGGATGGATATGGCTTACGCGCTGGCAGACTTAGTCATTTGCCGGGCGGGCGCCCTGACCATTTCCGAATTGTGTCTGGTGGGCAAAGCGGCCCTGTTGATTCCTTCGCCAAATGTGGCAGAAGATCATCAGACCAAAAATGCCAAAGCGCTGGTAGAAAAGGAAGCGGCTTTGCTGCTCCCCGACCAGGATGCGAAGGAGCTGATCGTGGCGCAGGCGATACAACTGCTCATCAACGAGCCACAACTTGAAAAATTGAGACAAAACATTCGCCGGTTGGCGCGTCCCGACGCTGCCGACCGCATTGCGGAAGAAGTTTTAAAATTAATAAAGATATGAATCTGAACGACTTACGTACCCTTTATTTTATCGGCATCGGCGGCATCGGTATGAGCGCCTTAGCCCGGTATTTCAAGGGGCGTGGCTTGGCCGTTTCGGGTTATGACAAAACAGAAACCCCACTGACAAAAGCGTTGGTGGATGAGGGCATTCCGGTACATTACACCGAAGACCTGTCGCAAATACCGGCTGCCGTAGACCTCGTAGTTTATACCCCCGCGGTGCCCGGCGATCACCGGGAACTGATGCACCTTCACGCTCAGGGCATACCGGTAAAAAAGCGCGCTGAGGTTTTGGGCATCATCAGCCGGGGTATGAAAACCATTGCCGTAGCGGGCACCCACGGCAAAACGACGACATCCACAATGGTGACGCACCTGCTTTACAGCGGTGGGGTGGAATGTGCCGCTTTTTTGGGGGGCATTTCCCTGAACTTCGGCACCAATTTCCTTCAGGGCAATAGCGAGTGGGTGGTGGTGGAAGCCGATGAATACGACCGCTCTTTTTTGCAATTAGACCCCGATCTGGCCATCATCACTTCGGTAGAAGCTGATCATTTGGACATCTACGGCGATCATGAGCGGTTGATTGAAACGGGGTACCGGGCATTTGCCAAAAGGCTGAAACCCGGAGGCCGCCTGTGGGTGAATGCTGCCTGTGAAAATTATTTTGAAGACCTTGATGGCATTGACAGTTACGGCATTGATAACGGCCATTACCGTTCAGACAATATCCGGATGGAAAATGGCCGCGTCACGTTCGATTTTTCCTGCCCGAAATTGACGATGCAAGGCGCTCAATTGGGCGTTCCGGGCAGGCACAATGTAGAAAATGCGACCGCTGCCATTGCGGTGGCCTTAGAAGCAGGCGCCTCGCCGGAGGGAATTCGGGCGGGTTTGGCTTCCTTCAAGGGAACCCGGCGGCGGTTTGAAATTGTTTGGCGCAGCGACGAACGGGTATATGTGGATGATTATGCCCACCACCCGACCGAACTGGAAGCGACCATTGGTGCAGCGCGGATGTATTTTCCTGGTAAAAAGCTGACCGGGATTTTCCAGCCGCACCTTTACACGCGCACCCGGGATTTTGCGCCCGAATTTGCGCAAGCGCTGGACCAGCTTGACGAAGTCCTGTTGCTCGACATTTACCCGGCGCGGGAATTGCCCATCGAAGGCGTGAGCAGTGCAACGATTTTTGAACAAATGCGTAACCCCAATAAGCGCTTAGTCACCAAAGCCAATTTGCTGGATACCTTAGCCGGAATGCAGCCAGAGGTTTTGCTGACGATGGGCGCAGGGGATATTGATGGGATGGTTGGGAAAATTGGGGAATTATTGATTCGACAATTTGAAGATTTGAAGATTTGAGCGCGGTAGGGTGCGACCCTCGCGGTCGCCCAAACAAATAACGATCAACCCCATGAGGATGTGAGAACGGAACGAACAACGATCAACAAACAACGAACAACGCGAAGAGGATGTGGAAACTGACCAATAACCAATAACAAGTAACCAATAACAAGTAACAAATAACAAGTCAACAAATGGTTAAAAAAATGCCACAAAATGATTTATCAAAATCGCTGAAACGCCTGACGTGGGCAGCGGTGGCATTTATTTTTGCAATGATCATTATTGCATTTGCAGATAAAAAAGGCAACCGGGCGGTTTCGACCGTATCCGTCGCAGTAACGCCGCTTGGAGAGGGGAATTTACTGATCAATGAGGAGGACGTATTGGAAGCCATTGAGCGGAATTACGGCTTTGTGCTGGAAGGAACGCCGATCGCAGAATTGGAAGTCGGGCGGTTGGAGCAAATGATTGAAACAGATCCTTTTGTGGCCGATGCCGATGTTTTTGTAGACGCCGAAGGGCGGGTGCAGGTAGAAATTGTACAGCGGGAGCCGGTTTTGCGGATCATCAGCAACAACGGTCAGAATTATTACCTCGACCGCGATGGTTTCAAAATGCCGCTGTCCGACCACTTTTCCGCAAGGGTTTTGGTCGCTACAGGCAATATTCCGCCGTTCAGCGATGATTTTATGGACCCCGAAAAAAAACATACCCTGAAGGACCTGTTTGCCCTTCGCGCGGATCTGTTGGCCGACGAATTTATGAATGCGCTGATCGAGCAGGTTTACGTCACCAATCGCGGAGAGTACATTCTCATCCCTAAATTGGGGGATCAGAAAATCATTCTCGGCCCTTATGAAAACGTAGCCGATAAATTCAAGCGACTCAAGGTATTCTATAAAGAAGGAATGCCTTATGAAGGTTGGCAAAAATATTCCGAAATCAACCTGAAATACAAAGGACAGGTAGTTTGCAGGAAACGATAAATATTTACTGTACAGTCATTCCAGGGGAGGCTTTCTGAGAAAACTACACCCTGAAACAAAATGTGAAAGATTATGATGATGGAAACAGAATCGGGCGCGTACAAATCGGACATCGTTGTCGCGCTGGACATTGGCACCACGAAAGTTTGCGCATTGGTTGGTCGCAAAGACGAACACGGCAAATTGGAAGTTCTCGGTTTCGGCAAAGTGGACTCGGAAGGGGTATTGCG
>JBJXFD010000198.1:0-13944 GCA_046153985.1 Saprospiraceae bacterium
TTTGTTTGGACTTCCTTTTTTACCTTTGACATGGGCTGGTTTTTTTGTGCCTTTAGTTGTGGAAAACCAAAGATACGATACCAGCCCACTTTTCAGCTTAAGGCCGATTCATGCAACAAAGCCTATGCAGACTACTAAAGGATACTATTCAAAATTAATAGAAGGCAATCGTAAACCTTTGGCTGGTGATTTGATTTTTAGTCGCAACGCGACCGTGGGAGAGGTCGCTCAAGTTGCCGAGTGGCATCCTCCATTCGCAATGGGACAAGATGTTTGTTTACTGAGAAAAAGAAAAGCTAACTACTCGACTGTCTATTTGCAGACAGTAATCAAATCTACTATTATTCGGAAACAGCTTGAAAATTTGATGGTTGGCTCAACGTTCAAACGTGTAAACATTGAGCAAATAAGAACCTTTTTTATTCCATTCCCATCTCACGAAGAACAAAGCGCCATCGCCACCGCCCTATCCGATGCCGATGCCTTGATCAGCAGTTTAGAAAAACTCCTAACCAAAAAACGCAACATCAAGCAAGGGGCTATGCAAAGGCTGCTGGAACCGAAGGAGGGATGGGAGGTGAAGAGGTTGGGGGATTGTTTAGAAAAAGTAGTAGGTGGCGGCACTCCAAGCCGTTCAAACAAGGAATTTTGGGAAGGAGAAATACCTTGGGTAACTGTCAAGGATTTCGCAACTTTCAATCCCTATGTTACACAAGAATACATCACAAAAAAAGGTTTAGATAATAGTGCGTCCCACTTAATTCCAAAAGGTGTCTTAGTTACTCCAACTAGAATGGGACTTGGGAAAGCTGTCATTTATAATGTGGATGTAAGTATCAATCAAGATCTAAAAGCCCTTTTCCCTTCTAAAAATCTAGATACATTGTATTTATACTTTTGGTTTCAGAAAAATTCTGAATTAATTGAAAAAATGGGTAGTGGAAGCACAGTAATGGGGATTTCTTTAAATGAATTAAGAAACATTGATTTTTTAGTTCCTTCACTAGTAGAACAAACCAGCATCGCTACCATCCTTTCCGACATGGATGCAGAGATAACCGCTTTGGAAACAAAACTGGAGAAATACCGTAAGATAAAACTGGGGATGATGCAAAATTTGTTAACAGGAAAAATAAGGTTGGTATGAGTGAAAAAATAAAACATGTTGAAATTGTTTTTAACGCTGAATGGTTTCAGTCTGGTTATTTCGTGTATGTCTTAACCATTAAACACCAAACGAAAGGTGTATATTATTATATTGGGCAAACCGGAGATAGAAATCATGAAGCTGCACGTTCTCCTTTTTACAGGTTAATGGGACATTATAGCCCTTATGCCGGAACAGATGCTCAACTTGTTAGAGGGTTACTTAAACATGAACTTGTAATTGAAGCTGAAGGAAAGTCAAATCGAGTTTGTTTGGAAGAAGCATTTTGCGATAAGACCATTGAGGTAAAAGCCAACTATTTTAATGTACTGGAATTTGACAGCACAGATCACGTTGACAAGCGAAAGTTGGTTGAAAACGTTGAGCAACTGGTGATAGCGAATTTCGAAAAGGAAAATAAAAAATTACTCAATCATAAAAAGGAGAAAAAATCAAAATCAATCACCCCTAGTGCAGCCGCGCAGGAAGTTGCGAGTACTATAATAAATTTTTTCAACGCGAACGAAACACTATAAAAGACCATGGCAAGCATAATGATCAATGAGTAAGGTAAAATTCTTTGTGATATGGATGCCGGGACAACGGCTTTAGAAACTAAAATAAAAAAATACAGAAAGGTAAAATTGAGGATGATGCAGAATTTATTAACGAAAAAAACAAGACTGGTGTGAGCAACATATCAATGCACACTTTGAATGCCAAAACTATTGCAGTAGGCGAAATATTGGCAGACCTACGTCTCGCCATTCCCCACTACCAGCGTCCTTACAAATGGCAACAAAGACATGTATCGCAGTTGTTGGAGGATATACGGCTCTTCAGCGACCGATCGGCTTATCGTTTGGGGAGTTTGGTACTGCACCAAAATGATGACAAACTGGAAATCGTTGATGGACAGCAGCGTACTATTACCCTGGTGCTCATCCTGCGGGCATTTATCAATAAGATCCCGAACCCAGAGAACATCAAATTGCGCCAGCGGCTGCATCTTATTAAAGATGTGCTATTCAACCCGGTGCTGGAGCATCCTATTTCCCAAAGGAATGTAGTGGAGAACTATCATTTCATCGAACAGCGCATTCATAACCTTGGTGAAGAAACCATGTTGTTCTTGCTGGAAAAATGTGAATTTGTAATGTTCACTCTCCACGACATCAGCAGCGCCTTTCAGTTTTTTGATTCTCAAAATGCAAGAGGTAAAGACTTGGAGCCTCACGATTTACTCAAAGCCTACCACCTACGGGCATTTTCAGTCAAAGATGAGCCTCTGAAGGAAGCCGTGATTCAGAAATGGGAAAACACTGATACCAAAAAACTGGCCAGCCTCTTTCACCTTTTTTTATTTCGGATTAAATCCTGGAGCAACCATCGCTCAGCCCGCTTTTTTACCAAAGCTCATGTGGATGTATTCAAAGGAATAAATCTTGACCAATCCCAACAATGGCCTTTCACGCAAATGATCCGGATAGCCGATGTGCATACCAAAGCTTACAATCACGCCAACGACCGTGAATTAGATGGTCAAAAAATGGCATTCCCTTTCCAAATGGAATTGCCGGTTGTCAACGGAAGACTATTCTTTGAAATGGTCAACCACTACCTGCAACGATCTGAGCATCTGTGGCAAGGGGTAAAAGAACATCTTGAACTGGAAGCCAAGGCCCAAAAAGTGATTGAGACCATGGAAACATACCCGGGCCGCCACCGCGATGGCGACAAATATATACGACAATTGTTTGATGCCGCCTTGCTACAATATGTCGACAAGTTTGGCTTTAGCGAAATAGACAGCGTTATTTGCCACTTATTCGTTTGGGCATATCGGTTACGGTTAGAAAAACAAAGAGTGCAACTGGCTACCATGGACAATCATGCTTTTGATGAAAGCAGTTACCTTCATATTACCAAAAAAGCGCTAACCCCCAAGGAGGTGACAGCCACACCTTTTCCAATGCGAATCCAATTGAATTATGACAAGACCGAAGAGTTGCAAAAAATAATGAACCAATTGCTTGGTGATAAAATATTTTCGAATGAGTAGTGATTTCCTAGACCTTTCTATAAAAGAGTTGCTTGCTAATAATCGGTACTCTGTGCCTCGATACCAGCGGAATTATGCATGGACGGAAGAACACATCAAGCAACTTATTGATGACGTGCTCGATAATGCTAATCAACCACAAGGTTCCATCAAGCCATATTACCTCGGTACATTGGTTGTTTTTCCACGGCATCAAAGTAATGGTTTGCTTTATGAAGTCATTGATGGTCAACAACGCTTAACTACTTTGACGCTTCTGGCATCATATACAACATTTAAAGAGCGAAATGAAAATGACGAGACAATGCATTGGTTTTCCGACATCAATCTTGATTTTGAAAGCAGAAAGCGCTCATCGGAAACCTTAAATGCAGCCCACAACGGAAGCTTTCACAATGCAGGCAATAAAATAAGGTTGCACGTACGCTACACAAAGGAAATCGTAGATGCCTATGAGATTATTCAAAGGGTTTTACCTGAAAGGTGCCGGGAGAAAAACATCGACGAGAAAAAATTTGCCGACTATTTTCTGGGTTATGTGAGGATTTGCCGGGTCGGGGTTCCCGAAGATACCGACCTCAATCACTATTTTGAGATAATGAATAGTCGTGGAGAACAACTAGAAAAGCACGAAGTGCTCAAGGCCAGGATGCTCAATAAGCTCTCTATTGACGATCAGCTTGTATTTAATCAGATTTGGGAAGCCTGTTCTGATTTGGAAAAATACATCCAGTATGGCTTTGAGAAATCAATACGCGAAGAGCTCTTTGGCAAAAACTGGGATCGATTTCTGCCTGAGACACGAAAAAAACTTTATGACTTACTAAAAAGTCATTCAGATCGCTTAAATAAAACCAGTGAAAGCAATGGATTAACGCTGAATGATTTGATCCTCGGTTCCTCTAAAGCCGGAGAAAAAGATGGCAAAAAAGAAAAAGATAAAGATAAAGATAAAGATAAAGAGGAAGATCCTGAACGATTCAGTTCCATTATCAACTTTCAAAATTTTCTGCCCCATGCACTGAGTATATTTTTGAATAATGGTGCTGTTCCTTTGGACGACAAACAGCTGCTTGACAGTTTTAATCTCAGTGAAAACATGGGGGCTAAAAATATCATGGATTTCAGTTACGCATTATTAAAAATCCGCTTCCTTTTTGATCAAAATATCATCAAGCGCGATGCCACTGAAGATGAGCGAGAATGGAGTTTGAAGTTATTGCACCAAACTGATCAAGGTAATCCCTCATACCGTCACAGCTTCTCTAAGGATGACCAAGGAGATGGACTACAGCGACAGATCACCTTACTACAATCAATGTTTCATGTATCAGTGCCCTCCAGACCCTATAAATACTGGTTGCAAGGCACACTCAAATTTTTGTACGAAACAGGTGATTTGACAGCAAGCAGATTCCGGGATTATCTAAAAAACCAAGCCAAAGCCTTGTTTACAATAGATATCTGGCTTTAAAGCCACTCGAATATGAGGAAATCATTTTCCTTAATGCAGGAAATCCGGTTCAATCCGAATTCAGCATAGCTAAAACAAGATACGGGCAGATTGAAAACATTCTGATTTTCAACTTCATAGACTTCCTACTTTGGGAACAGCATGAAGCAACAAATGAAAAGATTAAAGAGTTTATATTCACTTTTAGGAGTTCGGTTGAGCACTATTACCCTCAACATCCAATTGACGGGAATTCACTTTCTGATAAAGAAATACTTCACAGTATTGGGAATCTCTGTTTGATAAATCACAGCAAGAATTCCTTACTCCGACATCACCTTCCCAAAGCCAAAGCTGAGTACTTTATTAAAGAGCGATACATTGATAGCATTTTGCAATATCAAATGTTAGCTAAAGCTGATGATTGGAGTAACAATCCTTCAGAATCCATTCAGAATCAAGAGAAACGTATTATCGAATTGCTTGATAATAATAATAAGACATGAGCAAAGTCGGACAAATAGAACGTGCCACCCAAAACCGCCTCGTCCAATTGTTTCAGGAGCAATTGCACTACGATTATCTAGGCCATTGGGAGGAACGGGAAGGCAACAGCAACATCGAAGAAGCCGAATTGCGCAAATATTTGCAAGGCACGGGCAAATACAGCGATGAACTCATTACCAAAGCCATTTTTGCCTTAATAAAAGAAGCCAGCATCAACAGCAATGAAGACCTGTATACCGCCAACAAAGAAGTGTATTCCATGCTGCGCTACGGGACCTCCAAAAAGGTAGACGCCATAAAAAAACCCGAACACGTAGATTTCGTGGATTGGGAAAATCCGCTCAACAACAACTTTGCCATTGCCCAGGAAGTCACCATAAAAGGCGCCAAAGAGCGCCGGCCCGACCTCGTGCTTTACATCAACGGCATTGCCATTGGCGTGCTGGAACTAAAAAAAGCCAGCATTTCGGCCAGTGAGGGCATCCGGCAAAACATCAGCAACCAGGATCACTTGTTCAATAAACCGTTTTTCACCACCATCCAGTTGGTCTTGGCGGGCAACGACAGCAACGGCCTGTTTTACGGCACCACCAAAACACAGGAAAAATATTTCCTGAAATGGAAAGAAGACCACGATGTGTACCGCCCCGATGAGATCTTATTGGACAAACACATCAAACAGTTTTGCCAGAAAGAACGCCTGCTCGAAATCATCCACAACTTTGTCATTTTTGATTTCGGTACCAAAAAACTGTGTCGTCCCAATCAGTATTTCGGCATCAAAGAAGCCCAAAAACACCTTGCCCAAAAAGAAGGCGGCATTATTTGGCATACCCAGGGCAGTGGGAAAAGCCTGACGATGGTTTGGCTGGCCAAATGGATCTTAGAGCACAACCCCAAAGCCCGGTTGCTGATTGTCACCGACCGAACCGAATTGGACGAACAAATCGAAGGCGTATTTTTGGGCGTTGGCGAAACCATCAAACGAACCACCAGCGGAGCAGACCTGGCCGCAAAGTTAAACGACACGACGCCCCGGTTGCTTTGCAGTTTGGTCCACAAGTTTGGAAACAAAGAAGACCGCGCCACCGATGAATTTATTTCGGCATTGAACCTGTCTAGAGATTTTCAGCCCAAAGGCGAGTTTGTGGTTTTCATTGACGAATGCCACCGCACCCAAAGCGGCGATTTGCACAAAGCCATGAAAAGCATTCTACCCGAAAATTCCATTTTTATAGGTTTTACGGGCACGCCTTTGCTCAAAAAAGACAAAAAGAAAAGTCTGGAAGTTTTCGGCAGGTACATTCACACCTATAAATTTGATGAAGCCGTAAAAGACGGCATTGTTTTGGATTTGCTGTACGAAGCCCGGGACGTGGATCAACACGTTTTAGACCAAAAAGGCATTGACGATTGGTTTGAAATCGTCACCCAGGGCATGAACGACCTGCCCAAAGCAGAACTCAAGCAGAAATGGGGCACCATGCAAAAGGTGTTGAGCACCAAAAGCCGGTTGGAAAAAATTGTGTTCGACATCAAAAAAGACTTCCTCACAAAACCCCGTTTAAAAGATGGTCGGGGAAATGCCATTTTGGTGGCCAGAAGCATTTACGAAGCTTGCCGCTATTATGAAATATTTCAAAGCTTTGGCTTAAAAAAATGTGGCATCATTACCAGTTTTGAACCCAACGAAAACACCATCAAAATAGAAGAAACCGGCAACGGCGAAACCGAAAAAAAGGAGCAGTTTGAGATTTATCAAAAAATGCTCAAAGACTACGACGCGAAAGATGCCGAGGCTTTTGAAAAATTTGCCAAAAAGAAGTTCAAAGACGAACCCGCCAACATGCAACTGCTCATTGTGGTGGACAAACTCCTGACGGGGTTTGACGCCATCCATTGCACCTATTTGTACATAGATAAGCAGATGCAGGACCACGGGTTGTTTCAGGCCATTTGCAGAACAAACAGGTTGGGTAAAGAACCAGAAGACGACCCTTACTACAAGGAATTCGGGTACATCATTGACTACAAAAACCTGCTGGACAACCTCAATAAATCCATCACGGATTATACTTCCGGCGCCTTTGACGCCTTTGATGCGGAAGATGTAAAAGGATTATTGACCGACCGGTTGGTGAAGGCCAAAGAACGCCTCGAGGATGCCCTTGAAGCCTTGCATCAACTGTGTCTGGATGTGCCTGCCCCAAAACAAATCGAGCAGTTTTATCACTATTTTTGTGGCGATCCATCCAACAAAGACGACCTGAAAGACCATGAAGAAAAGCGCCTGACTTTGTATAAATTGGTGGTGGCTTTGATCAGGGCGTACAACAACATTGCATCCGAGATCCTTGAGGCAGGCTATACTCCGGTTGAGGCCGACAAGATAAAAGAGAAAGTAAATTATTATGCCGAATTGCGGAACAGCATCAAGCATTACAGTTCTGACTATATTGACTTAAAAAAATATGAGCCTGATATGCGGCAGATGCTAGACATGTATCTGACTGCCGATCCAAGTCGGGTGTTGTCCAATCTGGGAGAAGCAACCCTGCTGCAACTCATTATTGAAAATGGCATTGAAGACGCCATCAACCAATTGCCCAACAGCATTAAAGGCAATAAAGCGGCCATGAGTGAAACCATTGAGAACAACATGCGGAAGACGATTATTCAGGAAATGCCGGTCAATCCGGCTTACTATGAAAAAATGAGCGTGCTGCTTCTGGAACTCATCCGCCTGAGAAAAGAAGGAGCGATAGAATATGAAGCGTTGCTCAAAAAGTACGAAGCATTGGCCAAAGACATCCAACCCAATACCAAAAAATCTTACCCAAAAGGCATTGACACCCGGCCCAGACAAGCCTTATACGACAACCTGGAAGAGAACGAAAAATTATCTATTGTGATGGACGAACAGGTGCGCTACATTAAAGATGATGATTGGCGGAGTACGCACATCAAGCGCAAAAAGGTGGAAATTGCCATCAAAGAAGTTTTGGGGCAGTTTGGCATCACAGATGAAGCAATGGTCCGGGAAATTTATAATTTGGTTTTTAATCAAAGGGAGTATTGAGATGCATCAACTAAAAATAAGTGACTTTACGATTGATGTGGTTCGGAAGAACATCAAAAATATGCACCTTTCCGTTTACCCGCCAACCGGCAGGGTTCGCATTGCTGCGCCTTTGAGCATTGACGATGAAGCCATTAAATTGTTTGCCATTTCAAAATTATCCTGGATAAAACGCAATCAAAGAAAGTTTGAAAAACAAGAAAGACAAACACCAAGAACATTTGTAGAAAGGGAGAGTCATTATTTTGAAGGAAGAAGGTATTTATTAAGAATTACAGAACAGGAAACGCCCCCTAAAGTATTGATAAAGACCAAAACATACATTGACCTGTATGTACGGCCCAATACAGGCGTAGAGCAACGCCAAACCATTTTAAATGAATGGTATAGAAAGCAATTAAAAAACCAGATTCCCGGACTCATTGACAAATGGGAAAAGATTATTGGTGTTAGCGTTTCGGACTGGGGCGTAAAACAAATGAAAACCAAATGGGGAACTTGCAATATTGAACAAAAACGAATTTGGGTAAACCTCGAACTAGCGAAAAAGCCGGCGCATTGTTTAGAGTACATTGTCGTCCATGAAATGATTCACCTATTGGAACGACACCACAACGACCGTTTCTTAGCTTACCTTGACCAATTCATTCCGAAATGGAAATTTTATAAAGAAGAATTAAATCGTTTGCCGGTGAGTCATGGGGAATGGAGTTATTGAGGGGATGTTTCCAAGCACTTCATTTTGGGTTATTTAAGGCGTTGACATTTCCTCCATTCAGGGGGGTGAATGGGGGTGCACAGGGGAAGGTGATGCAAAAAAATATCCATCACACTTATGCATTATGAAAAATTTGCTACCTTAGCATCAGAGTAGGTAGGTTTATTTTGAAAGAGTAATTTGTGTTTTGTAGCTTAAGTGATTGGCAATAAAGGCGATATTCGTTTATTTAGTAGGATGAAAATAATGGAACTGTAGATTTTAATCCTTTCATGCGCACCCACACAAATCTTTCAGGGTATTACCAGAATACATTGCCGTCAACTTTGAAATACTGAGCAACGTTTACTAAACTTTAAAAGTTTAGTAAACGTCATGTTGACAAAAATGTCCTGTAGGATGTATTTCTACATGCACAAAATCCATTGGAGTAAGGTATAATTAATTTTTTAACGAAATTTAATAAAAATATTATGAATGACTTTGAAGAAGTACTAAAGGGAATTAACAAATGCAATGCTTTAGATCAGCTCAACGCAGATGAAAAAATACAGCTTGCGGCTCTAGGAAGCATAGAAAAATATCAGAAGGGTGATATTTTATTTACTTTTGAACATAAAGGAGATGCCTTTTTCATTGTATTGTCTGGTCACCTCCGGGCATTTTTAAGAACCAGCCAAAAGAAAAAGTTCAAATCCGGCCAATTATTTGGGGAAGTGCCCATTTTCGGAGGACGAAACCGTACAGGTATCATTAGAGCTGTTGAAAATTCAACATTAATCAAGTTTGAAAAAAGAGATATTTACGACTCTAACATACTTAGTGATAGCGTAAAATTGAATCTCACATTAGCCCTCACAAAGCATATAGTTTCCTATTTTTATGATGAGCCAATTAATATTCATGAACTGATAAAAAAAGGAGAAAGTGAGACGCTCGAATTTAAAGAATCTATCCATGAGAAAAACTATGAAAAAATACTCCAGACAATTATTGCAATGTGCAACCACAAAGGAGGAACCATTCTTATTGGCGTAAAAGATGATAAAACTATTGTTGGAACTAATTTTAATTCTGACAAATTGATGACTGATATTGAAACATTTACCTACTCCAAGCTGGGGAATGTTTTACTGACATTAACCCATATTTCTATTGAAACGGTTGATAGCAGGAATATTATTAAAATCGAGTGCGAACCATCGCATAACTTTATTTTTTGGGACGCGGACGGAGAACAAGATGTTTTGTTCATCAGGGTTAATGCAGTCAACAGAAAACTGGAGACATTAAAAGAAGTTGCCAATTATCTGCAAAGGCGGTTTAATAATTGACCCCGCTCGCGCGATGGCTCCGCCTCGCGTGTCCTATTCCGTGGGCTCTGCCCACAATTATTGCTGAAAATGAAACAACCATTGGTTCCCAAATTTATCCACAAGCCCCCCAAACAGCGCCCCCCAGAATGTAATTTCCAAGGGATGCGTTGCCTGGCCGCCCTCAGAAAGCCGGGCGTAATAGGCCCTGATCTCCGTTTCGCTGGCGCAATTCAGCATCAGCGAAACGGCGTTTCCTTTAATCAGCCCCTGTTCGCCCACCATGTCTGAAGCCATCAGTATCCAGCCGTCTTTGATCAGGGTGGCATGCAAAATACAGTGCTTCATCTCATCCGGCATTTGATCCGCAAGCGGCGAGCCTTCAACGGCTTGAAGGGAAAGTGCTCCGCCCAGACACGCCTGATAATAGGTCATAGCTTCGCGGCAATTGCCGTTAAAGGTCAGGTAAGCATTGATCTGCTCCATCTTTTTTTGTATTTGAAAAATTGATGGTGCAAAATTAGGCACGTCACCGGGGTTAGTGCGAGGTGCAAAAACGACAATCCGGAAGGGCGATTGCGACAGGTAGGGAATTGCACGTCAACATTAATCGCTCGCGCGTAGGCTCCGCCTCGCGTGTCCTATTCCAAGGGCTTCGCCCTACAATTACAACTTTCCATTATCCACCTTCTCATCTCACCGGAACTCCTTATCTTTGCACCGCAAAAAAAAGGATACGAACTCAACATGATGGAACAGCCCACATTGTCTACGCGCTACAACCCGAACGAAACGGAAGCCAAATGGTATGCCCACTGGATGGCCTGCAATTATTTCCACTCCGAACCCGACAGCCGGGAGCCGTTCACCATTGTCATCCCGCCGCCGAATGTGACGGGCGTGCTGCACATGGGCCACATGCTCAACAATACCATCCAGGACATCCTCATCCGCAAGGCGCGGCTGGAAGGCAAAAACGCTTGCTGGGTGCCTGGCACCGACCACGCGTCCATTGCCACAGAAGCCAAAGTAGTGCAGTTGCTGCGCAAACAAGGCATCCGCAAAGTGGACATTTCGCGGGAAGAATTCCTGAAACACGCCTGGGATTGGAAAGAAAAATACGGCGGCATCATCCTCGATCAGCTCCAAAAACTGGGCGCTTCCTGCGACTGGCAACGCACCCGGTTCACCATGGAAGAACCCCTGAGTCGGGCCGTGAACCATATTTTTGTGGACTTGCACGAAAAAGGCCGCATCTACCGCGCCCTGCGCATGACCAACTGGGATCCCGAGGCCCTGACCGCCCTATCGAATGAAGAAGTTATTTATAAGGAAGAACCTGCCCAACTTTTCCACTTGCGCTATTTCGTGGAGGGGTCAACGGAAGAAGCCATAGTCATCGCCACCCAGCGCCCGGAGACCATCATGGCCGACAGCGCCGTGGCGGTTCATCCGGATGACGAGCGCTACCGCCACCTGGTTGGCAAAAAAGTACTCATCCCGCTGATCAACAAAGCGATCCCCGTGATTGCCGATGGTTACGTGGATATTGCTTTCGGAACGGGCGCGCTCAAAGTGACCCCGGCCCACGATCAAAACGACTACGACATCGGACAACGCCATAAATTAGAAGTGTTGGACATCCTGAACGAAGACGGTACGCTGAATGCCCACGCACAAATCCTGGTGGGCGAAGACCGCTTCATTGCCCGCAAAAAGATCAAAAAGTTGCTGGAAGAAGGCGGCTATCTGGTGAAATTAGAAGACTACATCACAAAAATAGGCCGCTCGGAGCGTACTAATTCAGTAGTAGAGCCCCGCCTGACGCTCCAGTGGTTTCTGAGCATGAAGGAGTTTGCCCGCACTGCGCTGGAAGCTGTGCGCAGTGGCGAAGTCCGCTTTTTTCCGGAGAACATGTGGAATATGTACAACAGCTGGCTGAACGAGGACAATGTGCGCGACTGGTGCATTTCACGGCAGTTGTGGTGGGGACAGCGCATTCCGGCCTGGTACTACGGCGAACATATTTTTGTAGCAAAAACACCAGAAGCTGCCCTGGAGCAGGCGCGTAAAAAAACCGGCAATGCCGAACTTAGCCTGACCGACCTCCGACAAGACGAAGACGTGGTAGACACCTGGTTTTCCTCCTGGCTCTGGCCCATGTCCGTTTTTGACGGCTTTGACAAGCCCGAAGAGCTGCGCTATTATTACCCGACCAATACCTTAGTCACCGGCTGGGACATCATGTTCTTCTGGGTGGCACGTATGATCATGGCTGGCTACGAATGGGCGCCGGGCTTGTTGGGAGAAGACGCTACAAAAGCAAAAGGCGTGCAGCCTTTCCGCGATGTGTATTTCACCGGCATGGTGCGCGACAACAAACGCCGCAAAATGAGCAAGTCGCTCGGCAATTCGCCGGATGCGCTGCAATTGATCGAAACTTATGGCGCCGACGGCGTGCGTTTTGGCCTGTTGAGCTGTGCTGCGGCAGGAAACGACATCATTTTTGACGCGCCGATAGACCCAAAAACCGGCGAAGTCATCAACGAAAGCAAGTTGTGTGAGCAGGGCCGCAATTTCTGCAACAAGCTCTGGAATGCCCTGCGTTTGATCAAGGGTTGGGAAGTTTCGGATGAAGCAACGCCGCCTGTGAACCAGTTGGCCGCCCAATGGATGGAACACAAATTGAACCAGACCATCGAAAAAATGGATGCGCTGATGCGGGAATACCGCCTCTCGGAAGCGCTGATTTTGTTGTACAAATTCATCTGGGATGACTTCTGCTCCTGGTACCTGGAGATGATCAAACCGGCTTACGGTACACCCGTCGTTGATTCGGCGACCATGGAAAAAACCATTGGCTTGTTCGAGCAGTTGATGACGTTGTTGCATCCTTACATGCCTTTCGCCACCGAAGAAATCTGGCACCAATTGCGCGACCGCTTAGAAGGTGAAGATTGCGTAGTAAGCGCCTGGCCAACGGCCGAAGCGTACGATTCTGAATTCATTGACCGGGTTGAACGCGCCAAAAACATTGTGACTGGCATTCGCGAAGTACGCAGCAGTAAAGGCATCAAAATGCAGGAATTGCTGACGGTTTTTGCGCAGGAAACGCCGGCTACCAACGCGCTTCTGCATACCCCCGGCATCCGCGACATGGCGATCAAGATGGCCAATTTAGAAAGCCTCACCCTGACCGCAGCCCAGGAAATTTCGAGCAGTGTGTCCTTCCTTTCGGGCACCGATCAATACCACGTTGTGCTGCAACAGACGATCAATGTGGAAGAAGAACGACAGCGCATGACCAAAGAATTGGAATACAACCGCGGTTTTGCGGCTTCTACGGAAAAAAAGCTGAGCAACGAACGTTTCGTGAGCAGTGCGCCGGAACAGGTCGTGGCGATAGAGCGCAAAAAATTAGCCGACGCCGAAGCGAAAATTAAAAGTTTGGAAGAGGCGCTTGCGCAGTTGGGGTAGGTTCATTATGTTTTGGTGTTATGCTATAAGGTCGTGAACTTTGCGACGTGAACGACCCTGCAAGGGTCAAATTTGAATAGCCCCCGATGCAATCGGGGGAAAGTGGGAGTGGTGAGGTAACGGGCAACCCCGAATGGGGTTGAATATTGACAATTGAGTGTGACGTATTTAACATTCAACCCCATTCG
>JBJXFD010000189.1:0-9518 GCA_046153985.1 Saprospiraceae bacterium
AATTTGCAATTGATAAAGACTATGCAGAAAAATTGCGTACCAAAATCAGCGTCTTCAAAACCGCAAGCAAAACCAGAAAAGCTGTTTTCCTGACCATGATCACAACGTACGGCATTGAAAAAAACAAGCATGCTGCCGGTCTGGTACAGAATGAGGTTGTTTTGGACGATTTGTTTGGATAGCTTCACTCATTGCGGGAAAAAGGCCAGTAGTGTTCTACCTATCAACTTGTTATAAAATAGTCAATTAACAATTTGTTGCCTTGTCGCCACTTTATCCAGCCTGATTTTATTTTCGCACCTGAATCAAGCTCATCACAGGAGTCTGCTGTAAAAATTTCAATCCACGTTCCTTTCATAGATTTTACTTGAAAACAGTCTTGTCCCTGATACTTTATTTCTTCGGAATTGTCCTTCGGTGAAGTCCTTATTTTTTGAGGTTGGTCATCAAGCCGCTCCACCCCAAACATTTCTACTAAATAGGTTTCCCAATTTCGAAATGTTGTCTGTTCGTTTTTTTTGAGCCAAAGTGCTGAACCGTCTTCATTGTTTACAATGACTTTGAACCAATTGTCCTTAACCGCCAAACAGCGAAAAATGAATGAAGAATAGTCAAGCCATAAAACTTCGGGCTTTAACCACTTTTTTTGTTGCTCAAGGGCTTGAATGTTCCAACCATTAATTGACTTGTCATTAAAAAATTCGATGGTCTTTGTTGGTTGTCTGGCGTCAGGATTGGAATAGAAATGTAAAATAGTTTTGTTGTCGAAGTTGATTGAAATGAGCCCAATTCCAAGGTCAGTTTGTGACCATAAATTTGTGGTCAGAAGTAGAAATATGCTTGTCAGGAGCATCTTTGTTTTAGCCTTAAGGATAACGGTTTCGGGCTTAACGGTTGGGCGGGTTTCGGAGCACAAAGTTCCAAGTTGGCACATCAGCCTGCCTGATGCAAACCTGCTATTGTCGCCAGCTATTCTTTTTTTTGCCATTCATTTTCAGTTCGTTAGCGTAAAGTAACTATAAAGCTTCTTAGCAAAGTCAGCCAAGTTGTTTTCTGTTTCAAATTTGTAGTCATTGTCAGCATATTGAATTGAAACAGTGTATAGGTAGCCTGCCTTAGCTTTGTCTGAATAAACGACCAGGTCAAAACGACTTTGATTTAGCCCCTTTGATTTTCGGTAAAACCGAGTGTTCAGGAAATATGCTTCTTGTCCGCCAGTCAGTACAATTTTCTCTTGACCGTCCTTGAACTTTTTGTGGAATGCTCTGTCAGGGTTGTCTCTATAACCGGTTAAACATTTGTCTTTGCAATCGTCAAGATTTTTGCCGTCTTGTTTTACGAAAAAGATGGTCACCATTACAGGCGCGCCGTTAAATGTCGCAGGAAGTGCAAGTCCACTTGCTTCAAAAAACTGCTCTGGTCCTTGCCCACCTGTGGGCATTTGTCGCCACTTGTAAGGGGTTTTTAGAGTATAGTTGTCAGTTGTTACGGTTTTTAAACTGTCCCAAATTGTCTGGTCAGCTTGTCCGAAAGCTGTCACAGTCCAAATCATTAAAATAATGGTCAGTAGTTTATTCATGGCCTGGTTATGTTTACTGTGTAGCTAAATACATCACGTATTTTAAAATAATTAATCCAATAACTAATACAAACAGCAGGCTATTCAATATTCCTCCAACCCATTTCATCCAGTTGGATGGCTCTTTCCTGAAAAAGCTAAGGAAAGCTACTGCAACCCCGCCTAGGGGAAAAACATATATCGCAACGATTAAAATGATCGAAGGCACTGCAATTGCTTCACTCACCCTGATTTGGGACTGCATATCGCCAACCAAATAACCAAATAATGCCAGCGTGACGATAGAAATTCCAAAAGACAGCTTTGAAAAAGTGTTTGATGGATTCCGGTTGCCTT
This sequence comes from Saprospiraceae bacterium, assembly GCA_046153985.1. Lineage (GTDB taxonomy): Bacteria > Bacteroidota > Bacteroidia > Chitinophagales > Saprospiraceae > JABWAJ01. The sequence goes on from JBJXFD010000189.1 coordinate 1,916, forward strand.
CGATTTCATCTAAAATTTGATTCATGGTTTTTATTTTTTGACGAGGTCACTGCTACCGTTTTCGAACTTTGCATTAATCCAAAATCACTCCGCTTTTAATTTCATTATCTAAAATTTCAATTAACTCATTCAAATGGTATAATTCATCTTCATTCAACATTGTACTTAAATCATCATTTTTAATCAATTCAAGTTGTTTTTTATAAACTTCAACCTGCTTTGATGTAAATGATTTGTTGAAACTGTATTTTATGTGTAAATACTGGATTTGTATGATCAAGTTAGGCAATCTATGCTCATATTCAGGATAGGACCAAAAATTATCAAATGAAGAATTGACAGCCATCTCAAAACTTGTGCCTTGCTTTACTTGATCAAAAACGCCATAATAAAAGAAGGCTATCAATTCGAAGTAGGTGAAATTTCCCATGTTTCAAAGGTCATCTTTTTTTATAAAAAATCAAAAAGGGGGGAGACTGTTCGTCAGATGCGTATATATTCTACCATACTATATAGTGGGAAGATGTGGAAATTTGCAACGAACACAGTGAGCAAACTTTCCTCTATCAGTTGCAGCGATATTGAAAAACCGGGTTGCATCGGCGACTTTATCTAATACTTCTTGTCTTGTAAAATTAAACATTTGCATTGCTAAATTTACTTGGGTGTCGTTTGTAATATCAATTTCAAGAAACGCAAGTAAGCCGCCAAGCAATTTGAGGTATTCAAGTCGTGAATTATTCATTCTTTCCAAGCCATAGGATTTGATTGAAGTAGCTCCTTTTAAACTTCTATTGACAGGCACAGGTACTTCTTCTTTGAAAATAATGAAAACACTTGGGTCTTCCTCAATTGGATTTATCAGTAACCTTTCTTCACCTGTTAATGTGTTTGCATGGTTGTGAAATAGTTTCCTTGTTGTTTCATCATCAAGAGGGTAGTCATTCTTTTTATGCTTTCTGTTGCACTTCTCACAAGAATACATGAGATTATTCCAATCATAAGCTAACCAATAATAACCGGGATATGTATTTGACTTTGCTTCCTTTTTCTTATAAGCACCTTTAGGTCGGTAATGCTCTACATCGCCAAAACTATTGTCAGAAAATTTGGCTTCGCAAAAACAACATTTATCATGCTGGTCAGCAATTAATTGTTGTTTGACGCTTTCATGTCCGTAAACAGAATTATCAAACCTAAATTTCCTTATGTCCCTTGCTTTAACACCTACTCTGCTTTTATAATCATTTGGACTTGCTGTGTAAGCACTCTGCAAAGCTGTTGTTTCTGCAATTCCAGTTGTTGATAAAATAGCCGGAACACTTGCTGATTTATTAATTCTAATCATACATGATTTTTGTGCTTGGAAGCTTCCAGTTTTTTGGCAAAATCTTTTAAGATGTCCATCGCATCCATTTCAGCTTTGGTTTCTCCAATGGGCATAGCATCAATTTCAGCATTTAGTTTTTTCAATTCTTCTTTTTGTTTGTCTGTTAGTTCGTCTTTTCTTAATAGTGTCCTTCGTCTTGAAATTTTTCTTTCAATTTCTTTTGGTCTTGATTCTTTCAAGCCAAACAAATCACTTGTCAATACTTGGTCAATCCTCCAACTTCTGATTACGTCTGGTGTGTTTTCTACTTTTATGTGGTCGCCAATTCTTTTTAGCAGGACTAAATTTGAACTCAATGCTGCTTGTGCAATCAGTGGACTATGGGCTGTTACAATGAATTGTGTTTTGGTGAAAATATTAGAAAGATTTTCAATTATTTCTCTTTGCCATGCAGGGTGCATGTGTAAATCAATCTCATCCAAAATTAAAATGGCAGGTTCATCAAATGGAGTTTTGCTGTGTTCATTGTAATAAATCATTTTGGTAGCGAAGTCAATTAACCATGCAATAGTTGTTTTATATCCTAAACTTAACTCTTGAAGTTTAACCCAACCAAAACTTGTTTTAACCTGAACTTCTCTCTGCAATCTCCCTGACTTAACCACCTGAATATCTTTTACACCGCCAGGCAAAATTTGTAGCAATAGTTCTTTTACTCTTTTTAATTCTTCACTACCTTTTCTGCTTTTAGCGGTTTCGTAATCTAATCTTAAAAAGTATTCAGATGAATTTTGCAACAAGGCATCATCCTTGAACAATGTCTCGCTTGTATTTCTGAAATTCTCATCAGATAAAGATTTTTCTGCCATCTTACGATTTGCACCATAAGCGAAGCAATATACCGGTGAAAATAATCTTGTGTCAAATTTTGATGCCCCCTGCCCGTAATTGTCAGAGCTACTATGCTTGTGATTCGTTGTAAATGATAAAGTCATTTGTGGTTCATACCCATTGCCCCCAAATGGTTTCTCTGCCTCCAAAATAGTTAGAGAAATTTTTGACTCTTTTTCTCCGTCTTTATGCTTCAAATCCCAAGCATTACGCCAACTATTATTAATGCTTAAATCATATTCCGTATCCAGGTGACTCCGCTTGCCTAAAAAACTTTGTGGTGATGGAAGCAACGATACAATACTCCTGAGGATTGAAGTTTTACCAGTGCCATTGTCTCCAAGTATCACTGACCATTGGGAAATTTTGCCATCATCTCCTGTGAAGTCAATACGCTGTTTTGAGCTGAAGCACCTCACATTTTCTATTTCTAAACTTCTTATGTAAAGCATATTGTCAGTTGTTAAATTTTCTATGCAAATCTAAGATTTATTTGTGGATTTGGCCATTCTATGATACTTGATACGAGCTTGCTGATATGGTTAACTGTGCTCAAGTAAGCTTGCAGCCAACTTACGTATTACTGTCCAATCTTTCCGGAATGTATCGCAGGTCTGTCCCATTTTCGAGCAAGCGCATGGCGTAACTATGGCTAAGAACCCACATTCTCCCCAAATTCCGTACTTTTGCCCCTCTTTTTAACCAACACCGGACACGACGATGGAATTCATCACCTGGCTCATTGATTTTGTTTTGCACATTGACGACCACTTAATCGAAATTGTGCGGGATTACAAGACCTGGACATACCTGATCCTCTTCCTCATCATTTTTGCGGAAACGGGGCTGGTGGTCACCCCAATTTTGCCGGGCGATTCGCTGTTGTTTGCGGCAGGCGCCATCATCGCCAAGCCCGACAGCGGCCTCAGCATTTTGCTCATGTGCCTGCTGCTGATTGCGGCGGCCATTCTCGGCGATTTGGTTAATTACCACATCGGAAAATACATCGGTCCGAAAGCCTTTAGCGGGCGCTACCGCCTTCTGAAGGTGGAGTACCTGAACAAAACCCAGCAGTTCTACGAAAAATACGGCGGAAAAACCATCATCTACGCGCGGTTTGTGCCCATCATCCGCACCTTTGCGCCATTTGTGGCCGGCATTGGCACCATGAGCTACGCCCGGTTTGCCACCTACAACGTGGTGGGCGGCATCGCCTGGGTGGCCAGTTTCCTGTTCCTCGGCTATTTTTTCGGCGGGTTGCCCATCATCAAAGACAACTTCACCTACGTCATCTTTGGCATCATTTTCGTCTCCATCCTGCCACCTTTTATTGAGTTGATCCGGGAACGGAGGAAGGGGAAAGATGCAAGTGGGCAAGTGGGCAAATAAACAAAGGATTTTCATGGAGTCTTTACATCTAACTCAGCGAAACTCCGTGTTAACTCCGTGAAACTCCGTGTCATTTAATTACGCGGAGTTTCACGGAGTTAAAAGGAGTTTCACGGAGTGCGATTACTTCACAGGAAACTCCATCAAACGCTGTTGCTTGGTGTAATTACGCTGCAAGAGGCCATATAGAGGCGGATATGCACCCTTTAGCCCCTGATTCGCATGATTCATGTTCGCATAACGCAGCTATCGGACTATAAAGACAGACACAACTCAAGCGATCCGGCTTCTGCGCGCGTCAATAAAGCTTTTGATAAACACCACCAGTGCAACGCCATTGCTAACCATGCAAGCCAAAAAGATATACTTTTTCGCATCCCAGTCGTCTATTTTGACGAAGCGGCTGATGCACATGACCAATAACAGCAGGGTGAGCACCACCACCACGTGGGAGACCACTTTTGGGGCTTTCGCCCAAAACAAGCCCAAGACAATGAACAAAACGCCGAAGGCCGCAGGAATGAGCGCAGTGGGCGATGCCGTGCCAGTGGAAGAAGCCACGCCGAAATAGCCATAAAGTCCTGCAGCAATGAGGACGATGGCGTTGAGTAAATTAACTGTAACTGGTTTCATTGTTTATTTTTTTACAAAAGTAGAGGAGTTGCCCGAATGGCCGGAAAACCCCGTGTCAATTAGATGTCATCATTACAACCCGTGTTCTTCAATCTCTAAGATGGCCGCCACATGCGCATCCGCTATTTTCTGCCGCATGGAATCCGTCATCAATTTGGCAGCTTCCGCTTTGTTGTTGTAAAAACCGTTTTCGGTGAGCACGGAAGTCATATTCGTTTTGCGCAGCACGTAAAACTGTCCATCCGGCTTCGATTTCAGGCCGCGGGTTTTTAACCCGGTTTTTTCAACTAAGTGTTTTTGAAAAATCTGCGCAAACTTCTGGCCGCGTTTGCTCCCGTGAAAAAACCAGGTTTCAATGCCGCTCACCGCGCTGTTTGCCCAGGATTCCGAGCCGGCAGCCGGGGCGGCATTGGAATGCACGGAAACATATAACTTGGGTAAATCCGATTTTTTCTTGTTGGCGCGTCCGACCCGCCCTTCCAGAAAATCGCCGATTTCTATTTCCGGCACCACATTATAATAGGCTACGCCGGCTGCTTCTAATTTTTTGATGATGCGGGCTACGATGTCGCGGTTGAATTCGTATTCAAAAAAACGGGTTTCGCCGTCGTCAAACAAAGGAGAACGTTTCCCGGGGGTTTGTTTGCCATGCCCGTTGTCGAGGCACCACAAATAACGTTGGGTGGGCTTTGGTGGCTCCGGGGTTGTTGCAGGGTTTGCCACCGGGGTTGTTGTTTCCGCCACCGCAGGTTCGATGGCAGGTTCCGGTTCCGGTTCATCGTCTATATCGTCTACTTCCAGGGGTTCTTTGCTTGCTTCGGTATCGGGCTTGTTGGGTGGGAAAGTAACCTGTTCAAATTCGTTGGTCACCACAACGATCGTATCGGGCTTGATTTCAGCGCCATCCTGCGGGAAAGGATCTACGGTTTCCGGGCGCGGCTTGGGAGGCGTAGGCTTAGTAGTCGTTGTTTCTTTTTTGCCGCCTCCAAACAGAGCGGCAAACAGGTTCTTGATGGCCTGGATAATTTTGGAAAACATAAGTTGGTGCGTTGGTGCAGGTGTAAAGATAAGAGATGCCAACCAATAGCCGCTTTGTTTGTTGGATAAAAACGAATAAGAAATATGATGAAAGTAGCAGTTTATCGAAAAGCGCATTTCAACGCCGCACACCGGCTACACAACCCAGCCTGGTCCGACGCGCGCAACCAGGAGGTTTTTGGGTTGTGCAACAATCCCAATTATCACGGCCACAACTACGAACTGGAGGTGCGCGTAGCCGGTGAAGTGGATCCCGAAACCGGTTACCTGATAGATTTAAAGGTGCTGAAAGACCTGATTTATGAAGAAATAGAGCAGCGCTTCGATCACAAAAACCTGAACTTAGACACGGTGGAGTTTAAAAACCTCAATCCCACCGCCGAACACATCTGCTACGTCATCTGGAACCTGTTGCGGGCGCGCTTAGATGCGCGGTATGAACTTTCGGTGCGGCTGTACGAAACGCCGCGCAATTATGTGGATTACCCAGGTTGAAATGGGGGTTCAATAACCCCTAAAAAACAATGAGACATCCCGAATTTTCGAGATGTCTCATGTTTTTCAGCGACTTATCTAGATAAGTTTATGCTTCTTCTTCCGTAGCCGGAGCTTCTTCAGCAGGTGTTTCAGCCACTTCTTCCGCAGCAGCTTCCGCTACAACTTCAGGAGTTTCCTCCACTACTGCTGCTGCTTCTGCCACTACTTCCGGCGCCGCTTCAACCACAGCTTCAGCAACAACTTCCGGAGTTGCTTCAACCACAGCTTCTGCTACGACTTCAGGCGTTGTTTCAACCGCAGCTTCAACAGCAACTTCTTCCGCTACATTTTCTACTGCTTCTTCCACAACCGGAGCCGCTACGACTACTGGAGGGGGAGGAGGCGGCGGCTTAGGCGTACCCGATACGCGGGCATGGAACGTTTCTTTTTCAGCAGCAACTGTAGCTTTACGCGCAGCAACTTTAGCTTCTTTTTCGTCAATCCATGCGGTGTATTGAGCTTCTGCAACTTCCGGCGTCAAAGCGCCTTTTTTCACCCCGCGGTTGAGGTGTTTGCGGAACAGTACGCCTTTGAAACGCAAAATGGAACGCACCGTATCCGTCGGCTGCGCGCCTTTCATCAACCAATCGTAAGCTTTGTCACGATCAATTTCGATGCTGGCAGGCACAGTCAGCGGATTGTAAGTACCGATCTTTTCGATGAAACGGCCATCGCGGCTCGAACGGGCATCTGCGATGACAATGTGGTAAAACGGACGCTTGGAGCGACCTTTACGCTGTAGTCTAATTTTTACAGCCATGTTGTTTAACAAAGTTTTGGTTAAACGATACCTGTTTCCCTTGCATAGCAAGCAACAGGCTTTTTAAAGCGGGTGCAAAGATAATCGTTCTTTTGAAAGCAACAAGGAATAAAGCAATGATTCTCAGAAAAAAGGCAGGCGGCATCTACAGTTGGACAAATAAAGGAGTCTTGATAGAATAAGCCGTTTTTTCGAAGGCTTATGCTAACTTTAGGTCTCAATTTCAATCCCTATGCACAACCTGTTCCAGAAACTTGCAAGCGGGCTTTGCGCCGCTTTTTTGCCTATCCTTCTCTTCGGGCAAACTTCCCTTTCCGGGGTCATCAACCAATATGCGGCGGTAACGGCCATTGATCCCTGCCAAAACAGCGCAGCTTTAATGGACGCATCCGGCTTCAGTCCCGGGATGACCGTGCTCCTCATTCAGTTGAAAGGCGCAACGATCAACACGTCCAATGCGGCTGCTTTTGGCGACATTACAGACCTGGGGCATGCCGGACGCTTTGAAAAAGCGACGATTGCTTCCCTTTCGGGGAATACCGTTTTTTTTCAAAACGCCTTAGTCAATAGCTACCATACGGGCGGAAGTGTGCAGTTGGTTGATGTGCCCGTGTATGAAAATGCTACGGTCACCGGCCCGCTCAGCGCAGCGCCCTGGAACGGCCAAACCGGCGGCATCCTGGCGCTGGAAGTAAGCGGCACGCTGACCCTTCAGGCCGATTTGGACGTGAGCGGCAAGGGCTTCCGCGGCGGCATTGCCGAAATTACCACCACAAACAATTGCAGTTGGTTCGTGAGCATCAATGGCTATGCGTATGGCCCCAACGACTGGCGGGGCGCAGCCAAAGGCGAAGGCATTGCCGATTTTGCAGCAAGCCAGCAAACCGGGCGCGGCGCTCAGGCCAATGGCGGCGGCGGCGGCAACGACCACAACTCCGGCGGCGGCGGCGGCGGCAATGTCAGCGCCGGCGGCAAAGGCGGCAACAACGACGAACCGTCATTTTTCGGCTGCGACGGTTTTTTTC
>JBJXFD010000190.1:0-7090 GCA_046153985.1 Saprospiraceae bacterium
CTGATGTAATAGATCGAAATAGACAAAAAGGGCAACGGAGCAAGGCAGTACAGCGTAAGCTCCAGGTTTACCTGCACCATTGCATAAACGGCCAGCACAAAAAGCGAAATCAGGTTGATGCCGTACAGAACCGCTGGGCCTGCGTACATCCTCACTTTGGAAACATCCTCGGTGATGCGCGCCATGAGGTCGCCGGTGTTGTTCCGCTTGTAGAAGGAAAGGCTCAGTTTTTCGTATTTCCCGAAAATTTCCTTCCGCATGTCGTATTCAATGAGCCTGGACATGACAATGATCGTCTGGCGCATGAAGTACATAAATACGCCCATCAGCACAGCCAGCACCAGGACGAGCAAACCAAACATCAATAGTTTGTTGCCTAAACTTTTGTAAATCTCGGGTTGCAATTCATAACCGCTGAACAGCTTGTAGAAGCTGATGTTGTCCACCACCATGTCCAAAGCTTCCCGCACAATTTGCGGCTGCAGCACCCGGAAATAGTTGGAAACCATAACAAAAACGATGCCCAGCACCAAGCGCCAGCGGTATCTGTAAAAATACTTATTCAGGCTGGATAATTCCTTCACGTAGGTTTTAGATTGTTGTATCAAATGAGTTGGACATTCGTCCTACGACTTCAAGTCGTAGGACGAAAGCGTGGACATTCATCCTACGACTTAGAGTCGTAGGACGAATTAAGCCAGCCCAAAATTAACCTGCATATTTGGAATTAGTTGCGTGCAACAGGAAATTGGTTGCTTTTTTCAAAACTTAACTTGACATTAACAGCCCTGCAGCAATAATGCACCCACCAGTATACTTTTTTAACACGTCTTACAGTTATAAATTCGCATAAAATTACGAATGAGAGCCGACACCTTACCAATGACGGGTAAAACGTCATACTACGCTGAAAATCAAACTAATTGTTGCTTTCCTATTCGCTCATTCCGGGTGATCGGCATAACAAAAAACAAGCTTATGAGCAAATTCCCCATTTTGGGTTTATTGGTGCTTTCCCTTTGCATCTGGGTAAGCCCTCAACAGGCAAAATCACAAACAACTATGTCTCAACGCTATGAAGCGGAATGGAAGGCGATAGACTCCCTCGAAGGGCAGGGATTGCCCCAAAGCGCGCTGGCCAAAGTGGAAGAATTGTACAGCCGCCTCAAAAAAGAGAACGAGCCTGGCCAATTGGTGAAAGCGGTCATCTACCGCGAAAAATTCAAAAGCCAACTCGAAGAAAAGGGGCAGGTGAAAGCCATTCAGCGCCTGGATGCGGAGGTTGAACAATCCGATTTTCCGGCCAAACAAGTGCTGTACTCCATGCTTGGCGAGTTGTACAGCCAGTATTTAACGGAAAACTACTGGCAAATTGCACAACGCACCCAAACGACAGGGTTCGACAACAACGACCTGGAAACCTGGAGTGCAACCCAGTTTATGGAGACAGCCTCCAAATATTATCACCTGTCGTTGCAGGACGAACGCCTTGCCGGTATTTCGATCAAAACCTTCAACGCCGTTATGACAGAAGGGAATCTAGACGAAGCGCTCCGGCCCACGTTGTACGATTTTCTGGCGCACCGGGTCATTGACCACTTCAGCAACGATCGTTCTTACCTGCCAGCGCCAGCCTATAAATTTTACATCAACCAGCCCGAGGTTTTTGGCGACGCTTCTGTGTTTATTACCCTGAAATTTGATACCAAAGACCAGGAGAGCCCTCAACTGAAAACGTTGTTGCTGTTGCAGGATTTGATTCGTCGCCATTTGGCCGATGCAGACCCCGCCGCATTGATAGATGTAGATTTGAAACGCCTCCAGTTTTTAAGAGAAAAATCTGCCGTTTCCGATAAAGAGTCGCTTTACCTCGCTGCGCTTAACCGCATGAAAGTGAGGTATTCGGCTTCGCCGGCTTACACAGAAATTTTGCACGCCATGGCTTCGTGGTATCTACAACAACCGTATGAAACGGGACAGGAAGCAAACCGCGATAACCTGAAAACGGCAAAAGAACTTTGCGAAGAAGCCATTCGCCGTTTCCCCGAATCTTATGGCGCAAAACATTGCAAAGTATTGCTGGCCAATATTCTGGAAAAAGACTTTAGCCTTCATGTGGAATTGGTCAATTTGCCGGATCAGCCTTCTTTAATGAAGGTCAATTACCGGAACGTTGACAAATTGTATTTCAAAGTGGTTCGGCTGGAAGAATCGGACATTGAAGCCGTCCACAACCGCAATGGATATAGCGAAGAAGCGCCTGCTTTCACGAAAAGAAAAGCCATTGCCTCCTGGTCGGTCGCCCTTCCGGGAACCGATGATTACCGCGAGCATTCGACGGAAACCATCATTTCAAAGTTGCCTTTTGGCTATTATGCGGTTTTGGCCGCAGAAGACGAAAAGTTTGAGAAAGGCAAAAAAGCGGCTGTTTATACTTTATTCCAGGTTTCCAATATTGCGGGCATCCGCAGAAATGACCAAAACGGGAGCTTGTTGATTTTGGCAACGGACCGGATGCTGGGCGCTCCCTTAGAAGGCGTCACGGCTGAGTTTTATAGCTATGACTACGAGCGCCGGGGCAGAACAGGCGCCTGGAAAAAAGTAGATACGGCAACCAGCGATAAAGAAGGCCGCATCGTACCAAACCAGCGCAACAAAGAGTTTATGGTGAAGCTGAGCAAAGGGAAGGATATATTCTGGGTCAACGACCGCTTCTCCGATTATACCTATCCTCAGCAATCACAGGCGAGCGTATTGACCCATTTTTTCCTCGATCGCTCGATTTACCGGCCTGGCCAGACCATTTATTTCAAAGCCATTTTACTACAAAAAGACAACAACGGTGTTCCATCCATTTGGGCCAACCAGAAAGTGATTGTCAGTTTTTTCGATGCCAACCAGCAGGAAGTTTCGAAATTGGAATTGACGAGCAACCAATACGGCAGCGTAAACGGCAATTTTATCGCGCCGCGCACTGGTTTAATGGGAGCCATGAGCATCCAATCGAGTCTGAATGGTTATACGGGATTGCGGGTGGAAGAATACAAACGCCCCAAGTTTGAAGTGAAAATTGACCCGATAGAAGGCGCGCCAAAATTGGGCGATAAAATAGCGGTCAAAGGCGTTGCGCAGACGTACGCAGGCAGCAATGTGGACGGCGCCGAGGTGCGTTACCGCGTAGTGCGCGAAGTACGATACCCCTGGTGGCCCTGGTGGAAAGGCCGCAGCATTTTCCCGCCCAGATACGGCGAACAAATGGAAATTGCCAACGGCGAAACAACCACAGATGCTACGGGCAAATTTACCGTCGAATTTACGGCTTTGCCTGACCCGTCAACGGATAAAAAGGACCGCCCGAGCTTCTATTATACGGTGTATGCCGATGTGATTGACATCAACGGGGAGACCCACAGCGCCGAACGTTCGGTGGAATTGGGCTACCTGAGTCTGACCGCCGGCATTCTAATCCCGGAAGCGTTTGACCGCACGCAAGCGCCGCCGCTGGTGGTGTATACCAATAATTTAGACGGCCAGAAGGTAGCCGTAAAAGGAAAAATCACGATCCAGCGCTTAGACAGTCCGGCTCAATATTATCGGAGCCGCTATTGGGAAAAGCCTGATCAATATACCCTTTCAGAATCTGCATTCAAAAGCAGTTTCCCAAATATTGCCTTTAAAAAAGAAGACGAAAAAGAAAGCTGGGCAGTAAAAGAGCAGGTTTATACAAAGGACCTCGACACCGGCGTTTCGGACTCCCTGCGCGTGGACATGAGCGCCTGGGCAATCGGACATTATATTGTCACTGTTGCTGTTACGGATCCTTCCGGACAGCCGGTGGAATCCAAGGTGTACTACGAGCTATTCGATCGCAAAGCCCGGCAGGTGGCCCCGGATGTATTGTTTCGCCATGAGACGGGCAAACCGCAATACGAACCCGGCGAAGAGGCGCAATTGAACTTGATCAGTGGCTTGGCCACGCCGCTCAATGTGCGGTTGGAAATTGAAAATGGGAAAGGCGGGGTGATTGCGCGCTGGGTGAAGCTGGCAAAGTGGAAAGAAGAATTGCAGGCCATCACCGAGCAGGATCGCGGCAACCTGCCTTATTTAGCGACGTTCATTTACCAGAACCGCTTCTATACCTATTCCGGCGTCATTTCGGTGCCCTGGAGCAACAAAGACCTCAGCATCAGCTACCAGACTTTCCGCGACAAACTGCGCCCCGGCCAGGAGGAAGAATGGCAACTGAAAATCAGCGGCCCGAAAAAGGAAAGTGTTGCAGCAGAAATGGTTGCAGCAATGTACGATGCGTCTTTAGATGCGTTAGCTCCCCACAATTGGTCGGCTTCGTTTTATCCCTATAACTACAACCAGGTTTATTGGTACGGCAACGATTTCCGGGCCGGCGATTCTTACAGCCTGCCCTGGAACCGATCCCGCAGTGAAGACACCGATATCCCGATGCGCGCCTACCGCCAGCTCAACTGGTTTGGCTGGATCGGCGGAGGCTACTATCGCTACAGTCACCTCAAGCTCAAAAGATCAGCAGGGGCGATGGACTCCCGTGAAATGGATCAGGCAGCGCCGGAAATGCTTGCTGCTGAAGCGGCGCCAGGTGCTCCGCCACCACCGCCACCGCCACCAGCTGCGAATGGATTAGCCTTTGGGGAGGAGGATTCGGTGGAAACACAAAGTCAGGCCGAAGAAACACCTGCTCCGCCACCTGCTGTGCGCACCAACCTGAAAGAAACCGTCTTTTTCTTCCCGCAGTTGAATACGGACGCAGAGGGCAATATTTTGATTAAATTCACCATGAACGAAGCGCTGACCCGCTGGAAATTCATGGCATTTGCCCATACGAAATCCCTGCAATTTGGCTTGAGCACCAAAGAAATTGTGACGCAGAAGGAATTGATGGTGCTGCCGAATGCGCCGCGTTTTGTGCGCGAGGGCGACCAGATCGAATGGACGGCAAAAGTGACCAACCTTACCGATAAGCCCCTGAAAGGCAAAGCGCGCCTGCTGCTCTTCGACGCTGTTTCGATGCAGCCGGTGGACGAGTTGCTGAGCAATCAGAACAATGTGGTTGATTTTTCTACGGAAGCCGGACAATCGGCGCGCTTAGCCTGGAATCTGAAGATTCCAACCGGCAAAGTGATGGCATTGACCCACCGCATCGTGGCAGAGGCGGGCGACTTTGCCGACGGCGAAGAAAGCGCCATTCCGGTGCTGACCAACCGCATGTTAGTGACGGAAACCTTGCCGTTGCCAGTTCGTGGTGGACAGAGCAAAACCTTCACGTTGAAAAACCTGAGCAACGCAGGCAATTCCAAAACGCTGCAACATCACCAGTTGTCGCTGGAATTTACTTCCAACCCCGCCTGGTATGCAGTGAAAGCCCTGCCGTACCTGATGGAGTATCCGTATGAATGTACGGAGCAGATTTTCAACCGTTTTTATGCCAATTCCTTGGCAAGCGCTGCCGCAAACCGCCATCCGAAAATCAAAAATGTTTTTGATGCGTGGAAAAACACGGATGCGCTCGAAAGCAACCTGACCCAAAATCAGGATTTGAAAAGCGCCTTGCTGGAAGAAACGCCTTGGGTGCTGGAGGCGCAAAGCGAAGCGCAGCAGCGTCAGCACATTGGATTGTTGTTCGACCTCAACCGCATGGCCGATGAAAAAGCGCGGGCTATGGCCCAATTGGCGGAACGGCAATCCGGAAACGGCGGTTTTGCCTGGTTTGCAGGTGGGCGCGAAAGCTGGTACATCACCCAGTACATTGTGGAAGGACTGGGGCATCTGGGCAAATTAGGCGTGGCCAATGGGCTGAAAAGCCCGCAGGCGAAAGAAATTACCGAAAAAGCCATCCGCTTTATAGACTTAGAACTGCTGGAAGAATACCGCGAACTTGAAAAAAATGTCCGCGCCGAGCGCACAAAATTTGAAGATGACCACTTGCATGGCACGGTGATCCACTACCTCTACGCGCGGTCGTTCTTCAAAGAGCAAACGTTTGCGGACGTTGAATTGGCCAAAATTCATGAATATTATCTGGATCAGGCTGAAAAATTCTGGACCGCTAAAGGTTTGTACGAACAAGGGCTGCTGGCTTTAGCCCTGCGCCGCTACGATAAAAAAGACGCAGCACTGCGCATCATGCGGTCGCTGAAAGAGCGTGCTTTAAAAAGCGAAGAACTGGGTATGTACTGGAACTACCCACGCGGGTATTTCTGGAACCAGCTTCCGATTGAAACGCATGCGTTGCTCATCGAGGCTTTTGCAGAAGTGGCGGAGGATGAAGCGATGGTGGAAGAACTGAAAATCTGGTTGCTCAAAAACAAGCAAACCAACCACTGGAAAACGACGAAAGCAACCGCCGCCGCAGTCTACGTGCTGCTGGCCAATGGCGCCAACTGGCTCACGGAAGACACGCCGGTGAAAGTCAGTTTTCCAAATGTGAAAAAGAAAAATGCTTACAACGAGGTCATTGCAGCCGCTCAAAAAACGGCGGAAGCGGGCACCGGCTATTTCCGAAGCAACTGGGATGGCGATGCCGTCAGCAAGGATTGGGCGAAAGTAAAAGTGGAAAATCCGAACAAAACCGTTGCCTGGGGCGGCCTTTATTGGCAGTATTTTGAGAACTTAGACAAAATTAAGACGTTCGAAGAAACGCCCCTGCAATTGAAGAAGCAATTATTCCTTGAACAAGCTTCCGATACGGGACCGGTGCTCAAACCCATCGGCGAAAAAACGGAATTGCATCCCGGCGATAAAGTGGTGGTTCGCATAGAGTTGCGGGTAGACCGCGATATGGAATACGTTCACATGAAGGACATGCGGGCCAGCAGCTTCGAACCGCTGAATGTGCTGAGCAGCTACAAATGGCAGGGCGGCCTGGGCTATTATGAAAGTACCCGCGATGCCGCCACCAATTTCTTTTTCGACCAGTTGTACAAAGGAACTTACGTCTTTGAGTATGCGGTGCGTGCCACGCATAAAGGCAATTTTTCAAATGGCATCACCAGCATTCAGTGCATGTATGCACCGGAATTCAGCAGCCACTCTGAAGGGATTCGGGTGGAGGTTGATT
>JBJXFD010000191.1:0-3998 GCA_046153985.1 Saprospiraceae bacterium
AGATGTTGAAGATGTTAGAGCCGACCACGTTGCCGATGGCAATATCGGAGTTGCGTTTCATCGTCGCTACAACGGACGTGGCCAATTCCGGAAGGGAGGTACCAATGGCCACCAGCGTTAAACCAATGACAGAATCGCTGACGCCCAGGTTCCGGGCCATCAGCACCGCATTTTCGACAGTAATTTTCCCGCCGAAGGTCAGGCCGGCAATGCCGCCAATGACCATGACAGCGGCAAGCCAGGGAGCATAATTTTTGTGGGTCTCATCGGTTTTTATATCCGACATGTCCGTAGACTTCGCCACTCCGAACGTATAATACATATAGATGGCGAAAAAACTCAGCAAAACGATGCCGTCTCCGCGGGTGATGACATTGCTGCCATTGGTGTCAAAAAGTAAATCGTAAGCAACAACCAGGGCGATAATGGCCGCCAGCAGACTCAACGGGACTTCTTTCCAGATGGTATTTTTTTGAATACTTAAAGGATAGATGATGGCACAAATACCCAGGATGCCCAGGATATTGAAGATGTTGCTACCAATGACATTGCCGATGGCGACATCCGATTGCCCGTTGAGTGCGGAAATGACCGATACCACTAATTCCGGCGCCGAAGTACCAAATGCAACAATCGTCAGGCCAATGACAATGTCCGGAATGCGCATGCGGCGGGCCATTGAAGAAGCGCCGTCTACCAGCCAATGGGCACTGAATACAACCAAAGCAAGACCAACAGCAAAGAGGAGTAGGTTTATTAACATAATATTTAGACTTTTGTGAGCGCGCTAAGGTAGGAAAACTTGTATAAAAACAGCATGGGGTACTTGTTTTACGCACTTTCAGTTTAGATGCAATCTAAATAAATAGCACATTTCATGTTTTTTTGTTAAAAAGTTTAACCGAGTTATATCTTTGCGCTCGAACGCCGAAAAACAGCTATTTGACATAATTTTTACGCTATAAAACGTCTCTGGAATGAGATATTCATATTTGAAATTCAGCATTCTTTCCATGTTGCTCCTGGCTGCCTTCTCTTTCAGCGCGCAAGCGCAGGACGAAGCAGCCATTAAGGAAGGCAAAACGTTGTTCCAAAACAACTGCGGTTCCTGCCATAATAAGAACATGAAAGACGATATGACGGGCCCTGCTTTGGGCGGAAGCGAAGAGCGTTGGGCTGCTTATCCGAGAGAAGACCTCTACAATTGGGTCCGCAATGCTCCGGGCATGATTGCCGCCGGCCATCCGCGCGCTACCGAGCTTTGGGGCAAGTGGAAGCCCAATGCGATGACCGCCTTCCCGCAACTGACCGATGCCCAGATTGACAACATTCTGGCTTATGTCAATTGTTCGGCTGCGGGGAATTGCCCAGGGACGCAGGTTGTTAATGGAGACCCTCTGCCTCCAGTCGCAAAACCGGACAACACGGGCCTTTTCATCATCATGGCGGTCATCCTCGCTTTTCTGGCAGTCGTGCTGGCGCGCATCGTTTCCAACCTGAATTACATGATCCAGGTTCGGGAAGGCAACGCACCCGCCCGCCGGCAAACGCTGGTGGAACTGCTGACCAGCAAAACCGTGGTCGCCTTCGTGATCTTCGCATTGGTCGTGCTCGGGGGCTATACCACAGCCAACCGGGCCATCAAACTGGGGCGTCAGCAAGGCTACGCGCCGGAGCAACCCATCAAATTTTCGCACGCCACACACGCCGGCCTTCAAAAAATTGACTGCCAGTATTGCCACGATGGCGCCCGTCGCAGCAAACAATCGGTTATTCCGGCTGCCAATACCTGTATGAATTGCCACAAGGCAGTGAAAGTTGGTTCGCAATACGGTACTGCCGAGTTGACCAAAATTTTCGCATCCGTCGGGTACGATCCATCCACCGATAAATACATCGAGGGATACGACAAGATGAGCCAGGCCGATATCGAAAAGGTTTACAAAAAGTGGATTGCGGACACCTATGTAAAGGAGAAAGGCTCACTTGACGGAATCGGTGAGAACCTGATCAATAAACAGTGGGACGGAATTGTTACGGCGCTGACCGACGAAGAAACCGGCGATGAAAAAATATACGGCCCAATCGAATGGGTACGCATCCACAACCTGCCCGATCACGCTTATTTCAACCACGCACAGCACGTAGCAGTAGGTAAGGTAGCCTGCCAAACCTGCCACGGCAAAGTGGAAGAAATGGAAGTCGTGCAACAAGCTATGCCGCTTTCAATGGGCTGGTGCATCAACTGCCACCGCCAGACGGAAGTGAAATTCGCCGACAATGAATACTATAAAACATATGCCCGTTTCCATGAAGAGATTGCCAAAGGCGAACGCGCCAAGGTAACGGTAGAGGAAATTGGCGGTCTGGAATGCCAGAAGTGTCACTATTAATTGATAGTCGCAGACACACCACTTTAAACTTGTTTCATTCGAGCAAATTCTTGAAATGAAAGATCAAAATAAAGCCGTTTGGATCGGGGTCGAACACCTGCAAAACGATCCCGCATTTCAACAAGTAAGCAACTCGGAGTTTGTTGAACTCCCCCTCATTGATCAATTGTCGGAAGAAAGCGCACTTTCTACGGAAAGCAGCCGCCGTGATTTCCTGAAATACCTTGGATTTGGTATTGGCGCAGCAACCATTGCGGCAAGCTGCGAAATTCCGGTAAAGAAGGCAATTCCGTATGTGATCAAGCCCGACACCATCGTTCCGGGTATTGCCACATATTATGCTTCCAGCTTCGTTCAGGGCGGCGATTATTGCGCCGTGTTGATCAAAACCCGTGAGGGACGCCCGATCAAAATTGAAGGGAACAGCCTTTCAAAAGTGACGATGGGCGGTACCAGCGCGCGTGCTCAGGCCAGTGTGCTGAGCCTTTACGACACCAGCCGCCTCGATGGCCCTTATATGGTGAAGGAAGGCAAGCTCGACCGCCCGCGCAACAAACGCGAAGCCGGTCCATCCTGGGAGCAAATTGACAAAGAAATTTCTGGTAAACTCAAGCCGGATGCCAGCATCCGAATCCTTGCCAATACCATCCTCAGCCCAACTACGAAAAAGGCGATTGCCGATTTCACGACTAAATTCCCGAACACGAAGGTGGTCATGTACGACCCGGTTTCGAGTTCGGCCATCCTGGAAGCCAACCAGGCTTGTTTTGCACAGGCCGTTATTCCGGGTTACCACTTCGACCGCGCCCGGGTCATCGTCAGTTTTGACGCTGATTTTCTGGGCACTTGGATTTCGCCGATTGAATTTGCAGCACAATACGTGCAGGGTCGCCGCATTCCGGACATCCGCAAAGCAAACATGTCGCGCCATATCCAGGTTGAAAGCCACATGAGCCTGACCGGCTCGAATGCCGATAACCGGATCTTAGTGAAGCCTTCAGAACAAGGCGCAGCGATTGTCGCGTTGTACAACGAAATTGCAGCATCCAGCAACGGTTCCCGCATCAGCGGCCCACAGTTGGACGCTAAAAAAACGGCTAAAATAAAAGAAGTTGCCAAAGAACTGCTCGCCAGTCGGGGCACTTCGCTCGTCGTTTCCGGTTCTAATAACCAGGGCGAACAGATCATCATCAACGCCATCAACAACCTGTTGGGCAACTACGGCACAACCATCACCTTCAACGACGCTTCACTGCAACGCCAGGGGATGGATCGCGACGTGCGTACACTGGTCCGCGAAATGAACGCAGGCAGCGTCAATGCCCTGTTTGTCATGGACGGCGCCAACCCGGCCTACGATTTGCCGGATGCTGAACAATTCAAAAACGGTCTGGCTAAAGTTGGCCTGAAGGTCTCTTTTGCCGGTGTGGCCAATGAAACAGCTTTGCTTTGCAACTACGTAACGCCAACGCACCACTACCTCGAAAGCTGGAGCGATGCAGAAGCAAAACGCGGCCATTACAGCCTGATTCAGCCTACGATTGCGCCTTTGTTTGCCGCTTTGGGCAGGCCGGGAACCCGCCAGGCAGAAGAAAGCCTGTTGCG
>JBJXFD010000221.1:0-8085 GCA_046153985.1 Saprospiraceae bacterium
GAAAAAAGTCACCTTAGCCACCGGTACGAACACCATTGAAATTGAAGCGAGCAACAGCGCAGGTAAGGCCCTGGCAACAACAACGATCCTCTACAATGGGGGCAATGCTGCTCCGGCGCCGGTTGTAACCATTGAATCGGTGTCGCAACCGACGACTAACCCGTTGAATCCCAATGTGGGCCGCAGTACGGTAATTGCCGCGATTCAGCATGTTTCATCGAAGGATCAGGTCACTTTTTCGATCAATGGCCGACCAATCAGCGATTTTTCCTTCAATGTGAAAACCGGAGCCTTCAATTGTACGTTTGAACTGGAAAGGGGCGCAAATAACCTTAAACTACGCGCCGAAACGCCCAACGGGGCGGATGAAGCGACCAGAACGATAAACTTTTGATCCATAAGTGAAGTAGCGCTGAACTCCAGTTCGGCGCAGACAAGAACGATAAACTTTTGATCCAATAACCCGTCTAATTTTAAAGATCACAAAGTTGTTTAGCGGAGTGCTTGTAACTTCGTGATCAACAACAGTCGGGTGATTTCTCGGAGGGCGGCATCTTAGCTGCCCTCTTTTTTTATGCCCGCCTGAAAGTTTGACAGTTGCCCGTTTTTAGATAAACTTGCATAAAAATAGGCAACCATGAAATTCCAACCGCTCCTTTTGTCCGTATTCTTTTTTGTGCTTGGCGCAAATCTGCTGTATAGCCAGGCCGACCATAAAGCCCTCGATCAATATTGTACACAAGCCCAAAAAGACTGGGCAGTTCCCGGCATGTCGGTGGGCATCATCAAAGATGGCCAGGTTGTGCTCGCCAAAGGCTACGGCGTTGCTGAAGCCGGTAAGTCCGCGAAAGCGGATGAAAATACCCTTTTTGCCATCGCTTCCAATACCAAAGCCTTTGTGGCAACGTCGCTGGCGATGCTGGTGGAAGAAGGCAAACTCCGCTGGGATGATCCTGTGCAAAAACACCTGCCGGGGTTCAAACTTTACGATCCATACGTGACGGCACATACCACCGTGCGCGACCTGCTTTGCCACCGGGTTGGATTAGGCACCTTCAGCGGCGATGTGGTTTGGTACAAAAGCAATTATAGCGCAGAAGAAGTGGTGCGCCGGGCCGGTGAACTGCCGCAGGCCTATGAATACCGGGGTGGCTACGGCTACTCCAACCTCATGTTCATCGCTGCGGGGGAAGTCATCCGCGCCGTGAGCGGCAAAAGCTGGGACACCTTTGCCACTGAACGCATCCTGAAACCGTTAGGCATGGCGCGCACGATCACTTCCGTCAAAGCCCTGCCCCAAACCGTCAACGTCGCGGCGCCACATAAACCTGAAAACGGCGTCGAAAAGCCGATCCCGTGGGTGGATTGGGACAATATGGGCGCTGCGGGCGGCATCATTTCCAGCGCGTCCGACATGCTGAAATGGTTGCAATGGAACCTTGACGAGGGCAAAGTGGCTGGCAAATCCCTGCTTCCGGCCAAAGCGCTGTGGGAACTTTGGCAAACGCACAGCATCAACCGCATTGGCGAAAGCGGACGAAAACTGTTTCCCACGCGCAATTTTTCGATGTATGGCTTAGGCTGGGGGCTGTTCGATTACAACGGGCACCTGGTGGTATCGCACAGCGGCGGCTACGATGGCATGTATTCGCGTACGTTTTTTGTGCCGGATCTGAAACTTGGCGGGGTCATCCTCACCAACAGCATGACCGGCGTAGGCAATGCGCTGATGTACCGCGTGTTGGACACCTACACCGGCAAGGCAGATAAAGATTGGAGCAAAGAATTGCTGGGGCGCGAAAAAGCTGGTCAAACTGCGCATGAAGCTGAAATGAAGGCATTAAAAGACAAGCGGGTGATCGGCACGAAACCCTCACTCGCGCCGGAAAAATACGCCGGGCTCTACCGCTGCAAGTTTTATGGCGACATCCGGGTCAGTGCAGACCAAGGCAAACTCGCCATCAAATTTTTGCCTGCTAATGGGCTCAGCGCTACCCTCTCCCACTGGCATTTCGATACGTTTGAGCTAAAATGGGCAGAACCGCAGGCCTGGTTCGATTTTGGGACGGTGCAGTTTGTGTTGGATAATACCGGCGAGCCGCAAGAACTGCAATTTCAGGTGCCAAACGGGGATATTTTTTTCGAGGAAATTCATGCGGCGAAGGTGGAGTGAGGTTAGGATTTGTCTTGGCGCCCTCACGTCTAAAATTTCCCGCAAAGGTCGCAAAGGTCTCGCAAAGGACGCTAAGCCAGGGGCATCAAGCTTTGCGGCCTTGGCTTATCCTTTGCGCCCTTTGCGGGAAACAATCGCGCAAAGACCCCAGGGAAGTGAAATGAAGACTACGTTTTTGTAAAGTTTTTTTGCTGCTTCAAGGCTACATTTACCAACAAAATCAAAACCGGCACTTCAATCAATGGCCCGATCACGGCTGCAAAAGCCACTCCGGAATCAATGCCAAAAACCGCGATGGCTACAGCAATGCCCAACTCAAAGTTATTGCCCGCAGCGGTAAATGCCAGCGAGGTACTTTTGGCGTAATCGGCGCCGGCGCGTTTGGCCAAAAAGAAAGCGCTGAAAAACATAATGACAAAGTAGAGGATCAGCGGAATGGCAATGCGCACCACATCAAAAGGGATTTGAACGATCAGGTTGCCTTTATAGCTGAACATCACCACGATGGTGAACAGCAGTGAAATCAGGGTGATTGGACTGATTTTGGGAATAAAAACCTCCTGGTACCATTCCTTCCCTTTGCTTCGGATCAGCACATAGCGGGTAATGAACCCGGCAATGAACGGGATGCCAAGGTAAATGAAAACACTTTCCGCAATCTGCCGGATGCTGACGTCAACTTCGACGCCCTTTATGCCAAACAGCGGCGGCAGGATCGTCACAAAAAACCAGGCGTAGACGCTGTACAGCAACACCTGAAAAATGCTATTGAAGGCTACGAGACCGGCCACGTATTCGTTGTCGCCTTTTGCCAGGTCGTTCCAGACTATCACCATCGCAATGCACCGCGCAATCCCAATCATGATCAATCCGATCATGTATTCGGGTTTGTCCTGCAAAAACACAACCGCCAGCAGGAACATCAAAAGGGGGCCAATGAGCCAGTTTTGAACTAAAGAAAGTCCAAGAATGCGTTTGTTTTTAAAAACCGACGGCAGCTCTTCGTATTTCACTTTTGCCAACGGCGGGTACATCATCAAAATCAAGCCGATTGCGATGGGGATATTGGTCGTTCCAACCTGAAATTGGTTGATAAAACCGGCCGTGCCCGGAACTAAATAACCCAGCGCAACGCCGATGAACATCGCGGCAAATATCCAAAGGGTCAGGTAGCGGTCGAGGAAACCGAGCTTTTTAGGAGTGGTTGTTGTCTGTGTCATCTGAGTCTTTGCTTTAAGCCGCAATATGCGCTTGAATAAACTGCTCCGAGTAGGCTTTGATCATCTCGCGTACGGCCCTGAACTCCGTCATAATCTCCTCCTCCGTTCCGATTGCTTTCGCGGGATCAGGAAAATTGTGGTGGAATTTTTGCGCTTTGGTCGGGAAATACGGACAGCGTTCTTTGGCGTTGTCGCACACCGTAATTACATAATCAAAATCCAGGTCGAAGTACTCCTCCACATTGTTGGACGTGTGGTGCGAGATGTCAAGGCCATCCTCTTTCATGATGGCAATAGCCCTGGGATTCACGCCGTGGGTTTCCACACCGGCGCTGTAAATCCTGGCGGCGTCCTTTGCAAAATGCCGCAGGTAACCTTCAGCAATCTGGCTCCGGCAACTGTTGCCGGTACACAATACCAAAATGTTTTTCATATAAACTCCTTATTTTAACAACATTCGTTTATGATCGTAACCGCAAAAAAAGTCTTCAACGTCTGGTCAAATTGCCGGAACGCCTCCTGGTTGATGCAGTAGCACGATTTTTTTCCATCCACAGTTCCTTTGATCAGCCCGGCTTGCAACAATTCTTTCAGGTGTTGGGAAACGGTGCTTTGGGCAAGCGGCAGCACTTCCACAATTTCCCCGCAGATGCAGGTTTGTCGGCGCGCCAATTCTTTTAAGATGGCAATGCGCGCGGGGTGTGCCAGGGCTTTGGCGAGGTTGGCCAAATCCTGATCTTCTTGTTCGAAGGATTCCTTCTTATTCGTGGTATTAGTGGTCATGGCTGAGTATGAATAACATCGTAAAATTACGATGTTATTTTATACAGGAAAGTCTTTTAAAAAAATTAATCTTGAGTTAATGTGAGTTCGGGTATATGCGAGTTGAAAATGAAGGCTTTGCGATTTGTAGTTGCTCGCTTTGCGCACTTTGCGATAAATCTTTGCGTCCCCCCGTTTTCCGGGGCAGGCTTTGCGGTAAGAAAAATTAACCGCAAAGGGCGCCACGGGAGTCGCAAAGTTCGCAAGGCGCACATCATCATTACGTAGGCTATTCTACAATAACTTTTGTCTTCTAAAAAAACCTAATTCTCGTTATTGATACAGAAGATTAGCCAAACATCCGCCCAATCTTCCCGGCCAAAACCCGCGCGTGCCCTTCCTCTGCTTCGTGCGACCAACCAGCGATATGCGGTGTCAAAACCACATTGTCCGCCTGCCGCAGGTATTGAAAAGGTTCCGGCAAGGCATCCGGTTCGAGGTGGGAAAAAGACATTTCTTCGTATTCGTGGACGTCTAAAGCAGCGCCAGCGACCTTGCCCCTTTGTAAATGCGCAACTAAAGCCGCCGTGTCGAGCACCAGGCCCCGTGCCGTATTGACGAGGTAAACCGGTTTGTGAAAACTGCTCAAAAAAGCGTCGTTGACGAAGTGGTGGTTTTCCCGCAGATAAGGAATGTGCAGGCTGACGACGTCGCTTTCGCGGAACAGCGTTTCCAGGTCAGCTTCAGCGGCAAACGCATCGCCGTAATTAATTCTAAATTTATCGTAGGCCAGCACCCGGCAACCAAAGCCCGGCAGGCGTTGGGCGAAAGCCTGTCCCATGTTGCCGTAGCCGATGATGCCCACGGTTTTGCCTTTTAATTCCGTTGCGCGGTTGGCTGCCCGGATCCACTGTCCGGCCCGCACCTGCCGGTCGGCCCGCCCGATGTGGTTCATCAGGTTCAGCAGCAGGGCTATGGTATGTTCTCCCACCGTGTCGCGGCTGCCTTCCGGAGAAGTCAGCACCGCAACGCCCATTGCAGCCGCCGCTTCGAGGTCAATGTGTTCCGTGCCAACGCCCCAACGCGCCACACAGCGCAGGCGGGTTGCATTTGACAGGAACGCTTCGTCAATCCGGAAGCGACTGCGTACAACGATGCCGTCGAATTGCGGCAACAGGCGTTCCGTTTCTTCTAAGGAGGTCACACTGCCGTCGTGGCAGTCGAAACCCGCTGCGGTGAGACTTTCCCACAGCAGCGGGTGGACTTTATCGGAGAAAAGGATGCTTTTCATTTTTTTGACTTAGAGAGAGGAGAGGGTCTTAAAAGTTGGAAAAGCTTTGCTAACGGCCTTTTGAGACAACCTCCTCTCTTTGTTTCATTTGAGGTCTGCCAACTGAAGTTGGCGACCACCCTACAGCCATTTCACCAAATTCAAATCCTGCCGGTGCGGCAACAATTCGTGTTTCGGGAAAACCCGGAACCCGTATTCGTACACGCCCGACATGTGCGGATCCAATGCGCAAGCATACGTAGCGATGGAACCCTTTTGATTGGTTAATTGCAGTTCGTGCGTTATTTTCAGTTCCATTTCGTCGTCGCTCAGGCGGCGGAAAAAGGCCACTTCCACCCCGATTCGTTGGGCTGGCAAGCCGTTGATATCCAAGCTGATGGTCGCTTCGAAAGGCTGTCCAACCGGCAGCGGGTGGTTGTCGGAATCAAAAACCTGCATGTCGGACACGCTGATTTTATCCCAATCTTCCCGCATGTCGCTTTTCCAGGATGCCAGCTCCGATGCTTTGGCGTAGTTTTTCGCTTTTACGATTTGGCTGCGTTCGTAAAGTTTGTTGTAAAAGCGGTCGAAGTAGTCGTCGAGCATGCGTTTCATCGTAAACTGCGGCGCAATTTCAGCGATGGTTTGCTTCACATGGTTGACCCATTTCGCCGAGATGCCTTTCTCATCGCGCTCGTAATACGTCGGCGCAATATCGTATTCCAGAATATTGTAGATCGTTTCCGCGTCGAGCTGATCCTGAAGGTTCGGGTCGTCGTAGGTGTTTTCCAAAGGCAAAGCCCATCCCGCGTCGGGGCGGTAGCCTTCCACCCACCAGCCGTCCAAAACGCTGAAATTCATGACCCCGTTCAGCACCGCTTTCATACCGCTGGTGCCCGAAGCTTCTTTCGGACGAACCGGGTTGTTCAGCCAAATATCAACGCCGCGCACTAATGTTTTGGCCATTTCCATGTTGTAATCTTCGAGGAAGATCACTTTCCCCAAAAATTCCGGGCGCTTCGAGGTGTTGATGATGCTGCGGATGAGGTCTTGGCCGCCACCGTCGGCGGGGTGCGCCTTTCCGGCAAAAATAAACATCACCGGACGTTCCGGGTCGTTCACGATTTGCGACAAGCGTTCCGGATTGGAGAACAGCAGATGGGCGCGTTTGTACGTGGCAAAACGGCGCGCAAAACCAATCATCAGGGCATCTTCGCGGATGGCGTTCAGCACCGAAAAAATGGCGCGCGGATTTTCGCCACGACGCTGGAGGTCTTCCTGCAATTTCCGTTTCACAAAACGAATCAGACGCTGTTTCTGCACTTGCCGGATGGCCATAACCTGGTCGTCGGGCACGCTGTGTATTTTTCGCCAGTGTACGGGGTTCGACTGGTCGCGCAGGAAATTTTTTCCAAAGGTCTTTTCGTACAACTCGTGCCATTCCCGGCCAATCCACGTGGGGTAATGCACGCTGTTGGTGACGTAGCCGACGTGCAATTCTTCGGGGTGGTAGCCCGGATAGAGCACGCTGAACATTTTTTGCGATACATCGCCGTGAAGTTTGCTCACGCCGTTCACTTCCTGCGAAAGCCGGATGGCCAAATGGCTCATCGAAAACAGCTCGGAAGGGTTGTTGACTTCGATTTTGCCCAACGCCATAAATTGCTGCCAGGGGATGCCGAGGTCGGCAATATAATCGGCTAAGTATTCCCGCAATGCCCCTTCCGGGAAATAATCGTGGCCCGCAGGCACGGGGGTATGCGTTGTAAAAAGGGAAGTTGAGCGCACGACTTCCACCGCCGTGTTGAAGCTCAGTTTTTCTTCCCCCATGTATTGTCTCAGGCGTTCCAGCGCGAGGAAGGCAGCGTGGCCTTCGTTGATGTGGAACAAATCGGGGGTAATGTTGAGGGCTTTAAGCGCCCGCACCCCGCCAATGCCCAGCAGAATTTCCTGCTTGAGGCGGTGTTCGTTGTTGCCGCCGTAGAGCTGGTGCGTAAGCGCGCGGTCTTCCCATCGGTTTTCGTCAATGTCGGTGTCCAACAGGTACAGCGAAATGCGGCCCACCTGGAGTTCCCATACTTTGGCCCACACGAGGCTGTCTTTCAGTTGCACGCTCACCTTTAACCATTCGCCGCTTTGGTCGCGTACGGGGTGAATGGGCATTTTGGTGAATTGCTGCGGCGGGTATTGGTGGATCTGATCACCGTTCAGCGACACCGCTTGTTGGAAATAGCCGTAGCGGTATAGCAGGCCCACCGCAGTCAGGTTGATGTTGGCGTCGCTGGCCTCTTTGAGGTAGTCGCCGGCCAGCACGCCCAAGCCGCCGGAATAGAGCCGCACGGAAATGTGCAGGCCGTATTCCATGCTGAAATAGCCGATGTGCGGCGTTTTCACAGCAGGCACTTCTTTCAGGTAAGCCTGAAAAGCTTTGTTGACCGATTTCAGGCGCGCCATGAAGTCTTTATCCTCCAGCAGGCGCCTGGTGGTTTCCACACTCAGGCCGTCGAGCAGGGCAATGGGGTTGTGGTGAACGGATTCCCATAATTCCGGTTCGATGGCGCGAAAAAGGTGGATGGCTTCTTTGTTCCACGACCACCAGATATTGCCCGCCAGTTCCTGCAAAGGCGCAAGGGCTTCGGGCAGTTTCGATTCGATGAAGA
>JBJXFD010000233.1:0-3187 GCA_046153985.1 Saprospiraceae bacterium
AACAAATAGGCGCTAACAAAAGGCATAATAAAAATAAGCCCGTCGAACCGGTCGAGCAGGCCGCCATGGCCGGGCAATAATTTGCCGGAATCCTTGATTTGGAGACTCCGTTTAAACAAAGACTCCACCAGATCCCCCAAAGAACCTAAAACTACAACGATCAAGGACAATACGATCCAGTCGGTATAGCTAAAACCAGGCATAAAATTAGCAAAAAGGATCGCTGCAAGCAAAGTAATGACACAACCGCCAATGGCGCCCTCCCAGGTTTTTTTGGGAGAAATGTGCGGCGCCAACTGGGTTTTGCCAATGCGGCTGCCTATGCCGTATGCACCCGAATCATTAGCCCAGCTTAACAACAGCAGCCCCATCATGATGTTGGGTTGATACGTTTCCCCGTTTGGGAACGAAATGGCGACCATCAAAGCAAAGGGCGTGCCGATGTAGACGATCCCAAGGGCCAGAAAAGCCAAATTGTGAAAAGGAGATTCGGATTGCCACCTTAACTCAAGCAACATCAACACAAAAAAGACCAGCAACAAGCCCAGCAAACCGTGTCCTATTATATAAGGTGTTTCTTTGTTCAAAAGCACCTGAATCGCGATAAACAGGAAAGGGCCCAAGCCGGCGAGAACCCCCAAAATGCGCCTGACTTTTCCGCTAATGCCCTTTACATCGAGTGCCAGGCCGTAAAATTCCCATAAACTCAAAGTTGCAATCAGCCCGAACAGCCCCAGGAAGGTATAAGCCCCGCCATAGATACCGGCGATCATGACCGCTACAAAGATACTGCCCGTGATCATGCGCCTGCCCAAAGTACTCATATTATCTGTTCGTTTTTGGCTCCCTCTTGTTGTTCATGCAAGGCAAAGTAGCGTTGAATATAATATCCGACCAAAAAAACCAGGAACAGTGAACCGACTCCGGCGATCCAATAGGGCTGTTCGGTCTGTGTGGCATCCATAGCTTCTAATGCGTCGGCTGCAAAATACTGTCCGGCCACCTGAATGCCGTTAAAAAAGAAATGTGCAAGGATTGGTATCCAAAGATTTTTTGACCACAGGAATAGGTATCCCAACATGGCGCCCAACAAGAACCTTGGCAAAAAACCTTCAAATTGGAGGTGAATCGCACTGAACAAAAAAGCCGTAATCCAAACCGCGAGCCCGCGCGAACGGGCAATCCGATAAAATTGTTGCTGCACCACTCCCCGGAAAACGAGCTCCTCTCCAATGGCCGGCGCCACGGCGACAACGAACAGATTAAACAACAACTCCCCCGGAGATTCCATGACGAGCAATCCTTTTACCAGGTTGGAAACTTCCCCTTCCATACCAACCATCCACTCAGGTAAAGGCAACTGGCGGTTAAGCCAATAAACGGTTTGCGCCAAAGGAAAAGAAACTAAAATGAAAAGGATGCTCAATACGGCGGGTGTAAGGCGCGGGGCAACGTCCATCAATAGTTGCTGCGACCACTGCCTGCGGTAAAGGAGGATAAAAACACCCAAAGCCGGGATGGAAAAAGAAGCGAGGTGGCTAAGCAGGCTTACCCAGCGCAAAATTTGTCGGTCTGCGTAGGGGCTGTTTTCTCCGAACCCGGATAACAGGACGGATATATCCGTATCGTTAAGGTATGCCAGGAGCGCACTCACTGCTCCACCCAGCAGGTAGCCGAATAAAATGGCAACCAGCAGCAGCAGCAGTGTCCAGGAAGCCGGAAACATAAAATCCCTGTTCGGCTTGAAATCGTCAATAGGAGAAGGCTCCATCATTATATTTTTGCGCTGCAAAAATGGGAATTGTTTTCGGGTTTTCTATCTTTATCGTTCATACAAGCAAGCACTTATGACAAAACTGAGCGTCAACATCAACAAAGTAGCCCTGATTCGAAACGCCCGGGGGGGGAATCTCCCGGACTTGGGGAAGGTAGCTCAGGATTGCGAATCCTTTGGCGCTCAGGGTATTACTATTCATCCCCGCCCTGACGAACGGCATATCCGCTACAGTGATGTACCGGCGCTGAAAGCTATTGTTAAAACAGAACTCAACATTGAAGGCAATCCCACGAAGGATTTTATGGAGCTGGTTTTAAGGAACCGGCCACACCAATGTACCTTAGTTCCGGATTCCCCGGAAGTGCTTACCTCTGATCAGGGCTGGGATACGGTGGGTCAAAAGGCTTTTCTGACCGATATTATAAGCACCCTGAAAAGAGAAGGCATCCGGGTATCTGTTTTTGTAGACCCGGTGGAGCAGTTGGTAGAAGGGGCGAAAGCGGCCGGAGCTGATTGCATTGAGTTTTATACGGGCCATTTTGCCCGTTTGTTTCCGGATGATCCACACCTTGCCATTGAACCTCACACCCGTTGTGCCCGATTGGCGAATGAAATCGGCCTGGAAATTAACGCAGGCCACGACCTGAACTTAGACAACCTGCGCTACTACAAAACGCACGTTGAGGGCCTGAAAGAAGTTTCTATCGGCCATGCACTCATCAGCGACGCACTTTATTTTGGTTTGCAGAATACTATTCGGATGTACCTTAATTGTTTGATTTAAAGTTTTTTACGATTGGATTTCTTTGACACAATTCAAGCGTTTTTGCACGCTGAGCGATATAATGTTCACAATTTTCTTGCAGGAAGCAGGATAGTTTTATATTTGCGTGCATCCGACTTATACAAAATGCCTGAATTTTACTTCATTCCTTGATCACCCACAACACTTTCAGGCTCATCCTACAAAACATTGAGGTTTAATTTCAGAGGACAGTTACAATTTGGCTACCTATGTATTGATTCTAAAGGCGATTAGAAGCTGGCTTTATCAATGCATCGTGCATAATTGATTTTTATTTTTTTACAAAAAAGGACTAGCATGAAAAAACTCTCACTAGTATTAGCACTGGTCTGCTTCGCTATTGGCTTTACTATGGCCCAGCGGACAATCAGCGGGACGGTGACTGACGAGAAGGGGGAAGCCCTGATCGGCGCCAGCATTCTGGCAAAAGGCACCTCAACGGGAACAGTTACTGATGTAGACGGTAAGTTCTCCTTAAATTTACCGGCAGGGGCCGATGCCCTGGTCATCAGTTACACCGGTTTTTCCACACAGGAAGTCACGGTTGGCAACCAGACAACCCTAAGCATCAGTTTGGTGGAAGGCGTCATGCTGGAAACCGCTGT
>JBJXFD010000242.1:0-33031 GCA_046153985.1 Saprospiraceae bacterium
TGTACGGCATCAACCTGATTTCGCTTTTTGTGCTGGCCGTTTATGCAATGGTGCAGGTAAACCTGGAGCTTACGCTGTACTGCCTTGCTCCGTTGCCCTTTTTGTCTATTTCGATCTATTACATCAGCATCAATACCAGCAAACGCAGCGAACGCATCCAAAAGCAATTGGCTGCGCTCAACAGTATCTCGCAAGAGATCTATTCCGGCATCCGGGTCGTAAAATCGTATGTCCAGGAAGAACCCACGGCGCGGCATTTTGCAAAAGAAAGCGAAGTATACAAACAGACTTCGATGGCGATGGCCAAAATCAACGCATTTTTCTACCCCATGATGCTGTTGATGATCGGAGCGAGTACCATTATTACGGTTTACGTTGGGGGCTTGCAAGTGGTAAAAGGCGTGATCACTCCCGGCAATATTGCTGAATTCGTCATTTACGTCAACATGCTCACCTGGCCCGTTACGGCCATTGGCTGGATTGCTTCCATTATGCAGCAAGCCGCAGCTTCGCAAAGGCGCATCAACGAGTTTTTGGACACGGAACCGGAGATTGTCAACACGGTAACCGACCCGTCGCCTTTGGAGGGCCATATTGAGTTCGACAACGTGCATTTTGTCTACCCAGACACCGGTATTCCAGCAATCAACGGCATCAGTTTTGACCTGAAACCCGGCCAAAAAATGGCGATTATCGGCAGAACGGGCGCGGGTAAAACGACCATCGCCGACTTGCTGACACGCATGTACGACGTCAGTTCCGGCGCCATTCGCATAGACGGCCGGGATGTGCGCCAACACGATTTGGACAACCTCAGACGCCGCATTGGCTACGTGCCGCAGGATGTTTTCCTGTTTTCGGACAATGTAGCGGGCAACATTGCTTTTGGAAACCCGGATGCGACCCGGGCCGAAATCGAAGATTTTGCAAGGCATGCTGCAGTTTACGATGAAATCATGGGCCTTTCAGAAGGCTTTGACACGGTGGTCGGAGAACGCGGTGTTACCCTTTCCGGGGGCCAAAAACAGCGGATATCCATCGCACGCGCCCTTGTAAAAAAACCGGACATTGTGGTTTTCGACGATTGCCTCTCTGCGGTGGATACCAATACGGAAAAGCGAATCCTGAGCTACTTTACGGAAGCACTGGGCGACAAAACTACCATTGTGATTACCCACCGCATCTACGCGTTGTTGCAGTTCGATAAAATCATTGTGCTGGACCACGGAAAAATTACAGAAGCGGGTACGCATGAAGAATTGCTCGCCAATAAGGGGTATTATTACGAGCTTTATGAAAAACAAAGCTTGGAGGAATCCAAGCCAGTGATGTAAACTCTTTTTTACCACAGCTAAATCTATGTGGTAAATTATACTTTTGTTTTACAAGGTGAATTTCTACATTTGTAGTGTGATGATCGCAGAGATGTTTGTTTCACCAAATTCAAAAAGACGTGGAGAACGAGAGATTTAAGAAGTTTGAAAGCGTTTATTCCAAAAAAGTACGCGCGGGCAAGAGAAGAACCTATTTTTTTGATGTGCGGAAAACGAAAGGAGAAGACTTCTACATTACACTCACTGAAAGCACGAAGAAGTTCAACAGCGAGGAGTACGAGCGACACAAAATTTTCCTGTACAAGGAAGATTTCAACCGTTTTCTGAGTAGCCTTGAAGAAGCCATCAACCATGTAAAAACCGAGTTGATGCCTGACTACAACTACGAAGAATTCGACCATCGCGACGAAGAAGATTTTAACCACGAAGATGGCGATGCACCCCGCTATCGTGACCGCGACAGAGGTGACCGCGACCGCGGAGATCGCGGCGGCAACAGCGACCGGCCCATGCGCCCCAGGTTGATCATCGAAGACGCAAAAGACGAGCCCGAAGACGAGCCGAAAAAACCTGACAGTGAAGAAGACGCTTTACCAAAAAGCGAAGATGATATTAGTTGGTAAGGGAGATTTCTCTTCCACTACGAAATTGGACAAAGGCCATTCCGGATTTTCGGGATGGCCTTTGTTAGTCCATTCTTTTTCCCTAATTTGACCCCCAAATGCTACCCGTCTATGTCTCCAACGCCTGCACCGCTGTGGCAACCCAGCGAAACAGCTGCCACCTCTGCCAATATTATCCATTACCAAACCTGGCTGAAAAGCCGGCACAACCTGCATTTCAGCGCCTACTCCGAACTCTGGCAGTGGTCCGTAGACCACCCCGCCGATTTTTGGGAAAGCCTTTGGCAATATTTCGACATCCTCCACCACACGCCTTATCGCCAGGTGATGTCGGACGCGCCCATGCCAGACACAAAATGGTTTGAAGGCAGTACGCTGAACTATGCCGAACACATTTTCAGAAACTACTCCGACGAGCGACCAGCCATTCGGTTTGCTTCGGAAAACACGCCGCTCACGACAATTACCTGGGCTTCCCTCCGGCAACAAGTGGCTGCGCTGAGCGCCTGGATGCGGCAACAAGGCATTGGTAAAGGCGACCGGGTTGTGGCTTTTTTGCCCAATATTCCGGAAGCAACGGTGGCTTTTTTGGCCACTTGCTCCATCGGTGCAGTGTGGTCCAGTTGTTCGCCGGATTTTGGCGTCAGCAGTGTGGTGGATCGGTTTCTGCAAATTGAACCCAAGCTGTTATTTGCCGTGGACGGTTATTCTTACAATGGCAAACCTCATGATAAAATCCAAGTTGTAAATGAGTTATGCACTCAATTGCCTTCGCTAAAAAAAGTAGTCCTGATCCCTTATCTCAACAGGGAAACGGAAGCATCAGTCCTGCCGAACGCCGTTTTGTGGGAAGAAGCAACGGCAGAACTGATCATTGGCATCGAATTTGAAGCGGTCTCGTTCGACCACCCCATCTGGGTTTTGTATTCTTCCGGCACCACTGGTTTGCCCAAAGCCATTACGCACGGGCACGGCGGCATGCTGCTGGAGCACTACAAGTACCTGACGTTCCACAACGACGTCCGCCCCGGTGAAAATTTCTTCTGGTTTTCCACCACTGGCTGGATGATGTGGAATTTTGTGCAGGCTTCGCTCCTGGCGGGCGCTACCATGGTTTTGTATGATGGCAGCCCGGCCTACCCCGACCTGAATGCGCTCTGGCTATTGGCCGAACAGGCGCCCATCCACCATTTTGGTACCAGTGCGCCGTTTTTGGTTTCGTGTATGAAACAACAACTCGAACCGGGCAAACAATTCGACCTGAGCGCGTTGAGATCCATCGGCTCTACCGGTTCGCCCCTGCCCCCGGAGGCTTTCGACTGGGTTTATCAACACATCAAACCAGACCTTTGGCTGTGTTCGATGAGCGGTGGCACCGATGTGTGTACGGCTTTTGTAGGGGGCTGCCCTACCCTGCCGGTCTGGGCCGGCGAAATCCAGTGCCGGGCATTGGGAGCCAGCATTGAAGCCTGGGACGAAGCGGGAAATCCCTTGCTGGAAGCCGTTGGCGAGATGGTGGTCACCCGGCCCATGCCCTGCATGCCGATCTATTTCTGGAACGACCCCACCCAGCAAAAATATTTGGACAGTTATTTCGAAATGTACCCGGGCATTTGGCGGCACGGGGATTGGGTGAAAATTACGGATCGGGGTACATTGATCATTTATGGTCGCTCAGACGCCACGCTCAATCGCCACGGTGTGCGCATCGGCACCAGCGAAATTTACAGCGCTGTCAACCAGGTCAGTGAGGTGCGCGATAGCCTTGTTGTAAATCTGGAACTCAGTGGTGGCAGGCATTACATGCCACTTTTCGTCATCCTGGAAGAGGATGTTTCTCTAACGGATGCCCTCAAAAAGAAAATCAACGACGCGCTGCGCAATGCTTATTCGCCGCGTCATGTGCCGGACGAGATTATTCTGGTTGAAGAAATTCCTTATACCATTAGCGGAAAAAAAATGGAAGCGCCGGTGAAGAAAATATTAATGGGCATTGCCTTAGAAAAAGCCGCCAACCGGGATTCGATGCGAAATCCGGACTCATTGTTGTTTTTTGTATCGTTTGGTCAGCGATTAGTTGGTTGATTCTTTTAAACTTTTTGTAATTATTTTTTTATTTCAAAACTTTTTGTTATTATTGCCGGAAATAAATTCAACCCAACATGGAAAAACCCCGGCATCCGCACGACCATTTTTTCAGGCAAAGTTTTGGAATCCCGGAAGTTGCGTTGGATTATCTTCGCAATTTTCTGCCAATAGAATTGGCTGACAAACTTCAGTTTGATGCTATTGAAAGGGTGGAAGGATCGTTTGTAAGTCGAAAGCTTCGATCACATATTTCAGATATCATTTATCGGTGTCCGCTGAAAGGGAAAGGGGAGGCATACCTTACTTTTTTATTTGAGCACAAGAGTAAACCACAGAGCCATCCCCATTTACAGTTGATGCGGTACATGCTTGAAACGTGGGAACGTGCAATTCAGGAAAAGAAGCCGTTGCCACTAATCGTTCCCATTATTGTGTATCATGGTAAAACGAAATGGGAAATACGGCATTTTAGCGGCAGCTTTGATGATTGGGACGAATCATTGCGACCTTATTTGCCTGCATTCGACTATCTGCTTACAGATTTGTCAGGATTAAGCGACGAAGTAATCCTACAGTTAAAGGCTCGTTTTCTAATTAATGTGTTTCTATCCTTCAAACATCAGGGAGAAAAAGAATACCTTCGGGATCATATTCGACTACTTTTCTATCGTTTAGAAGGTGCAGAAGAAGGGTATCCTGACATAAACTATATTCGGATGCTCCTCGTTTATATACTTTACACAACTGATTTTAATGATCAAGACTGGGAGGATTTGGTTGAAAATACACCACCTCCTGTAAAACATTTGGCCATGACTACTTATGACATGCTAATTAAAAAAGGCCTCAAACAGGGCATTGAGCAAGGTATTGAACAAGGCATTGAACAAGGCATTGAACAAGGCATTGAAGTGGGTGAAGAGAAGAAAGCGCGCAAAGTCGTGCTGGCATTGCTCGATGAATTTCCCGAATTTTCAAATGCCCGCATTGCCCGCTTAGCTGAAGTCACAGAAGAATTCGTGCAAAAGTTGAGGGGGTAAATCCTGAACAATACGACAGTTTCTTTCCAGACTAAAAAGCCTCCAACTCCCGGCAAACAGCATTCATCGGCAGCCCCATAATATTGGAATACGTGCCTTCGATGCGGGAAATTTTGCACAGGCCGACCCATTCCTGAATGGCGTAAGCGCCGGCTTTGTCGTAAGGCTCGAAATGCCGGATGTAGTATTCAATTTCCTCGTCGCTGAGCGGATCAAAATGTACATAAGCGGTTTCAGAAAAAACGCGCACTTTTTCTTCCGAAAGCAGGCAAACCCCGGTAATTACGCGGTGAACCCGCCCGGACAAAGTTCGCAACATCTGAAAAGCGCCTTCATATCCTTCCGGTTTACCGTAAATCACCTCATCCAGAATGACCACGCTGTCGGAAGCGAGGATAATGCTGTTCGGCTCTAAAAATTTAAGGGCAGCTTTTGCTTTTTTATGCGCCAGAAAAGGCGCTACTTCATCCACCGGCATATCCGGCGGATAGATTTCTTCCACTTCTTCCACTTTAACTTCAAAAGGTATGCCTGCATGGGCCAGCAACTGACTGCGCCGGGGCGATTTTGAAGCTAAAATGATTTTTTTTCCAGTGAATTCCATAGGTTAGAGTTCTAAAAACAAAAGCCAAAAAATTCCCCCCAGCATCATCGCTTTAATGAGCAGGCTGATCCGGCGAAAAGCGCTCGGCGTGGCTGCTTTTACCAATAATACACAAATCACAACAAGGATCAGGAACACAAAGCCCAGCCAGACCGGGGCCAGGTCGTTCATCCAGTTGGCTTTTAGTCCAACAGCCGCTATACCGATCAGAATTGCCAATAAAAATGCTGTTGCAAGTGCCGCTCTCCGGGCAAATGTCATACCCCAGACCACCGGGGCCGTTCGGTAGCCGCATATTCGGTCGCCTGGTTCGTCCTGCATATCTTTAACGATCTCGCGGAGCAGGGTGGATAAAAAGGCAAACGCCATAAAAAACAACAGGATGGATCGAAGTGCAAGGGCCACTTGCGGCGCTGTTTCCACTAATTGCGCATAAGGCTGCCGTTCTGCGAACCACAACATGCCAATCGCACCTGCACAATAAGCTGCTACCCATATATTTCCAACCAAAGGAAGCCGTTTTAACCTGCTGGAATAGTGGTACAATCCGGCTACAAAAATCAAATAATAGATGATTAGCCCCGGCTGTCCCAATTTCATAGAAATGTACAAGGCCAGTACATAGCCGGAAGCAATACAAACAAAATAGAGCCACTTGACGACAGGAATAGAGAGCGTACGCCCGGCAATAATGCGCTCCGGCCGGTTAATTTCGTCTGTCTTGATGTCTAATAAATCATTGATGACATAGCCGGCAGCAGTAATGAGCGCGGTAACGGCAATAAACAGGGTGGCCATGTTATGGCCCAGCGTGAGCGGGAGTTCGTAATCAACGAATGCTTTTGCTATAAAGTAGTGATAGAGTAGCCATTGCATCAGCACAACGACACCCAGATTTGGTAACCGGATTAAAGTCAAAATTCGATTCATGGCTGTTATTCGCAAAAAACTGCTGAATTAATCCCGCCACTTACCGTGCAGCAGCATTACTTTCCGGATGACATCCCGTGCACAACCTGCCCCTCCGGCAACCGGCGAAACATACTGGGCAATTTCAAGCAGTTCATGCGCAGCATCGCTGGGGCAAACGGGAAGGCCTACCCTTCGCATCACGGGGTAATCCGGCAAATCGTCACCCATATACAGGATTTCCCCTTCGTCCAGATCGTAGGCATGGATGTATTCTTCGTAAGCCTCTATTTTCTCCTGGCGATTCACGTAAATGTCCTGAACCCCCAGCATTTCTAAGCGTTTGCGAACGCCTTCCGAACGCCCCCCGGTAATGATGCAAACCCGATATCCCGCTTCAACGGCGTGTTTGATGGCATAGCCGTCCCGAACATTCATGGTGCGCAACAACTGCCCGTCTTCCGTAACCAGCACTTCATTGTTGGTGAGTACGCCATCTACGTCAAATATAAAGGTATGGATATCTCGAAATTTTTCCAACTGGTTCATAAGCGGTGCGCTATGGTGTGAAATAGAAGGTTAGTCCTGGTTATCGCGCCATTCATAAACCCACTTGGCTTGAATCTGCTCCAGATGCCCCTCGTTGCAGGCTTCCCTTTTTCCTTCAAAATTGGGAATTTCCATCACCCACTCGATGAGTTCCGTAAACCGGATTCTGTAGATTTGGCTTTCGCCAAAATCGTCTCCGAACCGCTCATAAAGTCTCATCGCTATATCCTCGTGGTCTTTCCAGTCTATAGGCAAATTGTCAATTGCATCAAACGCCATTGCGTACTGTTATTAAGTGAATTGAAAAAATCAATGTTCGTGCCCGATGATGCGGGATTGATCCGGAATTTCAACCTCAATGTAGGCATCGTCTTCCAGGATAATGCACTGGCACCCCAGGCGCGACTCCAAACGGGGGTTGATCGCCCGATCTATGAAGTCTTCTTCCTTTTCTGATATTTCTTCAACCAGGTCTTCCCCTTTGTGGATGTAAACGTGGCAGGTGCTACAGGCGCAAACGCCGCCGCAGTTGTGATTGAGGTGAATATCGTGGTCTTCGGTCACTTCCAGTATTGAGTACCCAGCCTCAACATGCTCAATGGTAACCGGGGTGATGTTGGTATCTTCAAATATAAATCGCACAGTGGCCATACTAAGCGCTGTTTAAATGTGGGCGCAAAAGTAGCGCTATTCCGATAGGAAAACAAAATACAATTAATTTGGTTGGAAACATTCGTTCCTAATAAAAAAGCGGGAGAACCGGCACGGCGACCGTTCTCCCGCCATCAATGTCCAATCGGCTATAACACTACCTTAATAGCGTAACGTCTCCGGTTTTATCTTGCACCACATCGTCAAAAGTCTTAACGACAATGCGGTATATGTACACATCAGATGGTGCAGGTTCGCCTTTTTGAGTGCCGTCCCATCCTTCGTTGTTGGTGGCTTCATAAACGACCTGGCCCCATCGGTTGTAAATTTTGAATTCTACGATCTCCTTGATTAATCCGGAATGTAAAAGCTTGAACACGTCATTGCGTTCATCGCCATTGGGCGTAAACGCTTTCGGCACTTCAATGACCGGGGGGACAATATTGAACAAAATAGTATCCCGGTCTATGCATCCTTCCGGTGTAGTGACCTCCACAATGTACTGGGTGCCATTTTCAACAGGTTGTACAACCGCTTGCTCCCCATTTGTAGAAACGTAAGTCCCGCCGCTCCAGGTAATGGTTGGATTGCTGGGCGAGAGGTTTTCAATAACAGCCGTAAGGTTAACCTCCTCGCCAAGTGGCAACTCAAGGATGTTGACTCCCGTATCGGTAACTACAATATTTACAGAAATATTAGGCAAAACCGTCACGTTCAGCGTATCGAACAAAGTCTGACAATTATTCCCGCTGGTGTATTCCAGGAAATAGCTGTCCGTCTGTCCAGGAACAAAAGTTGTAGTCGCTCCGGAGAAACTACCGCCATTGGCTGTTGTCCAGTTGAAGGTTTCTCCCGTACTGCTTTGAGATACCGTTGCAGTTAGCGTAATCGGATTACCCGAACAAATCAGGTCAGTAGACGCGCTGACTTGCAAGGTCACATCCTGCACGACTTCAATCGAGATGTCAGCGCTGGAACTACACCCGGCATTTTGTGCTACAACGCTGTAAGTTGCATTGTTATCAGGTGAAACAAAAGGTGTTGGATCGGTTGTAGGTACAAATGCCGGATCAGTAGAAGTCCAGGAATAGGTGGCCGTCGGATCGGGCGAAAAAGCCAATTGTATATCGTCGCCTTCACAAATGACCCGCTGGGTATTTAAGTTGATAGCCGGCAAAGAAAGTACTTGAATCTCCACCGAGGCACTGCCGGAACAGTCCATGTTTTTCCCCGTCACGGTATACGTCTGCGTTGAAAAAGGAATGGCCACCGGATTCAAACAATCCGTACAACTCAATCCTCCTGCAGGCGCCCAGCTTATTTCATCTACAGCTATGTTGAATGATGCAGTCAGCTGTACCGCCTGGCCAACACAAATAACGGTATCGGTGGGGACGACCGTAGCAATGGGGATTTCATTGACTTGAATATTCGCGAAGCTGGTATCCACGCAAACGCCGTTCCTTGTAATCCGGGCGTATTGAATAATGGTATCCGGCGTTACGACAAAATTGAAGAGCGTATCCGAGGTTTGTGAATAAAGAACTGGCGTCCACTGGAACGAAATGCCCATGAAATCAGACGGTTCGTAGGTTGGCGTGGTCAAAACCACCACTTCTCCCTGACAAATCGTAGTGTCGGAAGGCATGATGTCGAGATTAGAAGGCAGTGAATCCACCACAATGCGGATCGTATCTGTTTTGAAACAACCAGGAACATCAACCCGCGCAATGTAGCGCGTAAAAGTCTCCGGCGTAGCAACCACCGTATTGCCGATATTCGTGTTCAAACTACCGTTATTCGGCGTCCACACAGCTAAGGCATTGGCAGGCGTAATATTCACGTTTAACGTGACCGATTCACCCTGACAAATCCGGATGTCCTCCACTTGTTGAATGCTGATGGCGATCGCTGTAATGGTCACATTGAGAGATTCCGTCGCAGAACAACCGCCCCGGGTGGCCGTGAGGGTATACGTTCCCGGCGATTCCGGAGAGGCGGTGGTATTCGGATTGGTCGGGTCTTCTATCACGGAAGGCCCTGTCCACAAGTAAGCAACACCCGGCTCAGGCGTCGTATTCCCCAACACGATAGAAGAACTCTGACAAACTGCCGTATCGGAAACAACTGAAATGATTGGATTTGCAAAAACTTCAATCATTATGCTGTCCATAGAAGGAACCGGACAAGTTGCGTTCAGCGCGCTTAAATAATAGGGTGTAGTTTGAGTTGGCGCTACCGTAGGGTTAGGATTTACAGAGGTAAAGCCAACAGGCGCTGATGTCCAATTGTAAGTCACGCCTGGCACAGCAGCCCCTCCGAGGTTTACCGTCACCCCTTCACAAATTTGCATATTTTCACTGATGTTGTATTGCGCAGCATCGGCGTTAAGCACGGTTAGGGTCATCACATCCTGTAAATCACAGCCGGCGGCATCCAAACTTATCGTAATCGGATAAACGCCTGAATTAATGGCGGTTACGACTGGGTTCGGACAATCGGTGCAACTGAATTGCAGGCCCGCAGGAACCGTCCAGTTGTAGACGGCATTGTCGTAAAACTCGCCAGCCTGCAAGGTAATTTCTTCTCCCCGACAGACCGTGAGATCCGGGCCAGCGTCTACGTCAAAAACCTGAACGGTAACTTTCACCGTATCCGTATAACAGACCGCTTCGATCAACGCCTGATAAGTTGTTGTTTGAGTAGGAGAAGCCACGGGAGTGAAGCAGTTGTCGCAAGAAAGCGAAGCAGCAGATGATCCAACCCATTGAATCGAGTTCACCGAACTAATGACCTCTATCTGAACTGTTTCGCCCGCACACACTGCAGTGTCACCAGCTGCAACTTCCGGCACGGGTGGGAACAATACTGCGCCTGAAGAGGGAGACCAGTCAATTTGCATCCCCGATGTGGAAATACCTTCTCCAAAATCGTTGACCAAAACCACATACACTTCACCTTGCTGCGCGGGAATGGTGGCAACAAAATCATCACCCCCGGCGCCGGGCGTTCCCAGTCCTCCACAATCAAAAAAATCGGTAACAGGCGTGCCCAGTATAGGATGGATATCCGCCAAACCACTCGGATCAGCCCCGGCTGCCCAGGAACTGCGAATTGGCTGGTTGTTCGAGATAAAATTAATGATCTGTCCGGGAGATTCGCATACTTGCTCCGAAGTAAACGGCCCCCACACATTGAAGTCAATATCGGAAGGGTCAGGACTTTCCATGATAAAGCCCAATGGCCCGTCTGCCTGAGCTTCGATGGTAAACCAGTAAAAATCGGGCTCTGCACCCAATCCCAGCCAGCAACCACCATTGATCGCCGTAGTAACGTCAATGTCCTGGAAGCCGTCTTCAAAGGTAAAGAGCGAAGGCACGCCTTCTTCCACGCAACCGTTAAGCGGATTGCACAATGCATTTGATAAGGAAGGGAGCAAAAGGCATTCCGTTTCCTGAATTGAAATATTAAAATTCGTACATCCGCTGGGGTTTGAAACCACAATATAATAGGTTCCAGGGGTTTCAAAATTGACACTGGGAATGTTCCCCGTATTGCTTTGCGCAATACAGATGGTATTCGGATCATCCGGAAGGCCATTCAGTACCAAAACTCCGGTTCCGCCACCCGCGCCGGAAATGACAATACTCCCACACACATCGCCAGGCGAATTATAGGCGTACACAAACTGTGGTCCGTTAATAAAGGGCACATTGTTGCAGGGTGTTTCTGCAAATGTAGCCGCACCGTTGCAGGTAGAAGCCCCGTTTTGGGTAAAAGGAATGCTGTTGATCACACCCGGGTTGTCAATGTCGTTGCCGGTACAAGCAAGCGGGCTGCACTGCCAGGTCAGGGCAAAACCTTCGTCTACAGCGCTGCCATCTGAAATAAACTGGACCGTCACACACTGACTCGTGGCCTGAATGAGAAACTCCTGGCCATTGTCTGTTCCGTTGATGCTGGTGATTAACGGAGCGTTGATGTCGCTTCCGGCAAACACATTAATGAAATCAAAATTCGGTTCAGTACTAAAATTGTCCACCATCAACTCCATACAGGCATGAAAGTCGTTCGGACAAATGACAAACGTGGCATTTTCACCATTCCCGTAATCATTATCAGGCCCCCCGGAATCATAAAGCGTACCAAAACAAGCTGTTGTTCCCGGCGAGGAACCAATGTTGATCTCTGGCACGTATTCGTCCACGCAAAGCGTAAAATCCCCGGCATTAGAGGCTGCGGTAGCGGAATAGTCGTTGACCCGGATGTAGTAAGGAATATTGGGCGTGAGGCCCAGGATATCCAATTGAATCTGCGTTGCGCCTGTCGGAGCCGAAATACAGGACAACTCGGCAAGGCCATCCAACTCACAATCTCCGCGATACAAGGCGATTTGAGGGTTAAGAATGGCATCTGCGTTGGAGCCGTTCAGC
Organism: Saprospiraceae bacterium; assembly: GCA_046153985.1. Classification (GTDB taxonomy): domain Bacteria; phylum Bacteroidota; class Bacteroidia; order Chitinophagales; family Saprospiraceae; genus JABWAJ01. The sequence continues at coordinate 12,232 of JBJXFD010000242.1, forward strand.
ACACCGATCAAAGTGATGGTGATATCCGTCAGGTCATCGGTCGTGGTAAAAGAAAACCAGACATCGCGCTGCGTCGTTCCGCCATTAAAGCAGGAAGGGTTATTTCCAAAGCCTATATTAGAGGCTGTGGCGTCCACATTGGTGTAAATGGCAGGCGTGCAAGCCGGAACAACTCCCAGGTCTATCAGACCGGTACAATCGTCGTTGGCGGGCTGGGCCATACCCAGTGTTCCCATAGTGAGTAAAAAAAACAGGAGTAAAGCTGATCTCATGCTTTTTGCTTATTTGTTTGTAATGATTGGTTCATTTCGACCAAAATTAGACATTTTTTCAAACATGCAAGCAAAAGCATCCGGTATCCCGCATTATGGTACCGGAACTGTCACACAGACGTCTATAAATTCGGTGACGCGACGAACGAGATTGTGGTTTTTCATCAGGCGATAGTGTCCGTAGCCTTCCGAAATCAAAAGCGTGGAATTTTCCCATGCTTCGTGGATTTCTTCGGCAGAACGAAAGGCCACAACCGGATCAAAACGGTCGTGTACGATGAGGAGGTCTTTCACTTTCACCCGGTCTGCTGCTTTACTCAGGTCGGCCTGATCCAAAGGTGTGCCAAGTTTGCGTTCCAGTAAATCCCAAAAACGTTTTTTTACCCGCGTTGGCAATTTCATGGAAGCTGCTGCTTCATTCAAGACCCGCGTCATCCTGTTGGGCACCCCGATCAATACTAATTTTTCAACTTCAATAGCCGGATGGGTATTGCTGAGGGCAAACACGGTCGAAGCGCCGCCAAAAGAATGGGTAATGATGCCGTGAACGCCGCCAATTTGCCGGATGATGGCCCTGACCGCCCCTGCAAAATGCATGATATTGGTGCTTTTTCCGTCCGAATTGCCATGTGCGGGCCCGTCAAAAGTAACCACCCGGTATCCTTTCTCTATCAAAGCCGGTACAAAACTGCGCAAGGCTGTCCCCCGAGACTCCCAACCGTGTACCAGCAACACGACCTGCTCCCCTTTTCCCCATTCGTAGCCTTTGAGCACCTGGCGACCGTACAAAAACTCAAACAATCGCGCACTTTCGAGCAAATCGTCCGAAACGCTGTGTTTAGCCCGAATCCTTGGCGTAGAAAAAAGCTGGTAAGCGACCCGCGCCGCCGTACCTGGAAATAGTCGACCTGCCGTTCCAAATCCCAGCCGAACCAACTTATGTAATGCTGACGTTTGTTGCGTTGGGATTACTTCGCCGCCGCCCTCCGGCAAAGGAGGTAAATATTCGACTCTTTTATTCATTTTCATCGCTTGGTGATTTTATACGTTTTGATTTTGAGGTTCCTGCACGACTGCCTGTGGTCTCAATCCATCTACCATCTCAATCAGTTGCCTGGACATCACATCAAAATAATGTACATCCTTGTAAAGCCGGGCCATCATGATCCCGCCTTCCAGGGTGCCAATAAACCGGATGGCAAAGGCTGCCTTGTCAACATCGGGCCGGACTTCCCCTTTTTCGATGCCTTTTTGCAGGGTTATCCCAATACGGTCGGTCCACATGGTCATAGCTTCCCGGGCTTTGTCGCGAAGTTCCGGGTGCGCATCATCTGCTTCTACCGACGTATTCTGAATGGGGCAACCACCTTCAACCGGCGGATTCAGGATGCGTTCCTTATAAAAATAGACGACGGCCTTGAGTTTGTCCAATGCATGCTCAATGACCTTGGTACGTTCGCGTACTTCGGCAGAGACGATCGCAACGGCGCGTTCAAACGCCGCAACTGCGATTTCGTCTTTGCTGCGGAAGTTGCCATACAGCGCGCCTTTCGACAAACCCGTCGCTTTCATGATGTCATCCATCGAAGTGCCAGCATAACCGTTTTGGTTAAACAACACCGCCGCTTTTTCAAGAATAAACTGTTTAGTCTTTTCTGCTTTTGTCATCGTGATGCGAGGTAAACTCAAAATTTATTTTTGCCTAAATAAAAAAAATTCAAATTAAGAAGGGATTGATTGATAAAACACCGGTTCACCCCCTACCCTTTTACGTTTCTTACTTAAAGAACAATGCAAAAATAAACCAATCAGTTTATTTTTGCAAATTTTTTTTGAATTAAAAAAATATGGGCATAATGTGGTGGTGTTGCGTAGGGGCAGAAAATTTTCTGCCCCTACATCACACCCACCAAATCGTGCCCATACATCCCAACCAAATACGTCAAAATTGCACACTGGCTCCCACCAACACATGCCGCCCGGCCTGGGGGTAATACCCCCGGTCAACGACGGTTGTCTGGTCGTAAAGGTAGCGATAAGACCATCCATTGGATTCGTACAAGGCATTCCAAACGTTTGGAACCAGCAGGGTCAGCGTTATGCCTTTGGCAAAAGACGGAGCAAGCGCATATCGAAGCCGCAAATCGCTGAAAAAATAAGCGTCTAAGACATTTCCCTCATCCGAGGTATTGTCCAAATATTGTTTCCCAACGTATTTACTCAGCAATGCAACTTCTAACTGTTGTTTTTCCTTTTTCACTGGAAAAAAAGTCAGCTCCAGTCCGGCTACGATACCGGGAGAAAAAGCGAGGTCTGTGTTTTCGTGCAAAATGGGCTGTTGTTCCACCCAGTTGAAATCAGCGTCGTAGGCGTCAACGTATTCCGTAAATTGCCTGATTTTATTTTTGCTTAAAGCAAAATTTCCATTGATATTCAACCAGTTGATCGGCGATCCGCCGCCTGAAATTTCAAGCCCGGCGCGGTAGCTTTTGGCAATATTGATCCTCCTGTATTCAGAAGCATCGTTAATTTCTCCATTCAGGGCCAATTGGTCGTCGTAGTGCATGTGGTAAAAATTCACATTCAGCGCGGATTTTTTCCAGGAAGCACGCCAGCCAATTTCCGTATTCAGCAAGCGCTCCCGTTTCGGGCGCTGCCTAATCGGGTTTTCGGTGTAATCGCTGCGGTTGGGTTCCCGGTGCGCGACGCCGAATGAAGCATAGTATTGCTGGTTCAAGCCTGCCTGGTAGAGCAATCCGGCTTTGGGGTTAAAAAAGACCAGCTCATCTTTTAAGTCCACATTTTGCAATTGGTTGTCAATCCCCAAAAAGGAATAGCCAACCCGCCGTACCTGTAAGTCCAACCAGGTATTCCAGCCGCCAAGCCACGTTTTTTCGACTTTCCCGAACACATTGGCGTCCGTTTTCCGCGCATCATTGTCATAGTACCGATGGCCGGTTTCTGTATCCGAAGCAAAACGCGCCCAGATGACCTCTCCAAAATGCCGGCCTTCGTGAATGTGAAACCCGCCTCCCAGGGTAGCATTCAATTGGCCGCTGTTGTTCTGATAGTTTAAAGTGTAAGTCGTTCCGTAAAAATCGTTGTCCAACCAGCGTTGTCGCACCAGGTCGGTGGCTACAACCGTATCGCCACCAATCGCAATCGAGCTAAAGCCGTAGTCTTCAAAGGATTGCCCGGCTTTGTACTGCTCGTAATAGCCCGCGCCTTTGGTGTAATGCAGCGCCAGCGCCAGTTTCCAATTGGGCGAGAGTTGGTGGTCGTGCAACAACTGCGTATGGGTTTGCCGGTAATTATCCACCTGATTTTCATAAGGTTCGCCTTCCTTTTCTGTCCCACCGGAATTATAGGTGCGCAAGTCCGGATCGTCAATAAAATCGGCAGGCACGCCATCCCAGGCCTGGTATGTGACTTCATGACCCGAAAAAACGTTCAGTTTTGTCACGCTGCTGGCCCCCAACCACGCCCCGGAAAGGAAATACGATTCCAGGTCTGCACTGGCCCGGTCAATAAAACCATCGGATGCGATCCGCGAATAACGCCCTTCAATGGAAAACTTATCCTGAAGCAGCCCCGAGCCAAAGCGCACGCTGCCTTTACGCGTATTGAAACTGCCAGCTGTGGCATTGATTTCCGCGTAAGGGGTTGTTTCCACCTTTGACGTGCTTAGGTTGATGGTTGCACCGAAAGCGCCGGCCCCGTTGCTGGAGGTTCCCACGCCCCGCTGGATCTGGAGTTCGCTCACGGAACTGGCAAAGTCGGGCAGATCTACCCAATAAACTTGCTGTGATTCCGCGTCGTTCAGGGGAATACCGTTAATGGTGACGTTGATCCGCGAAGGGTCGGAACCCCGAATCCGGATTCCAGTGTAGCCAATCCCCGTTCCTGCATCAGAGGTCACAACGGCCGATGGCGTCCATTGCAACAGGTAAGGCACATCCTGGCCAAGGTTGTTTTTTTCGAGTTCGGCTCTGCTCAGGTTGGTGTAGGTCACGGGGGTTTTTGTACCCGCTCTGAGCGCGCGAATTTCCAACGCTTCTATGCGAAAAGCGTCGGGTTCCAGCAGGATTTCAATAGCTTGCATTTTCAAATCGGCTGGTACGATTACTGCCAGCTGCTTGCTTTTGTAGCCAATAAAGCTGACATCCAGCAGGTAAGTCCCGGCACTTAACCCACCGATTTTGAAGTTCCCTTCAGCGTCCGTTGAAGCGCCTATTCGTGTACGGCTGACCGCAATATGGGCGCCCGGCAGCGCCAACCCCGTTGCCTCATCAGCGATACGCCCCGTAAGCACGCCCTGCGCACTTAGGTCTGCAACCGACAGCACACACAGGGCTGCCATTGCAACAATCCATTTAAGCATGATAAAAAAATTAATAAAGATGAAAACGATACGCCACGCCCGGGGTTGGGCAGCGTTATTCTCATTTCCCTTTCCGGAATTACCCGGACAGGTTCCTGCTCCTGTATTGAGTGGAGCAAAGGGTATCATCTCAGCCTGACGAGTGGTTACTTGGTTGAATGGGTTGAATTTGTTGAAATGGTGTTAACGAAACTGACCAATTCAACGATTTCAACGACTTCAACTAATTCACCTCACTCAAGCACCCCGAATGAGCTTGTTAGCCGATGCAAAGATGGTGAATACTTTAGTATTTATTTACTACATAGTGCACATAGGGGTTTTCACATAGTTCACATAGGCGGCTTCCCCGTGCTATGTGGACTATGTGAAAACCCCTATGTGGTCTATGTGGTAAAAACTTATTTCCTGTAACCATCATTTAAACAACAACTGTGCAAACTCAAACAAATCATGCCGCCACACGGGCCAGGTATGGCCTCCGGCATATTCGCTATAGGTGTACCTGACGCCCAGTTCGTCGAATTTGGCCATCATGACTTCGCAGTTTTTGTGGGCAATGTCTTCTTTACCGCCCATGATGTTTTAAATTACAATAATTAATGGTTTCAGGTTTGTATGATTAATGAGTTGAATTGCATACTACCGGACATTTTTCATGCTCAGGTGAAACGAGACAAGGTTGTCCTGGCTGTGTTAGGCGGTAACTTCGAGTTTAATGTCGTCAACTTAGCGAACGGTAACCACGAAGTGGTTGAAAGTGAATAGCCCCCGATGCAATCGGGGGTTGGTTGCATAAACGAATTGCAACGCACAACCCCGAATGGGGTTGAATGTTAACACGTTACGCCCTAAATTCAAGATTCAACCCCATTCGGGGTTGCCCGTTACCTAGCCATTTCCACTTTTCCCCCGATTGCATCGGGGGCTATTCACATTTGACCCTTACGGGTCGTTCACGTCGCTAAGTTGACGACATTAAACTTCGAGTTACCTCCTAACTTAACTATTGGAAATTTAGGAGGTAACTTTAAGTTATCGCCTAAATCAACCAACCTTCTTAAGCTGGCAAAATATCCAGTATTTTGGTTGAAATGAACCACTTAATCCTCAATGCGGAAATAATCAAAATCCGCAAATCCACCCGCCGCTCGCGTTGCGTAATTAAACAACCCAAAGCGATACCCCATAAAATGAGGGATGGTGTAAGGCATTTTCAGGGCTTCGCCAATCGCTGTCCAGGATTGGCCATCGAGGCTGTAAAAGAAGTGGGCGGTATCTTTGAGGTCGGTAAAATCGCATTCGATTTTAAAATAAACCCTGTTCCCTGTAAGCGGAATACTTTCCACCTCCACCGCCTTCCCCGATCCCGCGCTGACCATCACGATAGATTTACCCTGCTCATTGGCTTTTACGCCTACCTGGCCGTAGTTTTTTTGCAACAAACTCAATCCCGCAAAGTCGCCGACTTTCAGGTTTGCTACCTCTATTGCGGTCGTGGCCGAACAAGTCGGGCCGATGGTGCGCTGGGTGAGGGTATTCCTGGCCTGCACAAAAGAAGTGTCAATCCGTCCGGTTTTGAGGCGGAGGTAACCTTTCCTTTCTTTAAGGGTCCAAAATCGGTGGTCGGGATTGTGGTTCCACTGCCAAACTAAGGGCAGCGCAGGGTCTCTTTTTTTGCGGGAAAAGTCGTCGGAAGCGACAATTCCAGGGATCAAACCCTTGCTCGCAGGCAGGTCGAGGGTTTCCGGTGCTTTGCCATCAACACCCAGCACAGGCCAACCGTCTTCCCATTTCACCGGCACCAAATAAGGGATACGGCCCACGCCGCCAAAGTCTCGGAAAAGGTAGGCATACCATTCGCCTTCAGGCGTATCAATCAGGCCACCCTGGGCTATTCCCAAATCTTGGAGCGCTAATTTGCCCTCATAAGGCCCGGTAATTTTATCTGCCCGGTGAATCAGCACCGTCCGCATGCCGCCACGGGGCCAAGTAATGTTGAACAAGTAATATTTGCCATTCACTTTAAACAACTGGGATCCTTCCGCATGGAGGGCAATATCTGTGCCGGCGGGCAGGCTTGCATTTTCAATGATTACCTGTTCTGCGACGCCGGGTTTTACCCCGGAGAGGTCAGCATTGAGTTCCACCAATTTGAGCTTACCCACGCCATAAACCAGGTAAACCCGGCCATCGTCATCAAAAAACAGGGTATGATCGTGGTAAGAAGGCTCAAAAGAAACTGCTTTCCAGGGGCCTTTTTCAATGTTTTTGGTCCTGTAAATATGGGTTTTGCCCGTAGGTTGGGCAAAGGTGCTCACATAATAAGTGCCCTGGTGATAGCGGATGCAACTGGCCCAGGAACCCCGTCCGTAGGTGCTTTTGCCGTTGGTGAGGTTCAGGGCATCTATATTCGCCAGGGTATCGTAAGCGTAATTAACCAATTTCCAGTTGACTAAATCAGTTGATTTCATGATGGGCACTCCAGGGCTCATGTGCATGGTGGTGCTGCTCATGTAGTAGGTTTTGCCTACCCGAACCATCGCCATATCTGGCACATCGGCAAAGATGATGGGGTTTTGTGCTTGTTTGGATAAACGATCCTGAGCATTTGTGGTACAAATGCTGCAAATAAGAACGATGATTGACAATATTCTCATGACACCCTCTAGTTTTATTTAAACATGGGATCGTCTCCTTTGTATTTCAAGTACTTAAAGGAGGCTGAGTTGGTACTTTTTTCCCCGGAAGAAGTGGCATACATCCCATATAAACAGTCGATGAAACCTCCCGCTTCTTTGGTGCTGAGGAATTTACCGTCTACTTTTTCTTTGAGCGGTTTCCAATTTTTGAAATCCTCTGAAAAATAAAAACTGTAGGTATCCCCCGCAGAACTGATGCGCAATCCGACTGGTTTTGGGGAAGCATTGACCGGTATTTCCGCAAGCAATTCCATGGATTTTTCTTTGGCGATGCTTTTGTACAGTTGAATGACCGCTTTATCCTTTGATTTGGATTTGCACAGGTAGTAAAAATGGCTTTCATCCTGGAAAATCACCAAACCCGCTTTTTCAGACTCCGCATTGGGAGAAAAACTCAGTGAAGTCTCCGCCGTGCTGTACAGGTGCTGCTGGCGTTTTCCGATAAAGGAAGGATTCCCAAAATCCATGACAGTTTCGGGCTTCAGCTTTAAGGTAAGTCCCTACCGGTATTATAATAATCGCCCTCATAAGGCCTTACGGCTAAAAAAACAGCGTACAGTTTACCATCGGGGCCTTCGACAAACTGGGCGTGCCCGGCGGAAGTGATCGGGTCTTTGCGGTCGGCGGGCAAATCCCTTTGGGTCAGAATAGGATTCTTATCGTAAGGAATGAAAGGCCCCCATATGGATTTACTGCGTAAAACGACTTCCGAATGGTTGACCGAAGTGCCACCTTCTGCGGCGTACAAATAGTACCAGCCGTTCCTTTTCAGAAAGTGCGGCGCTTCAATCCACACCGGTTTTTTGCTGAGGTCTACCCCGCCATTCACCAATTGTTTTTCTTCCCCGATTACTTTCAATGCCACCGGGTCAAATTCATGCATCCGAACCGTACGGTGCCCGGGATACAATGGTTTCCGGTCGGGTGCTTCGCTGTTGTAAACGATATAAGCTTTGCCGTCGTCGTCGAAATAAATGGATGGATCAATGCCCCGAACCTCGGGAATCTTCACGGGGTTGCTCCAGGGACCTGCGGGATTTTTGGCCGTTACCACAAAATTCCCGTCGTGATCAATATCGGTGCAGACGACGTAGTAAGTGCCTTTGTGGTAACTGATGGAAGGCGCAAACAAACCCCGGGTCATAGGTTCGCCCATGAAATCCATTTGCGAAGCCCGGTCAATTACATTCCCGATTTGTTTCCAGTTTTTTAAATCCTTGCTGTGAAATACCGGAATTCCTGGGAAATAAGAAAAAGTAGAATTAATCAGATAATAATCTTGACCCACCTGCACGATGCTGGGGTCTGGATAAAAACCGGTCAGGATTGGGTTGGTGATGGTGATGGATTGCGCATAGCTGATCTGGCTTGCCATCAAGTGTAAAAACGCGATTAACAACGCTTTGCCTAATTTAAACATCGCAAAAAGATTAAATGAATTCAAAATTAATGGTCATATTCTTTCTTGTCAAGTGTATGATTTACACTTATCTTTAAGAAACCAAACATAGCCTTTAATTTTGGCAAACGCAACCCTTGGCCAATATTTTTTTAAAAAATTGGCATTTGTAGCATTTTTCTTTCTCTACTCAACGGCAATAGGTTTTTTCCGCTGGACGGAAAAAGTTATGTATTTGCAGTTTTAGAGCGGTTAGCTTTTTGAAAGCAAACAGCTCTGGCACTACTGGTTCCGCTCGACGGGAAAACCTATTGCAGCGAAGTTTAAACTAAAAAGGATAGGACACAAAGATAGAATGTTAAGGATAGGATTATTTTGCATACGGCCTCGTCAGGCGTCAATTTAGTCTAACCGCATTTCAAACAAACATGCTGGTACTCCCTGATAATGACTGGGCAATCCATCCGTATTTTTCAATTCAAACATGCCCAAAAAACGAAATCCTGCATTCGTGTAATGGGCGATTAGCTTTTCGTTATTGCCAAGGGTATCCAACCGCACAAAATCTTTCCCACAGCTTTTTGCGTATGATTTGGCCCAGGCTACGATCAGCGAAACAAAGTTTTGGCCCCGGAATTTTGGATTAGTCGCAATCCGATGGATGTAAATAGCAGCATCGGCATTTCGTTCTTCCCAAATTTGTTCATCGCTGAACGTAGTAGCCCAAACGCAGGCAATTTCTCCACCGATCAGCAATTTCCACTGCCGGTTCTCCCCAATTTCAGTTTCGACCAGTTGCCTTTCAAAAGTTGGCCACACCACGACGGTTTTTTTCGATTTCTGGTATTCGGATGCAATAGCATAAAGCCGGAATATTTCATCCAGATCGTTGATTATGGAATTTTCTATGTGCATGTTTTTAAAGGCAAAAGTCAGTGAAGTTTTGCAAATAGGCAACCCGGAACTTGCTGTTTCATGTTCGTCTACTCCCCCATCAACACCTCCAGCGCCACAGCCAAATACACCAGCGGCGCATTCCAGTTAATCGCAATTTCATTCGACGCATAAGAGCAGTCGTCGTCCGTAAAAGACTCATCAGGAATCTTGTTCGGGTAGGTGGTGCATTTATCCTGCTGGTTTGGATTGGGGCCGCCGGAAAGCAGGCCGGGAACCGGTTCGGGAATGCCGTCGGCTACGGAAGGCCGGTGGTGCGGGTGCATCGGAGTTTTGTCCCCAAAACCGGTCACAAAAGAATAGCCGGTTGCGTTGCGGCCAAGCAGGTAATCCAAATTGCCGAGCGCGTGGTCCAAATATTTCCGATCTCTCGTCAGCAAATAAGCCTGAATCAGCAAAATACCCTGATTGGCTGCGTGGGCACTGCTGCCCCAGACAAAATCTTTGGCGGTTTTGCCCATCACGGTATGGTAGGCGTGTTTGTCCACGTCCTGGATGAGAAAATCGGCTAAGCGGATAATCCGGGCCTTGAACTCGGGTACATCGCCGTCGTAGGGCGCCTCCAGCAATTTTTGATGGCGGAGCAAGGAATAACTGGCCAGCGCTTCCACATTGCTCCAGTCGGGAACCGATAAGTCGGCATTTCTAAAAAAAACGACCGTTTGGTAGTAGGTATAATTTTTGGTGGTTAGGTACAATTCGGCTGCGGCCCACAACCATTCATCCGCAACCTCCTTATCGCCGTAAGCGCCGGTGTTTACATCCGGGTCGAATTGGTCGTTCATGGCCTTTTGATCGTATAGCACATCGGGGTAAAGCGTAGCCCAGGTCCAGGCCGATTCGGCAGCCACCAAACAGGAGTCGGCCAATCCCGGTAATTGTGTTTCAAATGCCCGGAAGATCCTGGCTGCCTGCGCCATCACCGCTGCAAAATCAAGCGTGGAAGCGGTGCTTTTTTGCACCACATAGCGCGGTTTCACAGCCTGATGGGGCATCTGGTTCATGCCGTCAAATTCCGGGTTGGTCAGTTTATGGTAAACGCCGCCGTCATCCGGATCCTGCATGGTCAACATCCAGCGCAGGTTCCACAGCACCTCGTCCAACAAATCGGGCACCGCATTTTCGCTTTCCGGAATATCTGTTTTTAAAGTTTTGCAAAACGCCGGAAAATCTTCATAAAGCGACATCAACGTGCCCATCGTAATCCCGGAATTGACGATGTATTTGTTGTAATCGCCGGCATCGTACCAACCCATTGGGGAAGCAATCACCGTTCCCGCAGGCCGGGCACGCGAAGCTGCGGAAGGGTGAACGAGCACTTTATCGTCCGGATGGCCGGCAGGGCGCTGCCATTTTCCGGCATAACGCGCTGGCAAACCCGTAGAAACACGCTGAAAATAAAATCCTTTCAGTGCGCCCACAGCGACTGGTTCGTGTACCTTTTCTTTGATTTCAAACGAATGGGAAATGCCCACGACAGGTACTTCCACCACAAAAGACCCGGTTTTTTGAAATGCTGAAAAATCGGCAATCCGGGTATTGCGCTGCGAAAAGGCATGGACGCGGGGCGCACTCAGCGTTCCCTGGTACACAACCTCCCCGGAGCCTGTTTTTTTTATAGTAAATGCCGTTCCGGGATTCCCAGCGGATACCACTGCCACCTTGGGGCCGGTGGGGTAAAAGCCGGTCTGATTGAGCCGGATCTCGTTTGAAAATTGTTGGGCATTCCCGGTGATGCAAGTTGCAAAGGCAAGGCTGATGGTAAAAAGACATTTCATAAGTTGGTTGATTTATACTAACTTGTTCTCGATGGGTGTTTTCACAATAAAGTACAAGAGCGGTGGACTATGTGATCTATGTGAAAACAACTATGTGAACTATGTGGTGAAAAAAATAAAAGCCGAGGTCATCGCATCAACATCACATCTCCTTTAAACAATTTTTCTGTGCCGTCTTTATACAGTATCCTGACGTAATATACATAAACATCGAGCACTACCGGTTTATTTCTAAATATGCCATTCCAACCATACTGCGGATTGTTTGGCGGGAAATTGGCAGCGTAGAATACGGATTCCCCCCAGCGGCTGTAAATATCAAACTCCAGTACCTTTTCCACGCCTTCTCCGGCGTACACCATGATGACGTCGTTTACGCCGTCGTTGTTGGGTGAAAAGCCATTGGGAATGTAGACATCGCGCCGAATCCTGACGGTCACCCTGACTTCGTCGCGGGCCTCGCAACCATTGGCATCGGTTACCACAACCTGGTACAGGGTCGTCGAATCCGGACTGGCGACGACCTCATCACAAATGTCACATAGCAGGCTGTCCAACGGCGTCCACGAGTAGACGTAATCTCCACCAAGGGGAAGCGTTACAGCTTCTAACACGGTACTGTCGCCGTAAAAAATGGTCACGTCCGGTCCGGCATTGACGGATAGGGCGGAAGGATTCACCAATACCACTTCCGTTTCCCACCGGCAACCGTTGGCGTCTTCGATCTCAAGGGTGTAAGTTCCTCCGCTTAGGCCAATAAAGTCAGGACTAATGGTAAACGGCTGTTGATTAATCGAATATAGATAAGGAGCACTGCCGCCCGTAACAGCAGTCACCGAAATGTAACCGTTCGTCTGGTTGTGGCAAAGCGGGTCTTTGATGGCAATCGCGGCGGCTGTTGGCGGGATATTGTTGGCAACAACCGTCGCAATATCGGTAGCCGTGCAGCCATAAGTTTGATCCGTCACCAAAAGTTGGTAAATCCCCGAGGCATCAACTATAGGAGACAAGGAATTCGCTCCGGAAAGGATATTTCCGGCATCGGTTGTCCAAAGATAAACGATGTTCGTACCGGTAGATGACCCGGAACCATCGAGCGCAACTTCGGTTAGTACACAATCCAGCGTCTTGTCCGCTCCTGCCTGCACAATGGGCAACGGCTCTATTTCCACCTCAACAAATGCGTCATCGGAAGGGCAAACGCCTCCCGGGGCAATCAGATACCTGAACCGATAAATCCCTGAAACCTGGTTAGTAGCCTCAAACCTTCCTGAAGCTGCAATAAACGCGCCGCCACTGGAAGGGATGGCCGAAATTTCCGTCCACTGCCCGCCCGCGCTTTCTCCGTCCAATAATGCGAACAAATCGAATATTTGGTTTTCACCAAAACAGAGATGAGGGGTCTGTGCAGGAACGCCGGCAGAAACAGCCGCTTCTACGGAAATCAACTGGGTAGAAAATGCGGGACATCCGGCCGGCGGGCTTTCCTGCAAGGTGAACCGGAGTTCATAAACCCCGGCGTCGGCATTCGTTGCGTTAAAAATTCCATTTGTAAGCACAGCTGGTTGGCTTCCTGCCGGAACGCCAACAAGGCTCCAAGCGCCCGGCTCATTCGTTTGCACCAGCGTACTAAGGCTGAGCGTGCCGCCTGCATTACAAAGCGGCCCACCTGCGATCGTGGCCACGGAAGGGCAGTTACAGAAAACAACTTCCACATTGACCTCATATACCGCTTCTCCGCAAGGCGCCGAGGCGCTTTGGGTCGTATACCTAAACAAATAAATTCCCGGCGTCACCCCGGTAAAATCAAGATTGGGGAAGGTTCCGGTAGCGCCGGAATTCTGAACATCCGTCCAGATCCCGCCCTGGTCGCCGCCGGTAACTAAGGAACTAAAATTCAAAGCCGCAGGCCCGCCCGGACCATTGCAAACGGTTGCGTTTGTTGCTACTACTGCAAAAGGAGGCTGGCTCACCAATACCGTCGTTTGGGTGGTTCCGACGCAACCATTTTCGGTTGCTGTCACCGCATAGCTTGTAGTAGTCAGTGGCGATACGGTGATTTGTGCCCCACTTGCTCCAGTGCTCCAGACAAAGCTTGTCCCGCCGCTTACCGTTAAAGTGCTGCTTTCGCCCCGGCAAATCACCGGCGGAGAAGCAAGGATGACAGGCGTTGGCAACGGATTAACAGTTACTGTGACTGGCACGATGGCTACGCAACCTTCCTCAACAACCGTAACGGAGTAAGTTGTGGTGACTAATGGGGAAACCGTAATCATAGTCCCGGTTTGGCCGGTACTCCACTGATAGAGATCGCCGCCGGAAGCGGTCAGTACTGCGGATTCACCCACGCAGATCGTATCCGGATCGGCGAGGGCAGTCGGTAGTGGATTCACCAGGACGGTCGCTGACGCGGAAGCCGTACAGCCCAAATTGGTTACCGTAACCGAATACAATGTTGTATTTAATGGTGACACACTGACCGATGCATTGGTGGCTCCCGTACTCCACAGGTAGCTTGTGCCGCCGGTAGCGGTAAGCACGGTCGTATCTCCGGCGCAGATCAGGGATGGCGTAGCTGTCACTGTAGGAACGGGCAGCGGGTTGACCGTAACAGTTACAGACGTTGAAGCCTGGCAACCGTTGCTGTCCGTCGCCGTTACACTATAAATCGTGGTAGCAGAAGGCGTTACCACAATAGAAGCGCCGGTCTGTCCCCCACCCCACAGGTAAGTACTGCCACCACTTGCCGTCAAGGTGGTGGACTCGCCGATGCACAGTACGGCAGGATTGGCCGTAGCAACCGGGGATGGCAATGGGTTGACCGTGACCGTTACACTGGCTACGCCCTCGCAAACGCTGCCGGTAACCGTTACGGTGTAAGTGGTACTTGCCGACGGCGTCACAACAATCGATGGGCCGGATTGCCCGCTGCTCCAAAGGTAAGTATCGCCGCCGGTTGCCGTCAAGGTGGTTGATGCTCCGGGGCACAACGAATCAGGGCTGGCTGTCACGGCTGGCAAAATTCCGGGTTGAACCGTAACTGTAACCGTTCCCGTTCCGGTACAGCCATCGTCGTTTGCAATGACGGTATAGGTAGTCGTAGTTGGAGGCGTCACTGTAATGGACGCGCCCGTCTGGCCATCTTCCCATAGATAAGTATCGCCGCCGGTTGCTGTCAGGTTAGTAGATTGACCGATACACAACACATCCGGCGCCGCCGTAACAACAGGCAAAGGCAACGGGCGTACAACAACCGTTACTTCCGACGTGCCCGTACAACCATTGTTACTGACCGTTACCGAATACGTCGTCGTGCCAGCAGGCATAACAGAAATGGATGCATCCGTTTGTCCATCACTCCACAAATAGGCGCCTCCGCCAGTTGCGGTCAGGGTCGCTGCTTGTCCGTCACAAATGGTATCCGGGCTGGCTGTGGCAGTCGTGCTCAAACTGGCGTCTACGGTTACCGTTACACTACCTGAACCGGTACAGCCATTGTTGGTCACCGTTACCGAATAGGTCGTATTCACGAGTGGCGCTACGGAAATTGAAGGATCCGTGGCGCCGGTATCCCATAGGTAAGTGGTTCCGCCAGAAGCCGTCAGGGTCGTGGTCTGGCCTGGACAAACAACTGCCGGTGCTGCTTCTACATTGGGGATTAAAACATTGTTGACCAAAACAGTTACCGATGCGACATCCGTACAGCCATTGTTGGTCACCGTCACCGAATAGGTCGTGGCTGCTAAGGGCGTTACTGAAATCACAGCACTGGTTTCTCCCGTGCTCCAAAGATAGGTGCCCCCGCCAGTAGCGGTGATATTGGTGGAAAGCCCCGGACAAACCGTGGTGAGGTCGGCTGTGGCCGTAGCCGTGGTCGTATTGACAAACAAGGTCACTTCTGTTGTTCCGGTACACCCATTACTGGTAGCCGTAACGGAATACGTTGTGGTATCCAGCGGTGAAACGGAAATACTGGCATCGGTTTGGCCAGTATTCCAAAGGTAGGTACTCCCGCCGCTGGCCGTCAGCGTAGCCGATTGCCCGGCACAGATAACCCCCGGTGAGGCTACCGCAACGGGAACCGGTAAGGATTTTACAACAACATTCACAGAAGCCGTTCCTGTACAACCATTGTCGGTAGCAGTCACGGTATAGGTCGTTGTGCTTGCCGGGGAAACGGAAATCGAAGCGCCGGACTGGCCGGTGCTCCAAAGGTAAGAACTTCCCCCCGTAGCGGTCAGCGTTGTGGATTCACCTGCGCATAAAACTGCCGGGCTGGCGCTGGCGCCGGGCGCCGGAAATGGATTCACGGTTACTGCCACATCTGCTGTGGCTGAGCATCCATTGTTCGTCACGGCAACGATGTAAGTCGTTGTTGAACTGGGCATTACAGAAAAAAAAGCTCCGGATTGGCCACTGCTCCAGGAATAAGTGCCACCACCGGTTGCTGTCAGCGTTGTTGTTTGCCCGGCGCATAAAGTAGCCGGACTGGCGCTTGCCGTGGGAACCGGGATGGGATTGACAACAACGGTTACACTGGCGGTTCCGGTGCAACCACTGCTGGTTGCGGTTACCGAATAAGTGGTCGTTGCGGAAGGGGTCACACTGATGGAGGCTCCTTGCTGTCCATCACTCCAGATATAGGTTCCGCCGCCTGTTGCAGATAAAGTTGTTGACTGGCCAACGCACAAGGTATTCGGATTAGCCGTAGCGTTTGCCACCAGGTTATTTTGAACATTCACCGTTACCGTGGCAATATCTGTACAGCCATTATTGGTCACGGTCACCGTATAAGTCGTTGTTGCCGAAGGCGTCACGCTGATGGACGCCCCAGACTGGCCGGTGCTCCACGCATACGTGCCGCCGCCCGTTGCAAATAAGGTAGCCGACTCACCGGCGCAGATCGCATTCGGATTCGCCGTGGCCGTGGCGCTGAGGTTGTTTTCAACGTTAACCGTTACCTGGGCGATATCTGTACAACCGTTGTTGGTGACTGTAACAAAATACGTCGTCGTCGCAGCCGGCGTCACGTTGATGGACGCACCGGATTGGCCGGTGCTCCACAAATAAGTACCGCCTCCTGTTGCGGTTAATACCGAAGTCAATCCGGGACATATGGTCGCTGGAATAGCCGTTGCGTCAGCTGTTGTGGTGTTTACGGTTACCGTCACATCAGCAGTTCCGGTGCAGCCATTATTAGTCACTGTCACGGTATAGGTTGTCGTTGTGGCCGGAGTTACGGTGACCGGTGAACCAGATTGCCCGTCGCTCCAGGAATACGTACCGCCGCCTGTTGCCGACAAGTTAGCGGACTGACCGATACAAACCGAAGCTGAAGAAGCAGTCGCTGTGGGCGTTGGCAAAGGGTTAACCGTGACCGTGGTTTCTGCTGTTTCAGCGCAGCCATTATTGGTTACGGTTACGGTATAAACTGTTGTTGATGAAGGGTTCACAACAATGGTAGCTCCTGATTGACCACTGCTCCATTGGTAAGTCCCCCCGCCGGAAGCGGTCAGGGTACTCGTTTGCCCGGCACAGATCGTAGCAGGGGTGGCTAAAGCCGTAGCCAAAGGCAGCGGAGTAACGGTTACGGTGGTACTGGCCGTTGCCGTACAGCCGTTCGTGGTTACGGTTACGGTATAAGTTGTTGTTCCGGAAGGCGTTACTGAAATGGGCGAACCGCTTTGTCCATCACTCCAGGCATAAGTGCCGCCACCCGTTGCCGTTAAACTTGCGGTCTCTCCGGCGCATACTGTGCCCGGTGCAGCCATGGCAGAAGGCGTTGGCAAAGGATTCACCGTCACCGTTACATCTGCCGTTGCGGTACAGCCATTGTTGGTAACGGTAACCGTATAAGTCGTTGTAGCAGTTGGCGCTACGGTAATGGAGGGGCCGATCTGGCTGTTGCTCCAAAGGTAGGTTCCCCCGCCTGTTGCGGTCAGGGAAGTCGTCTGACCTGCGCAAATTGCAGCAGGGTTGGCCGTCGCTCCGGCCACGGGCAGCGGCGTGACATTTACGGTCACATTTGCGGTACCGGAACAACCGTTATTGGTCACCGTTACCGTATACGTTGTTGTCGCTGATGGCGACACTGAAATGGGAGAACCGCTTTGTCCGTCACTCCAAATATAATTTCCGCCACCTGTAGCGGTTAAACTTGTTGTTTGGCCTGCACAAACGGTGCCTGGATTGGCTGAAGCTGTGGCAGTAAGGCTGGGATCTACAATCACCGTAATATCTGCGGTACCGGTGCAACCGTCATCTGTGGCCGTAACGGTGTAGGTTGTTGTCGTTGATGGGCTTACCGTAATCGTAGCGCCAGATTGTCCGGTACTCCAGGAATAGGTATCGCCGCCGCTCGCTGTCAATACAGTGGGTTGACCGGGGCAAACCGTGGCAGGCGACGCTGTAACAGCAGGCGTCAATATACCGCTGACGTTCACGGTCACATTCGCAACACTCGTACACCCCCCATTTGTGACCGTAACGGAATAGGTGGTTGTTGCGGCAGGCGTCACGGAAATAGACGGGCCGGGTTGCCCGGTACTCCATAGATAAGTGCCCCCGCCCGTTGCCGTTAAGGTGGAAGACAGGCCGGGGCAAATTGCAGAAGGGGAAGCCGTTGCCGTTGCTACCACCGAATTAACATTCACCGTCACCATGGCGACGTCCGTGCAACCATTATTTGTAACGGTGACTGAAAACGTCGTGGTGGTTCCAATTACGGCATTGATGGTGGCGGTAGGTTGGCCAGTACTCCAAAGGTAAGTCCCGCCGCCGGTGGCAGTAAGCTGAACGGGTTGGCCGGCGCAAACGGTGCCTTGGTTTGCCGTAGCGTTGGCGTTGACGGTGGTGACGTTAACGGTGACGCTGGCAACATCGGTGCAGCCATTATTGGTAACTGTCACCATATAGGTTGTCGTCGCTGTTGGCGCAACCGTAATCGAAGCCCCTATTTGCCCAGTACTCCAGCTGTAAGTGCCGCCGCCGGTCGCTGTCAGTACGGTCGTAGCGCCCTCACAAATCCCGGTTGGGCTGGCCGATGC
The DNA here is from genome assembly GCA_046153985.1 of Saprospiraceae bacterium. GTDB lineage: Bacteria > Bacteroidota > Bacteroidia > Chitinophagales > Saprospiraceae > JABWAJ01. Next base: position 30,764 of record JBJXFD010000242.1, read on the forward strand.
CTGCGCAGTAACCGAATTTACGGTCACCGTTGCATCAGCTACATCGGTGCAGCCATTGTTGGTAACCGTCACGGAATAAGTCGTCGTCGCAGTTGGGGAAACCGTAATCGACGGGCCGGATTGCCCGGTACTCCAATTGTACGTGCCGCCGCCGGTAGCAGTCAATACCGTAGAAGCGCCATCACAAATTGTGGCAGGCGCGGCTGTGACATTTGCAGTAACCGAATTGACTGTCACCGTAATATCGGCGATATCAGTGCAACCAGCATTGGTGGCCGTAACAGAATACGTGGTGGTTGAGGCCGGGCTGACGGAGATGGATGACCCTGATTGGCCTGTACTCCAGCTATATGTAGCACCGCCGGTTGCGGTAAGCACGGTGGCATTGCCCGCGCAGACTGGATTAGGATTAGCCGTTATATTAGCATTTACAATATTGATCACGACGTTAATTGTGGCGGTTCCAGTGCATCCGTTATTGGTAACCGTAACTGTATAAGGGGTGTTCGCAGCCGGAGTAACGGTAATGCTGGCGCCGCTTTGCCCGGTGCTCCAGGCGTATGTGCCGCCGCCGGTTGCCGTCAAAACCGTGGATTGGCCTGCGCAAATGGGGTTTGGATTGGCAACAGCCGTGGCATTAACCGTACTTACCGTGACGGTAACGTCCGCTACATCGGTACATCCGTTATTGGTGACCGTAACGCTGTATGTCGTTGTTGCTATAGGAGAGACAAGAACATTTGCGGCAGTCTGACCGGTGCTCCAACTATAAGTCCCTCCTCCCGTTGCGGTTAACAATACCGGATCTCCGGAGCAAACGACTAAAGGATCGGCAGTAGCGGTTGCAGTTACCGCATTGATCGTCACCGTCACATCCGCAACATCGGTGCACCCATTGTTGGTGACCGTCACGGAATAAGTCGTCGTCGCAGTCGGATTCACAGTAATCATGGCAGTGCTTTGACCGGTACTCCAACTATAAGTGCCGCCGCCAGTAGCCGTCAACTGCACCGGATCTCCTGAACATACTGTGGCAGGACTGGCAGTCGCAGTAGCAGTTACGGAATTGACCGTCACGGTCATGTTGGCAACATCGGTACAGCCATTGTTGGTGACCGTTACGGAATAAGTGGTCGTCGCGGTCGGATTCACGGTGATCATTGAGCCCGTTTGACCGGTACTCCAGGCGTAGGTACCGCCGCCAGTAGCCGTCAATTGCACCGGATCTCCGGAACATGCTGTGGCGGGACTGGCAGTCGCAGTAGCAGTTACGGTATTTACAGTGACGGTCACGTTGGCCACTGCAGCGCATCCGCTGTTATTTACAGTAACCGAATAGGTGGTCGTTGCTGCAGGGGAAACGGTGATCATAGCGCTGCTTTGCCCTGTACTCCAGGTGTAAGTTCCGCCGCCCGTAGCCGTCAATTGTGTGGATCCGCCCTCACAAATTGCAGCAGGATTTGCGGTGGCATTTGCAGCGGGAGGCGAACTTGGATTCAGGGTAACCGAAGCATCGTCCATGCACCCGCCATCAATCTGTGTAACCGTAACTGAATAAGTCCCGGGGGGTAAGTTGACCCCCGCAGAACCACTTATTGTGGCCGGATTCCAGGTATAGGTATAGCCAGGTCCAAAAGGCATTACGCTAATTAATCCATTGTTTTGCCCACAGGTGGGTTGGTTGACCGTAAGGCTAACCACAACCGGAGAACTTGGATTCAGGGTCACCGCAGTACTACCCATACATCCGGTCGCCGTTTCTGTAACGGTAACTGAATAACTCCCCGGCGCCAGATTCGTAGGGTTGGGACCAAAAACGGAAGCCGGATTCCAGACATAGGTATACCCTCCACCAGAAGGCGAAACGCTGATGGAACCATTGTTCAGCGCACAAGTAGGTTGAGTGGGCGTCGCTGTGACTGTAATAGGCACACTGGGGTTCAAGGTCACAGAAACATCGTCCATGCAACCACTGGCAGTTTCTGTAATGGTCACCGAATAAGTACCCGGCCCAAGGTTCGTTGGATTGGACCCGCTCAAGGAGCCGGGACTCCAAACATAGGTATATCCTGCACCCGAAGGCGATACGCTGATGGAACCGTTGTTCATACCGCAGGTCGGCTGAGTAGGCGTCGCGGTAGCCGTAATGGTAGCGCTGGGGTTTAATGTTACGGACGCGTCGTCCATACATCCCGTAGCCGTTTGCGTCACAGTAACGGAATAAGTACCTGGCGGTAAATTAGTTGGATTTGAACCGCTGACTGAAGC
>JBJXFD010000253.1:0-15089 GCA_046153985.1 Saprospiraceae bacterium
GATGTAAATGCGGCAATATTTTATCAATTAACAATAAAAAGGCGCCGCCTGATAGAAATCCGACGACAGCCGGAACCCATGCCTTATCTCCATTTGCTTCTGCCAACGCAATGGCTGGTTTTAACAGCGACCAATAACTGGCTGCAATCATAACCCCTGCTGAAAAACCCAGCATGGCGTTCAAAACTTTTCTGTTGATTGTCTTAAAGAAAAAGACCGTGGCTGCACCCAATGCGGTAACACTCCAGGTAAACAGTGTTGCAACAAGCGCCAACCACACCGGGTGGTAATCAAGTAACCAGTCTACATTCATTATTTTTCAGGTGCTCCTGCGTTTGGCTTCGTAAACGGTGGATTCCTCGAAATCACCGCCTCGTAAATCATAATAAAAAACCACCTTTTGAATTTATGCGATTGCCGGATGGAAGACCAGGCAAAAACGGCCAAAACGGGCACGAGGAGGAGATACCCGGCTGATATTTTTCCAAACACCAGGTAGATGATCATTTGTAAAAAAGCCAGCACCGCAGCGATGCAAATGCCCTGCATCATTTTGGAATAAGCAAAAAACCGATCAATTTCAAACGCAGCTTCCAGACTTTCCCGCCGGATGGTCGCAAACCAGATCGCCCAGTCGGACGGATTAATGTGCCGGGTATCCAGTTCGGAGTTTCGCTTTTTTAGTTGTTCAAAAGCAGCAAGGTAAGGTTCCTGGGGCGGCGGATACAATTTGGCGGCATACCCCATAATCGGATCAAAAACAAACCCGATGAGGTAGGCTGCCAGGCCGCCAAAGAGAAGGGCTGAAAATCCACCGTTGAGGGCCGTTGAAAAGTAATCCGCCACTCCGAATGTTTTCAGGCCATGCAGCACAAGCAGCAACAGGAGCCCACCGGGGATGGTATAGGCGAAAAAGTCGTAGATACTGGCTTTGATGTTCATACTTTTCGGATTTGTTTGTTGCGGACAGGCCAACAAAAAAACAATGCTGTCTGAAATTAAGAAAAGGGTAAAAAAAACACCCACCGCTCTAACCTTTCCCTTCTTGCTATCGTCATCCATACGAAAGTACGATTAATGGACGTCCGGTACAGCATCATTCACCCATTTAATTTAACAACCATGCGTTACCTCATTGCTTTATGTATCATTTTTTGCGGTTTGCCCAAAAACCAGTTGAGCGCCCAGGCCGCGCAGGACATCGTTTACCTGACGAGCGGGCTGTCGCATCAGGGCATTGTGATCGAACAAAAACCGGGCGAATACATCCGCCTGCTGCGCTTGCCCGAACGCGATACCCTTCAATTTTCAATGGACGCCATTGACCGGATCGTAAAAATTGTAGCGCCGGCAAACTCAACACTTCCTGAAAATACAACCAGACCCACAGCGCCGGAAAAGCGCTTCAACACAAACCGATACGTCGCCATGCTGAATTGCTACATCGGCGGCGGCAAATATTCCCTGGTTGGTATTGGCATGGGCGTCGGACGCAGCTTTGGCGACCGTTGGCAGGCAGGGCTTGGCGTGCAATTCATCCATCAAACGAGCAGCAATACCTTTCCCAATCAGCAGATCATCCCGATCACAGCAGATTTCAAATTTAAAATATCGGAGTCTCCGAAAGGCCGTTTTGCTACATTCCTGGCCCTGAGCGCCGGATACAACATCAGCGTAGACGATGAGCAATTCGACAGCGGGTTGAGCAATAACATCCGCATCACCGACGGTGTGTTTTTCAATCCCTCGATTGCTTTTCGGGTCAACGTCCTGCGCAACGCCGGATTGATGTTCGACTTAGGTTACCAACTCAGCAGCGGAAATATTTACAATGTGGAGAGCGGCGATTTGATTGATAAAAGAACCTGGCATAACTTCGCCGCACGCGGTTCCCTGTTTTTCTGAAAACGAACGACGATGCAGATTACTGAAGCGATTCTGGAAGGATGCCGGCGGCACGATCGGGCTGCACAAGCCGGATTGTACCGGCTTTGTTACCCCACGCTGATGCGGGTGGCACTGCGCTATGCGCCGAACGCCGACGATGCCGCCGACATCCTGAATCGCGGTTTTTTTAAGGTTTTCACCAAAATTGACCAATTCACAGGTTCGGAAAACAATTTTGGCGGGTGGATTCGCCGTATCATAGTAAATGAAGCGCTCGACTTCATCAAAGCAAATCCTGCTTTCAAAAGGCACGAAACCTTGGAAGCTGCGATGGACCCCGGCGAACTACCCGCTTCGGAGCGGGAAGAAGCTGTGGAAAACATCCTCCATTTACTGAAACAATTGCCATTGATGACGGCTACTGTGTTCAACCTGTTTGCGCTGGAAGGGTACTCACATCAGGAGATCAGCGCGCAACTCGGCATTACGGAAACCCATTCGAAGTGGCGCCTGCATTCAGCTCGTCAACAACTTCAAGGCTTACTTCGTCAAACTACTGCGTTATGAAAAAGGAAACTCCGGTGCCGGAACAACACCCGGTAGATGCATATTTTCGGGAACAGGAATCCGGGATTCCGGTTGCTTTCGATCCGGCTCATTGGGATGTCCTTCAGGCGATGCTCGACGAGGCAAATCCGGTTGGTGCGCCTGTTTCTGGCACACGCGTTTCTGACCTGACCCCCAACGCGGCCAAACCCTCATTTGTCCGATTTCTTGGCGCCCTGCTTGTTTTTGTTTTTTTGGCAGCTGTTCCTTCGGCAAATCCGGCACTAAGGCCGACGAGGGGCGTTGTTGCACGGGAGTTGTCTGGTTCTCCGAAAATTGGCCCGGAAGGCGCTGGGCAGTTTTCCATACCGGTTACGCCAAATACGGAAGCACGGACCGAAATGCAAACGCTTACCACACCAGTCACCAGTCCGGAACAAGCGCATTTTGACTGGCCATTACTGCCTGCTAAATCCACCAGTATGCCAACGGATGCAGATACAGTTAACCAACATTTATATACTCCTATGGTGCTCCCACCAGACTCGCTTTACCGCCAAATTGACAGCCTGAGCATCCGTAAAGGCTTAAAAGCGGCACAGGATTCAATGGCAGGGCAAAAGAAAAAGAAGAAGCACTTGTTTTGGTAGGGAACGGGCAGAGCCCTTTGAATAGTAGACACGAGGCCGGAGCCTCGCGCCAGCAAGGGGGCAGAGCCCTTTAAATAGTAGACACGAGGCCGGAGCCTCGCGCCAGCAAGGGGGCAGAGCCCTTTGAATAGTAGACACGAGGCCGGAGCCTCGCGCCAGCAAGGGCTGTTTTTAGAGCTGTTAGCTTTCAAAAAGCTAACAGCTCTGGGTGGCACTACTTGTCCCGATTGACAGGAAAACCTATTGCAGCGAAGTACGGCTACAAGCGCGGATCCACGTCCTCACTTTCCAGTGCCAATACGCCAAAAATGCTTTCGTGGATGCGCCTCAACGGTTCTTTCCTCACAAACCGTTCCAGCCCTTCCACGCCCAATGCAAACTCTCGCAACGCCAATGATTGCTTTCGCGAAAGGTTTCTGCTTTTCAGGCGTTCAAGGTTTCCGGGCAGGTCGTATTCGGGGCCGTAAATAATCCGAAGGTATTCGCTGCCCCTGCATTTTACGGCGGGTTGCAGCAGGCCTTCTTTTCCGTGGGCAATAAAATCATACGGTTTCACTACCATGCCTTCCCCGCCTTTTTCGGTGAGTTGTTCCCACCAGCTCACAGCGTCTGCGTAACTTGTTTCGTCCTGAAAATCCACAATTTTATAGGGCGTCGGAAGGAGTAGCCTGGGGTCGCAACGGCAAATCGCGGCGATATTTTCCATATGCCATTCGTGGTGTTTGTTGGTGTGAACCTGACCTTCGGTCGCCAAAATGTGGAAAGGCGCAAGCTTGTAGTCGTCAACGCTGTTCACCGGCCAGCAGTAGTGCTGGTAGGCTTTGATGTATTTTGAAATGGATTCATTTTTCCTGTTGAAATGCTGAAGGGCAGGCATCGCGTCTTCAATGCCCCGTTCCATGGCCTGTTTCAGGGCTTGTTCAACTTCGGGAAGGGCCGCCCGCGCTGCAGCGCCAACGGCTGCGTACTGGTCTTTTAACAACGCCTGGGCTTTGGCCGACCACGGCATCAACTCTGCATCCAAACAGACCCAATCGGTTTGGAAGGTGTCCCAAAAACCACTTGCCGTCAGGGCGCTGATTACCCGGGCAAGGAATTCCTGCTCAAGGGCTGCGTCATTGAAAAAATTTCTGCCGGTTCGGGTGTAGCAAACGCCCGCGCCTTCGTTCGCAATGCCAAAGCGGTTTACGGCGGTCGCTTCATCCTTGCACAAGACCAAAATAGCCCGCGAACCCATGTGCTTTTCTTCGCAAATGACTTTTTCAACGCCCCGTTTTTTGTAATAATTCAGCGCTTGAAAGGGGTGTTCCAAATACTCCGGCAGCTCGCTCGTGGCGCAGGGCGACATCGTGGGTGGCAAATAAATCAGCCACTTGGGGTTGATGGCGAAGCGGCTCATTACCTCCAGTGCCGCAATCGAGTTCTCTTCCTGGATGGTGATGTTGCTCCGCAGCCTGGTCTGAACGATTCTTTTGCCGGTGACGTCTTCGATGTTCAGCAAGTCGTCGTATTCCTGTTGCGAACTCATTTTTGCAAGATCGCTGTGGTAACCGATGGGCCTTTTCGGTTCGCAATAGACCTGTTTCGCTTTCACCGCCACCAATTCCTCTTCCGGGTAGCGCAGCGCTGTTAATTTCCCGCCATATACGCAGCCCGTGTCAATGTCTATGGTGCGGTTCAGCCACTCCGGCTCCGGAACTGGCGTATGGCCATAAACGACCTTCGCTTGACCCCGGTAGTCTTTAGCCCAATTGTATCGCACAGGCAGGCCGAATTCGTCAGTTTCTCCGGAGGTTTCGCCATACAAACAGAAATTTCTTACCGCGGCAGAACCCCTGCCCTGCATCTCTTCTTTGATCCCTGCGTGCGCAACGACCAAACGGCCCCGGTCAAAAACGTAGTGGCTGATGAGGCTGTAAAGGAAGGTTCTGACCAACCCCTTGAATTCGGCAGTTTCGCTTTCCAACTGCTGTACGGTGACCTCCAGTCCATGTTTGAGCTGGACTTCTTTTCCGCTGAGGTATTTTTCTAATTTCAAATCGTGGTTTCCGGGAACGCAGTACGCAGCGCCGGAATGCACCATGCTCATCACTAAGCGCAAGACGCCGGGAGAATCCGGGCCCCGGTCTATCAAATCCCCCACAAAAATGGCTTTTCTACCCTGCGGAGGCGTCACGTTAAAACCAAAATTGCGGTCATCCGCTTCTATCTTGTTGATCCCGTAACCCAGCGCAGTAAGCAGTTCGCACAGCTCTTCAAAGCATCCGTGGACATCGCCAATGATGTCGAACGGCCCCGATTCGTTCTTTTTATCGTTGTACAGCTTTTCACGCGTAATGGCGGTCACAGCGTCCACTTCCTCCTGGGTATGGAGCACAGCAACACTTCGGAAGCCTTCTTTTTTTAATCCGCGCAAAGCCTTTCTCAACTGTTGCTGCTGCTGCCGGATCACGTGGCCTTTGAACTTCCGGTCGGGCCTCAGCTTGTTTCGGGCTTCGCAAACGTCTTCTGGTAAATCCAGCACAATTGCAACGGGCAAACAATGGTAGGTTTTGGCTAATTGAATCAGCGCGTTGCGGGATGGTTTCTGGGTGTTGGTTGCGTCAATGACGGTAAGCAGCCCATTTTTCAGCCGTTTGCCGGCAATGTAAAACAGCACCTCGAAGGCGTCGTCGGTTGCGGCCTGGTTGTTTTCGTCGTCCGAAACCAATGCCCTGCATTCGTCGGAAGAAAGAATTTCCGTTCTTTTGAAATGCTTTTTGGCGAAACTGCTCTTGCCCGAGCCAGAAGCGCCAATCAAAACGACGAAGGAAAATTCGGGGATTTTAATTTCCATAAGTAAAAATTGCCATTTGTGAAGGGGCGCCTGCGTTTTCAACTTCGTCTCCAACGGGCAACAGTTCCACGGTGTAATTGTATCTTTTCCCAATGCTTTCGGCCCAGCTTGCAAACTCGGGACGCGTCCATTCAAAGCGGTGGTCGTCGTGCCGCATGGTTTCGGCGTCCAATTTTTCCCACACGACATTGTATTCTTTGTTTGGGGTAGTGAGCACAATGGTTTTGGGTTTTGCAAACTCAAAAAGTACCCGCTCGAACGCTTTCAGCCGGTTCAGGTCCAAATGCTCAATCACTTCAACAACAGCAGCAGCGTCGTAGCCTTCCAACCGTTGATCGCGGTAGGTGAGCGAACCCTGGAACAGTTTGATCCTTTCCTTTTGTTTGGGCGCCATTTCATCAAAATGCAGGCGTTCTTTGGCTTTGAGCAATTCGCTGTAAGCAACATCCATGCCCGCAATTTCAGTGAACTGTTTGTTTTTGAGCAACTGCCTGATCAGTTTGCCTTCGCCGCAGCCCAGGTCCAGCACCCGCACTGCGCCCGATTCCGCTAATTTTTCAGCGGCTAATTTTATCCTTTTGTCGTGGAGGGTTCCCTTTTTGGCATTCGTTTCGGCGCCGTCCACAACTTCTTCAATGGGCTCAATGGGTTCGCCTTCGCTGAGGGTTTCAAGGGCCTGGCGCGAAAGCGAATTCAGGTTAATGAGGTACCTCCGGATGATTTGCTCCCGCTCCGGGTGGTCTTTTAACCAGCCCTCGCCTTTTTCCAGCAGCTTGTCTATTTCGGAACGGCTGACAAAATAGTGCTTGTCGTTGTCGAGGGCCGGAATCAGCACGTACAAATGCGTCAACAGCGCTTTGGTGGTGATGGTATGCCGAAGTTTCAGCGCGTAGTATTTGCTGGAACCCCATTCCGGGAAAACGGAGTCAAGTTCGTGTCTCGTTAATTCAACTTCGTACCCGAGGGGTTCAAAAAACTTCCGGATGAGGAGTTCTCCGCCTCGCGGAGCCGGCAGTACGGGGATGCTGACTTCAAAAGGAAAAGGAACCTCCACCAATTCTGGTTTGTCTTTGCATTTGCCGTTAAGTGCAGAAGAAAAGGCTTTCGCCAAAGCCACACTCAGGAAAGAAGAAGCCACGTAAGGGCGATCGTTCACGTAATGCCCCAACGAAAAACTTTCGCTGCCTAAGTTTCGCGCGCTCCGCACCAGCGCGATCGGATCAATGTCGAGCAACAGGCTGATGGTTGTTTTTTCTACGCTGCTTTCAGGGTAAAAGACATGGGCTTTCCCTACGGATAATTCCACCGACTGGAATTTATCTGGGTGTTTGTGCAGCAAATAACCGAGGTCGGTGGCTGGTTGGTGGGTTGTTGTGATGTTTAAAATCATGGGTTATGTTTACGGATTGTTGTTAAGGTTTGAACCGGGCAGAGCCCTTTGAATAGTAGACACGAGGCCGGAACTTCGACTTGACTTCGACTTACTTCGACTTCGCTCAGTACAAGTCGCTCAGCCGCCAGCTCAGTTACCGCCATCGCGCCAGCAATTTCATGCCGATAGGTTTAACGGAATGTATGCTTCGGCATTCCTTCTCATTTGCGTCAGGTGCCGCTGGCCGTGCTGGCTCAGGAAGTAAAGGTATTCGTAAACGTCAATTTTTCCCAGGTTATTGACGGTCATGGTGGTTTTGTGCAGCACGCCTTCGCCATTTTTTAATTGATCCAGGCAGTTCAGGCAGTGTTCAAACTGTTGCTTAAGTTGCGCTCTGACTTCAGACAAAGTTTTTTCCCCTTTGGGTTCCATGTGTTCGGGTCTGATCCAGTCAAATGATTTGTGTAGCCCGATTTCCGTCAGTTGATCTTTGTGGAAATGGTAGTTTTTCAAAGCGGTTTTCAAATCAAGATCATTGGCGTTGTTTAGGGCTTTTTGTGTTCCTTTATCAATGAGAATCAGCAGGAAGTGGTTGGTTAGCCCGATGTGTTCCAGGATTTGGTTGATGGTCCAGCCGCCGTTTTTAGGTTGGTAATTGCGCAAATCAGGGTCTTTGTCAAACCACAAGTCAATTTCTGCAAAGGTTGTGTGCAGGAAGTCGCGGATTTCCTGAATCAGCGGTGCGATGTCCATTTTTTTCGATGTTTATTTTTGATTTTTTTGCACTTCGGCAGGTATTAAAGGCACGATGCGAAGAGAAGGTTCCTGCTGCAAACGAGGGTCAGGTAGGCCGTATTGCTTTTAGTATTACACGAGGCGCCAAGTGAGTTGTAAAGTGATGTGAATACAATTCATAAATCACCTCATCCTTCCCAGCCCCGCTTTCGCCTGCTGGTGCAGCGCAGTATCGTGCTCATCAGGATGCAGGCTGAGGCAGAGTTGGTAGTACTGCCTGGCTTTGACTTTGTCGTGGCGGACTTCGAAGATCAGGCCGATCTGGAGGGCTGCGTTGCAGGCAAAAAAGGAAGGGTCGGTTTTACTTTCCGTAATGGTGAGCTGGTAAAAAACAAGGGCTTCGGCATCTTTTTTGAGGCCGTGCAGGATGCGGCCCATGCGGTAGGTGAATTCGAGGCGCTCGCGTTTTTCGGCAAACATGTTGGCATTTCTACCCCGGAGCAGGTCGAGCGCTTTTTGGTAATACCCGCCGTCGAACAGGAGGCGGGCTTTCAGCAGCACGACATTCGGGACTTTCCCAGCCTGGGCTTCCCGGAGCGCGCTTTTATCCCCGCCGGCGATGGCGCCGCCTTTTTCGGCGCAGGTTTTCATGAATTTGAGGTAGCCGTCCGGGCGATTTTGCAGGAGTTCGCACCAGGCTAATTTCTGGTGGCTTTCCTTGATGAAAAACTTGCCTTTGTAGGTGTTGAGGTATTTGTGGAAGTGCAAGCCTGCATTGCCGTCTAAGCGCCGCAATTTGGCCAAGCCCTGCATGTAGTCAAGGTAGGGGAAAGGCTGGAGGGTGCGACTGCGCGGGCGGAGTTCCAGCGCCCGGATGGCCGCATCGTTGTATCCGGCACGCATGGCGATGTTGGCAATAGCAAAACAGTGCAGTGGATTGGATTGTGGGCGCAGCTTGCCGGAGCGAATGACTTTCCAGGCGCCTTCTTTGTCGTTGTCTAAGTGCAGCAACAGGAAAGAGTAGAGCGCAATGGTCTCTTCTTCAAACAGGAAATCGTTGTGCCTGGCATAAGCCAGCACGGTTTCCAATTCCTGCTTGCCCTGGGCGATGGAGCCTTTCAGGCTGCTCAGCAGCTTCACGCCCCACTGGTAATTGTCGGGGATGGTGCCCACCATGGCGTGCAAAATGCCGAGGTTCTTCAGGTTGGGCATGAAGTTGGGGAAAAGCTCACGGTTCTTTTGCAGCAATTTGTGCGCTTTGTTGACCTCGCTGAAGGCGCCGAGGTATTCCCCGAAGCGCAGTCGAAGCAACGCCCAGTGCAGCCGGATGTCCGCTTGTACATACAGGTAATACGGAGAGCGCTTGTCGCCGCGGGCCACGATCTCTAAGCGCGCATCCCGCTTTTTTTTCAGGCGGTTGTAGAGCGCTTCGTCGTCGCTGAGGTAGACCTGGAAAAAGTCAATGTAATCTTCGATGTGGTAAACGATCAGGTTGCCAGGATCCTGGCTGCGCATTTGCGCGAGGGTATTGGTGGCCTCGAAAAGTCGGAGGCTGGTGGCCTTGCGGTAAGCTTCTTTGGCTTGCTGGGTGTATTCAAACCGGGTTGCAAACACATCATCCGGCGCCAGCAAAAGGCACAGCAAGCACCCAATCGTAAGCATTGGACGGCAAGTTCGTGGGATGATGATGTGTTTGATCAAATTCAAAATGTCCGGTATCTGTAAAAGGCAAATTGGCAAGAGGCAAGGGGCAAATTGGCAAGTTAAGTACGATGAAACTTTCGAATTATTGCCTTTTGCCTCTTGCCTATTTGCCCCTTGTCTCTTGCACTTTGCCCCTTGCCAATTTGCACTTTGCCTCTTGCTTATGTGCCAACTTCCCGGGAATTATTCCCCGTCAGTTCCGAGTATTAAACTATCAACCAAAATCCTGCCGCAGTGTTCGCAGGCAATGATTTTTCTGTGTTGTGCGATTTCTAATTGGAGCTGAGGCGGAATTTTGTTGAAGCAACCGCCGCAGGAATTCCGTTCAACCGTCACCACGGCAAGGCCGTTGCGGTAGGAAGTGCGCACTTTGTCGTAAGCGCGGATGAGGCGCTCTTCCACGTGTTCCCGTGCTGCCATAGATAGACCACGCAGGGTTTTTTCTTCCTGGTCTGTTTTTTCGATGATCTGGTTCAGCTCAACCTTTTTCGCATCCAACTCTTTTTTCTTCTTTTCGATGCGGTCTTCCGTGCCTTTCAGGGTATCGCGTTTGTTGTCGAGTTCGATTTCGCCAGCGCGGATTTTCTTTTCTTTCAACTGGATATCCAATCGCTGCATTTCCAATTCTTTGGTAAGCGCTTCAAACTCCCGGTTGTTTTTCACATTGTCCAACTGCGCCTGGTAGCGCTGAATGAGCATTTCAGCTTCCTTGATCTGCGCATGGTATTTCGACAGATCACTTTCCATTTCGGTAACAACGCTTTGCAGGCGATCAATGCGGGTTTGAAGCCCGGCGATTTCGTCTTCCAGATCACTGACTTCCATCGGCAGTTCGCCTTTCATGATTTGGATTTCATCAATCTGGGAGTCAATGCGTTGCAGATTAAAAAGTTGGCGAAGTTTTTCTTCTACCGTTAGTTCCTGTGTTGCTGCTGACATATTTTATACAATATTTGACTGGATGCTTATGAAATTCCACAAGGCTAATCCCGAGGCTTAGCGCTTGCAAATCAAAGATATAGAACCGGGTTGGTGTTGGTTTTCGCGCAATGAAGCGCAAAAGTAGAAAATTTGCCCGAAATTATTTCATAAATTAAATCAATCGTATACTGCTCGCTCTCGAAATGGCCGATGTCGGCAATGACCGTGCGCCCGTCTGCGTCAAAAAACTCGTGGTACTTGTAGTCTCCGGTCACAAAAACGTCCGCTTGTTGCGCAATGGCCTGTCCCAAAAGGAAGCTGCCCGCGCCACCACAAACGGCAACCCGCTGCACCTTGCGCCCCAACAAGCGGGTATGCCGGACACAGCCCGCCTGCATCACGGTTTTCAAATGCTGCAAAAATTCCGGTTCGGGCATCGCTTCCGCTAAGGTTCCGATCAAACCTGAGCCCACTTCCATACTTTTATTTTCAAGGGCAACTACATCATAAACAGGCGCTTGGCCCAAAGTGTTGCGCAAAGCGTTTAAAATTGCAGCCTGCGCTGGGCCATTAAAAACGACTTCCAGCTTTTGGCCGGCAAAAAGGTCGGCTTGTACGGCCATGCCAAGCGCTCGAACGGCCTCTTGAGACTGAACGGCAAGCTCCGCAGGCAGCGTTGCGCTCAGCTTTTTCAGCTCGCGCTTCGGCGCCAGGATCGCCGTGTTTTTTAAACCTATTTTTTCAGCGATTTTGCCATTCACCCCCTGGTGAAACACGTTGTCCAAATTGGTGTGGATGGCATAAATGGCAACATCATTTTTGATGGCCGCAATGATGGTGCGCTCCACGTAGTTTTGTCCTATGAGTTGTTTCAGCCCTTTAAATACGATCGGGTGGTGTGCGACAATGACGTTGCACCCTCTTTCAATTGCCTCTTTTACAATAGCTTCTGTTGCATCAAGGCTGGTGAGTACGCCTTTTATTTCCGCTTCCGGGTTGCCCACGATCAAGCCCGAATTGTCGTAGCTTTCCTGATAGGCGGGCGGCGCCACGCTTTCTAACCAGTTGATGAGTTCCTTGATTTTCATAGTTTTGTTTTTCTACCACATAGTTTTTTTATTTTTTACCACAATAGTTCACATAGGGGTTTTCACATAGAGCACATAGCATTGTATTCGTCAATGTTTGCTGTCCCGCCAAGCCGTGAAAACCTTATATACTTTAGGTGGTAAAAAGTACTATGTAATACCAACATGTCCCTGCTATGGCAGTTCACCAGCTGCGGATTTTCTCTTCAATGGCGGTTGTCGAATAGCCTTCAATAAAAGGCAAACTCAGCACCTGCCCGCCGTGTTCCAGCACAACTTCTGAGCCTACGATCTGATCGGGTCGCCAATCGCCGCCTTTCACCAAAACGTCAGGCAGCAGCAACTGGATAAGCCCGAGCGGCGTGTCTTCCTCAAAAAGCACCACTGCATCTACAAAAACCAGCGAAGCCATCAGCATCGTGCGGGTGGTTTCGTCGTTGATCGGGCGGTGCGGTCCTTTCAACCGGCTCACCGAACTTGCCGCATTCATGCCCACGATCAGGCGGTCGCCCAAATCGCGGGCCTGCGCCAGATAGTGCAAGTGCCCGTAGTGCAGGATATCGAAACAGCCGTTGGTGAAGACGACAGTTTCTCCAGCATCTTTCCAGGCGGCACAGCGCTGTTGAGCCCGCGGCCAATCCATGATTTTAGCGGCAATTTCAGGCAGCACTTCCATAAGGCACATAATTTTTATTGATGACCGGCAGCAGCAGCATGGCCAGCAAACCGAGTAAAATATTGCTGCCCAATTGCACGGAAAAGAACGAAATATTGGCCCAGGAGAAAGCATTGTCTCCACTTAAGCCATAAGCCGTCAGGCCAATTTGCGCCAGCAGGTGAAACGTACCCATGCCGCCCGGAGAAGGCACCACCATGCCCCAGGTACCGAGGGTGAATACCACAAGCGCCGCCGTCATAGACAAATGAGCCGTGGGACCAAACGCCAAAAAACAAAGATAGGTCATGGTAAAAAACATCACCCAGATGTTGATGCTGTGGAAAAGGAATACCCAGGGCCGGTCGAGTTGCCGAACCGTTTGTACCCCCTGCCAGAGTCCGGTGGCAAGCTTGGCAATTTTCCGGAATAGGGCGTTTTGCGCAAGGCGGTTTCTAAACTTGTATACTAAGGCAAAAAAACCTGCGGCAGCCGCCAGCACCAATGCCAGCACTAAGCCGTTGCTGGTCAGGTTTCCCCAGAACCTTTGAAAATAGGGCCCCATCAGGTTCCATAGTTTATCAAATTCAAGCAACAAAGCCAGCGCCGACATCACCAGGATGCTAAGGACATCCACCACCCGGTCAGCCACGACGGTGCCCATGACTTTTTCGGCTGGGATGCGTTCGTAGCGCGCCATCGTTCCCGCCCGGATGACTTCCCCCGCGCGGGGCAGGCCGAGGTTGGTGAAATAGCCGATCATGATGGTCATGAACCCATTGATCAGGCGAGGGCGGTAGCCAAGGGCGCCAAGGAGCATATTCCACCTGATGGCCCGGCTGATATTGCTGATGGCAAAAGCAATAATTACCAGCAGGATCCACCAATAATTGACGATGCCGAAGTCTGCAATCACCTTTTGAATAAGGCTGCATTCGTCTGCAGGCACGTTTCTCAGACCGCAATCCTCGCGGTAAGCAGCGTCCTGTTTCACGTATACATAATAGAGGATACCTGCGCCGATGCTCAGGAAGAGCAGGAATTTGAACAGGTTGAGAAATCGCTTATTCAAAACAAATTTTTTAGGTCACAATAGCCTGCTGACTTCCAGCGGGCTGCAAAGATAAAAGACTGCCTGTTCAAACGCGCGGTAACCTTTTCAAGTTTTGCGCAAATGAAAAGTTTTTTATTTTATAAACTTTTTGTTTGTTTATTAAAACAACAATTTGTTTATTTGTGCATTCAAACTCATACCCGATGTCGAAAATGAACAAAAGTATCGTCCGCATCCAGCATGCAGCGCAGCGCAAGATGCAATCGCTCCAACTCCAGGCAGAAGTTTATGTCCGCCGCTATTGGTTCCGGGCCTTTTTGCTGGGCTTGGCCATATTCCTGCTGGAAAGCAAAGATGTCAGCATCAACCTGAATCTGAATTCCGCCCAGGCCAGTCTGTATGACGCCGTGCCGGAAGAAGCCTATTTAGAAGCTGAAGCTGAAACGACCAATGTTCCCAGAGCATTGAATACTTCCCTGTTGGAAAGCGCGCCTGCGCCGGTGCAAAAAGAAAAAGCATCGGCTTCAAAGCCCGATCACAATTTAGCCAACACCTTTTCGAACCTGAGCTTTTCGGATTCGAAAGCGCCGTCGAAAGACCGGGAAACCAAACGACAAAAGCAATTTGCGTATGTGAAACGTTTTGCAGCGGTTGCGCAAACCGAAATGAAAAAATTTGGCATTCCGGCCAGTGTGACCCTGGCGCAGGGCTTGCTGGAAAGCAACGTTGGGGAAAGCTCTTTGGCGACCCGCAACAACAACCATTTTGGCATCAAATGTTTTTCGCGCAATTGCCGCCGCGGACATTGCAGCAATTACACCGACGATTCGCATAAAGATTTTTTCCGCACGTACAAAAGCCCGTGGGAAAGCTACCGCGCACACAGCCTCATGCTTTACCACAACAAGCGCTACAAGCACCTGTTCGACCTGAAAAGCCACGACTACAAAGGGTGGTCTTATGGTTTGAAAAAGGCAGGCTACGCCACCGATCCAAACTATGGAGAAAAAATTGCGGGCATGATCGAGGATTTGGACTTGCACCAATACGACAAATAGTATCTGTCTTTATAGTCCGCGAGACTCCATGTCAATTTTTTTCAGAAGGCCAATAGGCTTGCATGGCTTCCTTTCAGGACTTTTTACGGCGCCGTATCCCCCTGATCACAAAAAACAAAACCAACCCCAGCACGATAAACGGCCACAAGCTGGTGAGTCCGATGGCAAACCAGCCCAGGTTGGTCCAGCCGCTTCGGAGGGCTTGCCCGAATTTTGAACCGAAGCCGAAGGAGGCCGTCGTTTTTTGGTAATACGTCACCGTCAGGGTGCCGAAAGAAACCCTGTCGGTCAGGTATTTCAACCGGCCTTCGATGGATTCGATATCACTGCGGAGTGTACCGATTTCCCGCTCGATGTTCAGGATTTCGTCCACTTTTTTTGCCTGTTTCAGCAATTCCAGGTAGCGTTTTTCGAGTTCTTTTTTGGTTTTTAAACGCGCCTGAACGTCAATAAACTCCTCAGTAACATCCTGGGCGCTGATGTTTTTGCTGTCGAGTTTTTTGGCACTGGCCGAAATTTTATTTAGGAGCGTATCGAATTTACCAGCCGGAATCCGGAGCACGAGCTGGTGCTGAATTCTGTC